>JAFKGG010000156.1 GCA_017307915.1 Burkholderiales bacterium | reverse complement strand
GCCGCCGAGCACGGCGCCGGCCAGCAGATCGCCGGAGGTTTCGCCGGCGACCATGCCCAGTGTCAGGGGATCATGCCGCATCGCTGACCGCGCCCATGCTGTGCCCTCGCCTTCGCCTGCACGGCCGCTCGCACGGCATCAACGGACGATGCCGCGGCTGACCTGGCCCAGGAACTCGCACAGCAGCGCCAGGTCGACGGCTCCCTCGCCGCCCTGCGCCTGCGCATCGAGCAGCGCCTGGCGCGCGTCCTGCAGCGACAGCCCGCTTTTGTACAGCGTCTTGTAGGCGCGGCGGATCTCGGCGATGCGTTCGGCCGAGAAGCCGCGCCGGCGCAAGCCTTCGCTGTTGATGCCATGGGCCGCCGCGGTGTTGCCCGAGGCCATCACGAACGGCGGAATGTCGTGCAGCACGATGGTGCCGGTGCCGGTCATCGCGTGCGCGCCGATCTTGCAGAACTGATGCACCTGCGTGGCGCCGCCCAGGATGACCCAATCGCCGATCTCGACGTGGCCGGCCAGGTTGGTGCTGTTGGCGATCACCAACTGGTCGCCGAGCACGCAATCGTGCGCCACGTGCACGTAGGCCATGATCCAGTTGCGGTGGCCGATGCGCGTAACGCCCTTGTCCTGCACGGTGCCGCGATTGAGCGTGACGCACTCGCGGATCGTGTTGCCGTCGCCGATCACCAGTGCGGTGGGTTCGCCGGCGTACTTCTTGTCTTGCGGCGGGCCGCCGATCGACGCGTACGGGTGGATGCGGTTGTCGCGGCCGATCGTGGTGTCGCCTTCGATGACCACGTGCGGGCCGATCTGGGTGCCGGCGCCGATGCGCACGCCGGCGCCGATGATCGAGTAGGCGCCGACCTCGACCGATGAATCGAGCTGGGCGCGGGCATCGACCAGCGCCGTCGGGTGGATGAGCGTCATGGTGCCGCCTGCGCGCCGCCGCGTCAGTTGGCCTGGGAAGCGGTGGCCGCTGCCTCGCTGCCGACCGCCGGTTTCACGTCGCGCAGCGCGCACATCAGCTCGACCTCGGCGCTCAACTGGCCGTCGACGCTGGCCTTGCCGGCGAATTTCCAGATCGAGCGCGTGGTGCGCGTGATCTCGACTTCGAGCCGCAGTTGATCGCCGGGCACCACCGGCCGCTTGAAGCGCGCACCGTCGATGCCGACCAGGTAGTAGACCGATTCGTCGTCATTGACGCGGCCCAGCGTCTGGAACGACAGGATGCCGGCGGCCTGCGCCAGCGCTTCGATCTGCAATACGCCCGGCATTACCGGCAGATTGGGGAAATGGCCGGTGAAGAACGGCTCGTTCATCGTGACGTTCTTCAGCGCGACGATGCGCTTGCCCTTCTCGATCTCGAGCACGCGATCGACCAGCAGAAACGGGTAGCGGTGCGGCAGATGTTCGAGGATGGCTCTGATGTCGAGAACGGTCATTCTTCGGTCCTGTGATCGGTCTTGGTGCCGTCGCCTTCGCCGGCGGCTGCGTCGCCGCCCACCGCGCGTTCGAGCCGGCGCCAGCGCTGGCGCCATTGCGGCAATTGCCGCACCACGGCGGCGGCTCTCTCCCAGTCGGCATTTTCCATCATCGGGAAGGCCGCTGTGTAGAAGCCGGGGCGTTTGATCGAGCGCGTGATCATCGTCATGCCGCCGACCACCACGTCGTCGCAGATCTCGATGTGGCCGACGATGCCGGCACTGCCGCCGATGCGGCAGCGGCGCCCGATGACCGCGCTGCCGGCCACGCCCGAGCAGGCGGCCATCGCGGTCTGCTCGCCGATGCGCACGTTGTGCGCGATCTGGATCAGATTGTCGAGCTTGCAGCCGTCGCCGATGACGGTGTCTTCGAGCGCACCACGGTCGATCGTGCAGTTGGCGCCGATATCGACGTCGTTGCCGATGAGCACGCTGCCTAGTTGCGGCACCTTTTCCCAGCCGTCGGGCGTATCGGCATAGCCGAAGCCGTCGGCGCCAATGACGGTGCCGGCATAGATGCGGCAGCGCTCGCCGATGCGGCAATCGTGTTCGATGGTGACCCGCGCATCGAGCCGCGTGCCGGCGCCGATCGTGGTGCCGGCACCGATGAAGCAGCCGGGGCCGATGGTCACGCCATCACCGATCTCGGCCTCGTCTTCGATGGTGGTGAACGGGCCGACCGTTACCCGCTGGCCGATGCGCGCCTGCGCGCTGACGACGGCCCGCGCGTCGATGCCGGCCGCGGCAGGCCGCTGCTGCAAGGCTTCGACGTGGCGCGCCACCGCGGCGAATGCACGATGCGGGTGATCGACTTCAATGACGGCGGTGCCGGCGGGGATGTCCTGCGCCCGGCCCGGCGGCGCGATGACGGCGCCGGCGCGGGTGTCCCGCGCCTGGGCGGCATAGCGTGCCGACATGAGGAAACTCAGTTCGTCAGGGCCGGCCGCCGCCAGGCTGGCCAGCGCGTGAATGCCGAGCCCAGGGTCGCCGCGCACCACGCGCGCGCCGATCAGCGAAGCGATGTCGCCGAGCTTGAGCGCTTCATCGAGCCGCCGCATCGCACGCGTGAACCAGCGCCCGGATCGCAGAGGGCCGCGTCACGCGGCCGCTCAGGGCTTGCCGTTGGCCAGCGCGCGCAGCACCTTGTCGGTGATGTCGACGCGGGCGCTGGCAATGACCGCTTCCTGCAGGATGATGTCGTACTTTTCCTGCTCGGCGATCTGCTTGATGACGCGGTTGGCCTTGTCGATGACCTGGGCCAGCTCTTCGTTGCGACGCTGATTGAGGTCTTCGCGGAACTCGCGCTGGCGGCGTTGGAAGTCGCGGTCGAGTTCGGCCAGTTCGCGCTGGCGGCGCGCGCGATCGGCTTCCGAAATCACGCTGGCGTCGCGCTCAAGGCGCTCGCTCATCGACTTCAGCCGAGCGGCGAGATCCTGCAGTTCCTTGTCTCGTTTGCTGAATTCCGCTTCCAGCTTCTGCTGGGCTGCCTTGGCCGGCGCGGCGTCACGCATCAAACGCTCGATGTTGACGACGCCGATCCTTACCGCTTCCTGGGCGCTGGCCACTGAGGCGGCAGCAGCAAGGCAAAGCAGCGCGATAAACCTGAGAACCTTCATTCAACCCTTCCGCAGACAGGAATTCACCGATGTCATGGATTGTCGCACAGATACAACTGCCGGCCATCCCCGCGACGGCGGCAAACTCAGAATCCCGTGCCGATCTGGAACTGGACTCGCTGCGTGCGATCGGTCTCGCGCTTGCGCAGCGGGAACGCCAGGCTCAGTTTCAGCGGACCGATCGGCGACAGCCAGTTCAGACCGACGCCGGTGGAAAAACGCAGATCGCCCAGATTGATCGAATCGGTACTCTGGTAGACGTTACCCGCATCGAAGAAGAGGAACGAACGGATCGTGCGATCGGCGCCGGTGCCGGGCAGCGGGAAGATGAATTCGGCGCTGCCCACCAGCCGCGTCTGACCGCCGATCGGCACTTCGCGCGATCCGCCGCCGACCAGGGGTTCGGTGTCTTTCGGGCCCAGCCAGCTCGGATAGAAACCGCGCACCGAACCGATGCCGCCGGCGTAGAAATTCTTGAACAGCGGATACGGTTTGCCGCCGAAGCCGCGGCCGACGCCGACGTCGCCGTTCAGCGCCAGCGTGTAGTCGCGGCTGATCGGATAGAACCACTGGTGGTTATAGGTGGCGCGCCAGTAGCGCAGCTCGGCCACCGGCAGCGTGACCTCGACCGAGGCCGACTGCACGCGACCGCGCGTCGGCGTCAGCGCGCTGTCGCGGCTGTCGCGCACCCAGCCGAGGTTGGCCAGCACCGCCGTGGTCGACTCGCCGAAGTCCTTGACGAAGTTCACGTAGCGCGGCGGCGGATTGGCGCCCAGCGTGACGTCGTTGCGCTCGACCGTAGCGCCCACGCTGATGCGGTCGAACTCGGTGTAGGGAATGCCGAAGCGCAAACCGGCACCGGTGGCTCGCGTGCGGTAATCGCCCAGTTCGAGCGCGGTAGCGTTGAAGGTACGCGTGTAGAGGTCGAAAGTGCGGCTGATGCCGTCGGGCGTGTAGTACGGGTCGGTGTACGACAGCACGATGGTGCGGAACAGCCGGCTGGTATTGACTTGCAGCGCCAGCGACTTGCCGGTGCCCAGGAAGTTCTCCTGCACCAGCGAGCCCGACAGAATCAGTTTGTCGGTACTGGAAAAGCCGATACCGACCGAGACGTTGCCGGTGGGCCGCTCGGTGACGATGAGGTTCAGATCGACCTGATCGGCGGCGTCGGCCACCGGCACCGTATCGATCTTGACCTCGGTGAAATAACCGAGCCGGTCGATACGCGAACGCGATAGCTGGATCTTGTCGGCGTCGTACCAGGCGTCTTCGAACTGGCGCATCTCGCGGCGAATCACTTCGTCGCGCGTGCGCACGTTGCCGGCGATGTTGATGCGGCGAACGTAGACGCGGCGGCCCGGATCGACCAGGATGTTGAACGCCACCTCGCGCTTCTCGCGATCGATCTCGGGAATCGCGTTGACGTTGGCAAACGCGTAGCCGAGATTGCCGAGCCGATCGGAAATGCGTTTGGTCGAGTCGCTGAGCTTGCTGCCCGAGAATACGTCGCCCGGCTTGAGCTGCACCAGCGGTTCGAACTCGGCGCGCCGGCCGAGCAGTTCGCCGCCGAAATTGACGCCGGAGACGCGGAACTGCTCGCCTTCGTTCACCGCGATGGTGATCTCGACGCCCTCTTTGTCGGGCGTGATCGCCACCTGCGTGGATTCGACGTTGAATTCCAGATAGCCGCGGTCGAGATAGTAGGAGCGCAGCGTTTCCAGGTCGGCAGCGAGCTTTTCGCGTGCGTACTGGTCGGCCTTTGAATACCAGGTGAACCAGGTCGGCGTCGACAGCCGCATTTCGTCGAGCAGCCGCTTTTCGGTGAACGCCTTGTTGCCGACGAAGCGGATCGAATTGATGCGCGCGGTGTCGCCCTCTTCGATCGCGATCGCGATGCCGACGCGGTTGCGTTCCAGCGGCGTCAGCGTCGAGGTGACGCGGGCCGCATATTTGCCGCGCGCCAGATACTGGCGCTTGATTTCCTGTTCGGCACGCTCGAGCACGGCGCGATCGAAGATGCGCGACTCGGCCAGGCCTTGTTCGCGCAATACACGGCGCAGCGTGTCGCGATCGAATTCCTTGCTGCCGGTGACGTCGACCGACGCGATCGCCGGACGCTCTTCGACGTAGACCACCAGCACGTCGCCTTCAGCTTCGAGCCGCACGTCGCGGAAGAAACCGGTGGCGAACAGTGCCTTGACGGCATCGGCGGCGCGCTCGTCGGTGATGCGATCACCCACCCGCACCGGCAGATAGCTGAACACCGTGCCGGGTTCGGTACGCTGCACGCCCTCGACGCGGATGTCGCGGATGACGAAAGGGTCGAAGGCGGCTGCGGTGGCGGGGATCAGCATGGCCGCGAGCGCGGCCGAAAGAAACCTAGCCGGAGCGAAACGCCCCGGTCGGCGTTGGTGGAATACCATGCGTCAGGAACCGATCAGGCGGGTGATGTCGTTGAACAGAGCGAGCACCATCATCATCATGATGACGGCCAGGCCGGCCTTTTGGGTAATCACCATGAAGCGCTCGGACAAGGGCCTGCCCCGCACCGCTTCGAGCGCGTAATATACCAAATGCCCCCCGTCGAGCACGGGGATCGGCAACAGGTTCAATACGCCCAGGCTGATGCTGATCAGCGCCAGGAAACTGACGTAGGCGAACCAGCCGACGCGCACCGTCTGCCCGGCCAGATCGGCGATCGTCACCGGGCCGCTCAGATTGCGCACCGACAGCTCGCCGGTCACCATCTTGCCGAGCATGCGCAGCGAAAAAACCGACATGTCCCAGGTCTGGCGCACGCCGTGGCCCAGCGATTGCAGCGGACCATAGCGCACGGTTTCCATCAACAGGCGGTCTTGCAGGCCGGCGCCGATACGGCCCACGGTGCGTGTCTGGCCTTCCGCGGCCGGCGCCGACTGCGCCTGCGGGCGCACCACGATGGCCAGCTCGGTGCCCTCGCGCAGCACGTCGAAGCGCAGCGGCTGCTCGGCGCTGGCTTGCACCTTTTCGATGACTTCGGCCGTGCGGCGGATCGGTTCGCCGCCCACCGCCTGGATCTGATCACCGACCCGCAGACCGTCGCGCTGCGCGGCGCCGTCGTCGAGCAGGCTGCCGACCACCACGGTACCGGGGGCGATACGCAGGCCCAGCGAGCGCAGGAAATCGCGCTCGGCCTCGCCCTCGGGCAGGCCGCTGGTGTCGATGCGCAGCGCCAGCGGCGCGCCGTCGCGTTCGATGCTGTGGTCGGCGGCGCGCCGCTCGATCACCGGCTCGAGCATCTTCAGCCGCAGGTCGTTCCACGACGTGAGCTCGCGGCCGTCGACGGCACGGATGCGGTCGCCGGCGCGCAGTTGCGCCGCCGCCGCCGGCGTGCCGGCCTGCGGCGCATCGATCAGCGCCACCGGTTCTTGCGTGCCGGCCCAGCCGAGCACGGCATACAGCAGGATCGCCAGCAGGAAGTTGGCCAGCGGGCCGGCCGCCACGATGGCGGCGCGCTGCGCCAGCGGCTTGCACGAGAACGCACGCGGCAGCTCGGCGGCGGCGATCTCGGCGGCATCGGTTTCGCGTTCGTCGAGCATGCGCACGTAGCCGCCCAGCGGGATCGCCGCCAGCGTCCACTCGGTACGGTCGCGCCCGACGTGCCAGCGCAGCAGTGGCTTGCCGAAGCCGATCGAAAAACGCAGCACCTTCACGTCGCACCAGCGCGCCACCATGTAGTGGCCCAGCTCGTGCACGAAGATCAGCAGCGTCAAGGCCGCCAGAAAGGCGATCAGGGTTTGCAGAAAGCTCATGCCGCACACCGCATCAGTTGTCGGCGCGCCAGCGCGCGCGCCTCGTCATCGATCGCGAACACTTCGTCGACATCGCGGCCGGCGGCGCGCGAGCCCAGCACCTGCAGCACGCTGTCGTTGACCTGGGCGATATCGGTGAAGCGCAGTTCACCGGCCAGGAACGCCGCCACCGCGATTTCATTGGCGGCGTTCAGCACACAGGGCGCCGCACCGGCGCCGTCCAGCGCTTCGTGCGCCAGCCGCAGGCACGGAAAGCGCTGCAGGTCGGGCGCTTCGAAATCGAGCCGGCCGATCGCCGCCAGGCTCAGCGGCGAAACGCCGCTGGCGATGCGCTGCGGATGCGCCAGCGCATGGGCGATCGGCGTGCGCATGTCGGGATGGCCCAACTGCGCCAGCACCGAGCCGTCTTCGTACTCGACCATCGAATGGATGATGCTTTGCGGATGCACGACGACGTCGAGTTGCGGGCCCGGCAGGCCGAACAGGTAGAAGGCCTCGATCAGTTCCAGGCCCTTGTTCATCATGGTCGCCGAATCGACCGAGATCTTGCGACCCATCGACCAGTTCGGATGCGCGCAGGCCTGCTCGGGGCTGGCCTCTTCCATCTCGGCCAGCGAAGCCTGCCTGAACGGCCCGCCCGAGGCGGTGAGCAGGATCCGGCGCACGCCGGCCAGCGCGGCGGCGGGCGGGCTACCCTCGCCGTATGCGGTCTGCCCGCCTGCGGCGCCCTCGCCCGGCACGGCCGCGCCGCTCCCGCGTAGGCCGCGTGCCGTTTCGGGCAGGCACTGGAAGATCGCGTTGTGCTCGCTGTCGATCGGCAACACAGCGGCGCCGCCGGCACGGCAGGCAGCCAGGAACACGTCGCCGGCCATCACCAGCGATTCCTTGTTGGCCAGCAGAATGCGCTTGCCGGCGCGCGCCGCGGCCAGTGCCGGCGCCAGGCCGGCAGCGCCGACGATCGCTGCCATCACCGTGTCGACGTCGCCATGCGCGGCCACCTCGACCAGCGCGCGTTCGCCGGCCAGCACTTCGGTAGCGCAACCGGCTTGCGCCAGCCGCTGCTGCAAGGCGGCGGCCGCGCCGGCGTCGGCCAGCACCGCATAGCGCGGCGCAAAGCGCAGGCACAGATCGCCCAGCGCCTGCGCCTGCCGGTGCGCGGTCAGCGCAAACACGCGAAAGCGCTGGGGATGGCGCGACACCACGTCGAGCGTGCTCAGCCCGATCGAACCGGTGGCGCCAAGAATGGTCAGCGATTGCATGCGGCGATTATCCCAGCAACTGATGCAGAAGGACCGCCGCCGGCATGGTCGGAATCAGCGCATCGACGCGATCGAGCACGCCGCCGTGGCCCGGCAGCAGCTTGCCGCTGTCCTTGACGCCAGCCTGGCGCTTGAGCAGGGACTCGTGCAGGTCGCCGACGATCGACAGGGCCGCCAGCCCGATCAGCACGACGGCGGCCGCGATCCAGCCCCATTGCGCGACCAGCCGCGCCGGCAGCGTATCGGCCAGCGCCGGCAGGCGCGCCACCGCCAGGCCGACGACGGCCACCGCGATGAAGCCGCCGATCGCGCCTTCCCAGCTCTTGCCTGGGCTGATGCTGGGCGCAAGCTTGCGGCGGCCAAAGGCGCGGCCGACGAAATAGGCAGCGACGTCAGCCACCCAGACGATCGCCATCGCCGCCAGCAGCGCCGCCGCGCCGCGTTCGCGCAGCACCAGCAACGCAACCCAGCAGGCCAGCAGCAGCGCCGCCGCCAGCGGCCAGCCACCGCGGCGCGCATCGCCCTGACGCAAGTGCAGCGGCCCCAGCACCAGCCAGGCCAGGCATGCCAGGCCGCTCACTGCCATGACCAAACCGGGCGGCCAACCGTGCGCATGATCCCAATACAGGATCAGCAGGCCGGCGGCGCCCAGCGCCAGCGCGGCCGGCCAGGCGGCGGCGCGGTGGCCGAGCAGCAGCGTCCATTCGTGGGCCGCCACGGCCAGGAAAAACAGCGTGACCAGACCCCAGACCCAGGGTTCGAACAGAAAGATGGCTGGCAGCAGAACCGCCAGCAGAACCGCGGCGGTGAGGATGCGCTGGCCGAGCATGCGTGAAACGCGCGCCGTCGGGCTAGGTGGCGGCGGTAGCCGCAACCTGCGCGCTGGTGCGGCCGAAGCGCCGCTCGCGTTGCTGGAACGATTCGATCGCCCGATCGAGCGCCGCGGCGTCGAAGTCGGGCCACCAGGCATCGGTGAAATACAGCTCGGTATAGGCGAGCTGCCACAGCAGGAAGTTGCTGATGCGCTGCTCGCCGCCGGTGCGGATGAACAGGTCCGGCTCGGGCGCATAGGCCATTGCCAGATGGCTGGCCAGCATCGCCTCGGTGAGCTGTTCAGGCTGCTGCGCCATCTCGGGATGCTCGCGCAGCGCGGCGCGCATCGCCTGCAGCAAATCCCAGCGGCCGCCGTAATTGGCCGCCACCGTCAGCGTCATCCGCGTATTGGCAACGGTGCGCCGCTCGGCCTGCGTGATCAGCTCGCGCAGCCGGGGTTCGAAGGCCGACAGCTCACCCACCACGCGCAGCCGGATGCCGTTGGCCTGCAACTGCGACACCTCGCGTTCCAGCGCGGTGATGAACAGCCGCATCAGCACCGATACCTCGTCAGCCGGACGGCGCCAGTTCTCGGAGCTGAACGCGAACAGCGTCAGGAACTCGACGCCGCGCCGCGCGCAGGCCTCGACCGTGGCCCGCACCGCTTCCACCCCCTTGGCATGGCCGGCCACGCGCGGCAGATGGCGCGACGTGGCCCAGCGGCCATTGCCGTCCATGATGATGGCAATGTGCCTGGGAATGCCCCGATACTCGGGCACGCTGACCGTGGTGCTGGGAAACAGTGACATGGGGTATGCGCCGGCGGATGCGAGCAGGCGCTTCAGACCGTCATGATCTCCTGTTCCTTCACCACCAGCAGCTTGTCGACCTCGGCGATGAAGCGATCGGTGAGCTTTTGCACGTCGTCCTGCGCGCGACGCTCATCGTCTTCGGAAACGGCTTTGTCCTTGAGCAGCTTCTTCAGGTGCTCGTTGGCGTCGCGACGCAGGTTGCGGATCGCCACCTTGGCCTGTTCACCTTCAGTTTTGACGACCTTCGTCAGTTCGCGGCGACGCTCTTCGGACAGCGGCGGCATCGGCACGCGGATCAGGTCGCCCGAAGTTGCCGGGTTCAGGCCCAGGTCGGATTCGCGGATCGCCTTGTCGACGACCTGCACCATCTTCTTTTCCCACGGCTGCACCGCGATGGTTCGCGAATCCTGCACCGTGACGTTGGCGACCTGGCTCAACGGAACCGAGCTGCCGTAGTAGTCGACGTGGATGTGGTCGAGCAGACCGGCGTGCGCGCGGCCGGTTCGAATCTTGGCAAGACTGGTCTTGAGCGATTCGATGGATTTCTGCATCTTCTGCTCGGCCGATTTGCGAATCTCGGCAACGCTCATGACACCTCCGGAAAAACGTGGCAGATACCGGTTCGCCGCCGAACCGGCGCCGGTTCAAACATGGACCAGCGTGCCCTCGTCGACATCGCAGACGGCACGCGTCAACGCGCCTTCCTTGAAGATCGAGAACACCTTGATCGGCAAGCGCTGGTCGCGGCACAGCGCGAACGCGGTTGCATCCATCACTTGCAGGCGACGCGTGATCGCTTCGTCGAAACTGATGCGGTTGAAACGCGTGGCCGACGGGTCTTTCATCGGATCGGCGCTGTAGACGCCGTCGACCTTGGTGGCCTTCAGCACGATCTCGACGCTCATCTCGGCGCCGCGCAGCGCGGCGGCCGTATCGGTCGTGAAGAACGGGTTGCCAGTGCCGGCCGCGAAGATGACGACCTTGCCTTCTTCGAGATAGCGCAGTGCCTTGGGACGAATATAGGGCTCGACCACCTGCTCGATCTTCAGCG
>JAFKGG010000155.1 GCA_017307915.1 Burkholderiales bacterium | reverse complement strand
CGACACCACCACCACCTTCATCGTCGAGTGCCCCGAGCACGTCTGGCTGGCGCACGGGCTGGACAAGGCAGACCAGCAGCAGTCGATCGAGTTCTGCGAAAAGCTGTTCGCCGACAACCTGCAAGGCGAAAAGCTGATGACCAACGCGCGCCACCTGCGCGGCTCGGCATGGCTGAACTTCCAGCGCGTGGTCTGCGACCAATGGTGGTTGAAGAACCGGCACGGCAGCCACGTCGTGCTGATGGGCGATGCGGTGCATACCGCGCACTTCGCGATCGGCTCGGGCACCAAGCTGGCCTTCGAAGACGCGATCGAGCTGACGCGGCAATTCCAGTTGCACGGCGACGGCGCCGACAAGATCGCCGAAGTGCTCGGGCACTACCAGGAAGCGCGCCGCATCGAGACGCTGCGCTTGCAGAACGCCGCCTGGAATGCAATGGAATGGTTCGAGGTGTGCGGCGAGCGCTACTGCGATCAGCTCGAACCCGAGCAGTTCATGTATTCGATGCTCACGCGCAGCCAGCGCATCAGCCACGAAAACCTGCGCTTGCGCGACAAGGCCTGGCTGGAGGGCTATGAGCGCTGGTTCGCCCAACGCGCCGGCGTCGAGCGCGATGCGGCGCTGCCGGCGGTGCCGCCGATGTTTACGCCGTACACGCTGCGTTCGGTCACGTTGAAGAACCGCGTCGTGGTGTCACCGATGGCGCAGTATTCCGCCGTCGACGGCGTACCCGCTGAATATCACCAGACGCATCTGGGCGCACGCGCCATGGGCGGCGCCGGCATGGTGGTGGTCGAGATGACCTGCGTGTCGCCCGATGCGCGCATCACCCCAGGCTGCCCCGGCCTGTGGAACGATGCGCAGCAGCACGGCTGGCAGCGTATCGTCGACTGGGTGCACGCCAATACCGACGCCAAGATCGCGCTGCAGATCGGCCACGCCGGTGCCAAGGGTTCGACGCGCCGCGCCTGGGACGGCATCGATCTGCCGCTGCCTGAAGACGGCGCTGAAGCCAACTGGCCGCTGATCAGCGCATCGCCGCTGCAGTACCTGGAAGGCGTCAGCCAATGGTCGCACGCGATGACGCGCGCCGACATGGATCGCGTCAAGGCCGATTTCGTCGCCACCACGCAGCGTGCCGCGGCGATCGGCTTCGACTGGCTCGAGCTGCACTGCGCACACGGCTATCTGCTGTCGAGCTTCATCTCGCCGCTGACCAATCAGCGTACCGACGAATACGGCGGTTCACTGGAAAACCGGCTGCGTTACCCGCTGGAAGTATTCCATGCCGTGCGCGCTGCCTGGCCGGCCGACAAGCCGATGTCGGTACGCATCTCGGCGCACGACTGGGTCGAAGGCGGCATCACGCCGGCTGACGCGGTCGAGATCGCGCGCGCCTTCAAGGCGGCCGGCGCCGATCTGATCGACTGCTCGTCGGGTCAGGTCAGCAAGAAGGAGAAAATCACTTTCGGTCGCATGTTCCAGACGCCGTTCGCCGACCGCATCCGCCAGGAAGCGGGTATCCCAACGATAGCGGTGGGCGCAATCAGCGAAGCCGATCACGTCAACTCGATCATCGCTGCCGGCCGCGCCGACCTATGCGCGATCGCGCGTCCGCACCTGGCCAACCCGGCCTGGACGCTAACCGAGGCGGCCAAGATCGGCTTCACCGAGATTGCGTGGCCCAAGCAGTACCGGTCGGCCAAGATGCAGATGGAAAACAACTTTGCGCGCGAGAAGGCGCTGGCGGCAGCAGGCGGGCGTTGATCGTCAGGGGGCGGCTTGACCTTCAGTCTTGCCGCTCAACGCGATTTTTCAACACGCCGATCTTCTCGACTTCAAGCTCGATCGTGTCACCGTGCTCCAGGTAGCGGCCGATTTCCAGGCCGCAGCCGCCGCCCACGGTGCCGGAGCCGATGAACTCGCCGGGCATCAGGGTCTCGTCCTGGGTGATGTGAGCGATGATGTCCTCGAACGAAAACAGCATGCCGTCGCTGACCGCGGAGCAGCGCACCTCGCCGTTCACGCGCGCTTCCATCTTCAGCCTGTACGGATCGCCGATCTCGTCCGGCGTAACGATCCACGGCCCCAGCACGTTGCCGCCGTCGAAGCTCTTGCCCTTGGCGGGGCCGAGCCGGCCTTCCATCTCAATGCGCTGCGCGTCGCGTGCCGAGAAATCGTTGAAGATGGTGTAGCCGAAGATGTGATCCTTCGCCTTCGAGGCGGGAATGTTGGCGCCCCGGTTCTTGGTGATGACACCGTATTCCAGCTCATAGTCCATCACCTGGCTGTAGAGCGGCCATTTCACCGTGGTATTGGTGCCGCCCACGCTGAAGCGGTTGGTGATGTAGTAGATCGGCACCTTCCGGTAGACCTCCGGCAATTCGCCGAGCGGCGCTGCATCGATCCGTGCCAGTTCCGCCATGTCGCCCTTGGCGCGCGCCGCAAGCCGCCGCTGTCCCTTCGGCGCCTGCAGGATATGCAGGGGGAAGGACATGGCGTCGCGCATCTGCCGTGGTTCGGGGATGGGCGCAAGGATTTCGACCGCAGACACGTCCTGGGACAGACTCGCGTCCGAGACTGATTTCGCAAACGCCTCGCGCGCGGCATCCAGCGCTTTTTCGCCGGCATCGATCAGTGAAAGCATCGAGGCGAATGCGGGGTTCGGCGCACCGTTTCGCTCTGCCGCGGCTGCAAGGTCGAACACCTTCTTGTCGTTCGCATGCACGATGCCGACGCGCTGCGCGCCGCCCTTGCTGAAAGTTGCAAGCTTCATTGGCAAGTCTTCCTTTTTTTGGCACTCCCCTTATTGTGCCTTCATCCCCGCAGCCTTCGCTACTTGTCCCCACTTCACGACTTCGTTGCGTATCAGGGCGCCATGGCGCTCGGCTACTGCATCAACCGGGCCAGATCGAGAATCCTCAACTGCCGTCCCTTGATCTGGATGACCCCCTGATCGCGCAGCCGCTTGAGCACGCGAGTGACGGTGACGCGCGTGGTGCCGGTCATTGCCGCCATCTGCTCGTGCGTCAATGAAATGCCGATGCCGATGGCGCCGCTGGCGTCGGCCGTGCCGTAGAAATCAGCCAAGCGGTGCAGCAGCTCGGCGATGCGCGCCTCGGGCTTGGGCGAGGCCAGGTACTGCGCACGAACGGCGATGATGCGCTGCTTCAGCGCGACGATACGCAGCAGCGCCACCGCCAGTTCGGGCAGTTCGCGAAACGCGGCGGTGACGACGCCGGCGTCGAAGGCGATCACTTCAGTGTCTTCCTGCGCCACCGCCGATGTGAAATACGGCTTGCCGTCGAAGGCCGAACCTTCGCCGCACACCGCCCACTGGCCCATCATCTCGAGCGTGAACTCGGTGCCGTCTTCGCGTGAGGCAAAGATCTGCACGTGGCCGCGGAGGATGAAATAGAAACGCGAGTCGACTTCGCCCTGGTGATACAGGTACTCGCCCTTCTTGTACGTGCGGCGCTTGCCCAGATGCGCTGCGCGGATCAACGGACCGACCGCGGCATCGTCCAGGTGCCAGGTCTCGGCCGAACGTGGCATGGTGACCATGGGGAGCGGCGGTGGTGCGGCGCTGGGTCGATGGTGGTTCTTACTTGGCCGCGGCCACGGCTTTGATCTCGATCAGCAGGTTCGGTCGTGCCAGCGAAGCCACGCCGAGGATCGTCCACGCCGGGAAGTCGCGGGTGACGTACTTGTCCTTGATCTCGCGGAAGGTGGTCAACTGCTCGTCGATGCGCACGTGGTAGGAAACCAGCTCGACCAGGTTTTCGAAGCCCAGGCCCTCGTGCGCCAGGATCGCGCCCAGCCGCTTGAAGGCCAGCTCGATCTGTTCGGCGGCGTCATCAGGCACCGTGCCATCGGGGCGGATGCCGACCTGGCCGGCGATGAACACCAGACCGTTGGCCTTGACCGCCGGTGAATACTTGAACAAGTCAAATACCTTGTTGCCACCGAAGGTAGGGTCGTCTTCGGGCAGGCGCAGGCGCTGGATGTTGCTCATCGGGTTCTCCTGATAGCTGATTGGCAAAGGGTTGTGCGGTGCCGGCGATTCCTTGTGGGCGCCAGGCGTGTATGACTAGATGCGAGCGTTGGCCGGCAGCGGCAGCCCGAGCAGCGCGCGACCGTGCAGTTCTGCCGACGGATTCACCTGCATCAGGAAGTGCGAGGCCATGCTGTGCAGATCGCGGAAATAGCGTTCGATCGGGCCCAAGGGCAGCAGGCTACCGCCGAGATTGCGCACCAGGTCGTCGCCGGCCGCCAGCGCGATGTCGCAGATGATGGCGCCGTGCGTGCGGTAGCGGGTGCGTTGCTCGAGGGTGAATTCCTTGCCGGCGGCGGCATGATCCCACATCTCGTCGACGTCGTGCATCAGCAGGTTGAATGCCGCGTCGATCCTGCCGGCGGCCTTGCCCAGTTCGGCCAGCGAGAAACGGTCTTCGACCTGCGGCGCGCTCAGGCCGGCCGGAATGCGCTTGCGGACGGTGTCGATGTAGATGTCGAGCAGGCCGCAGGCCACTGCGGTGATCGGGGCCGCCACCGACATCACGAACAGGCTGGTATGCGGAATGCGGAACATCGGCCCGCGGTTGCGCTCGGTGCCTGGTACCTGCGTATGCTGCACGTCGCGCCAGCGCAGCGTGCGGTAGGAAGGCACGCGTTCGTTGGACAGATAGACGTCCTTGCTGCCGGTGCCTTTCATACCGAACACGTTCCAGCTTTCGTGGTCGACACGAAAGCTGTCCTTCGGCACCAGCAACAGCCGCAGCTCCTTCTCGCCGTCGGCGGTCGGCACCTCGGCCAGTACCGACGCCCAGTCGGCCATGTCGATGCCCGAGGCATAGGTCCATTTGCCGTCGAGCACGTAATGATCGCCGTCGAGCGCGGTCTGGACGCCGCGACCGACGTTGCCGGTCAGCGCGATGACGACGGCGTCCTTGCCGCCGGCGAACACTTCGTCCTGCGCGTGCAACGGAAACATGCCGGCCATCCAAGGATGCAGGCCGGCCAGGGCCAGAATCCAGGCGGTGGCGCTGTCGCCGCGGGCGATCTCGCGGCTCACCCGCCACAGCACCGACGGACGCATGCCGTAGCCGCCGTTCTCCGTCGATTGGCAGATACGGAAGAAACCCGCCTGCCGTAATTGCATGGCCACTTCGTCGGAGATGCGCTTGGCTTCGTCATGGCCGGGGCCGTTGCGCTGCAACAGCGGAATCATCGATCGGGCTTTGTCGATCAGCGCTTCGGCGCTGGGCGTATCGGCGGGGCGAACGTTCGTCGCTGGGTTTGCCACGGAAGTCTCCACAAGACAGGTCGGAAGAGTCGATGAAGCGATGAGCGGCGGCACGGTGCGCGCCTTACGCCGGCAAGGGCAGGTCGGCGTAGCGTCCGCCCGCATAGAGCAGTGCCGGCGCGGCCGGCTCGGCGGCCCGCATGTCGTACACCGCACCATAGACGACGGTGTGATCGCCGACCTGGTGCGTCGCCATGACCTTGCACAGGAATGAGGCATTGGCACCGGCCAGCACCGGTACGCCGCCGGCATCGGCGAGCCAGCGCGCGGGCGAATCGGCGGCAGCGCGCCCGCCGTAGTGGCGCGAGATGTCGTCCTGCCCGGCGGCCAGTACGTTGATCGAGAATGAGCCGCGTGCCAGCAGCGGCGCCAGCAACCGGCTTTCGTTGCGAATGCAGGCCAGCACGATCAGCGGATCGAGACTGACCGCGGTCACCGCGTTGGCGGTCATCGCCGCGACACCCTCGTCGGCCTGCGTGGCGATGATCGTTACGCCGGTGACGAAACGCCCCATCAATGTGCGAAAGCGGCGCGCCTGCTCGGCCGGGTCGCCTGGCGCACATGTACGTGCAGTTGCGGCCGCAGTCATGCTGCAGATGTCGATCGGCTTGCGGCTCATAGAGGATGACTGGGCTTCGTGCATCGGCGTAGTTGGGTGCGTCGGCGTAATGTAGGGCAGGGTAGGCAACCGATTCTGTATAGGTTGATACGAACTTCCCCAATTTTTTGAGTGAACTCAATTGCATTCGGTATAGCGATATACAGACGCGCGCGCCGGTCAAAAATATAGTTTCCGGGCCTTCCAACCTGGAGATTTCCTGCCATGCGCTTCGCGTTCAAGAAAATGCTCGGATGCTTCGCCCTCAGCCTCGGCATCGCAGCGCCGGCAATGGGGGCAGAGCCGATCAAGGTCGGCTCGGTGCTGTCGGTGACCGGTGCCGCCGCGTTCCTGGGCGATCCCGAACTGAAGACCTTGCAGTTGTACGTCGATACCCTGAACAAGCAGGGCGGCGTGCTCGGCCGGCAGCTGCAACTCATTCACTATGACGACGGCAGCGATGCGAACAAGGCCAATGCCTTCGCCAAGCGCCTGCTGGAAGACGACAAGGTCGATTTCATCGTCGGCGGCTCGACCACCGGCTCGACGATGTCGATGGTGCCGCTGGTGGAGCGCGCCGGCGTGCCGTTCATGTCGCTGGCCGGCGCCGTGGTGGTGGTCGAGCCGGTCAAGAAATGGGTGTTCAAGGCATCGACCACCGACCGCCTGGCCGCCGAACGCGTGCTGGCCGACATGAAAAAGCGCGGCCTGACCAAGATTGCGCTGCTGTCGGATACCGCCGGCTTCGGCCAGTCGGGCAAGGCGCAGACCGAGTCGGTCATCGGCAAATACGGGATCACGCTGGTGGCCAACGAAACCTACGGCGCCAAGGACACCGACATGACGCCGCAACTCACCAAGATCCGCAACACGCCCGGCGTGCAGGCGATCTTCGTGTTCGGCTTCGGTCAGGGGCCGGCGCTGGTTACGCGCAACATCAAGCAGCTCGGCATCAATCTGCCGGTCTATCACGCGCATGGCGTGGGTTCCGATGAATTCATCAAGATCGCCGGCGCGGCAGCCGAAGGCGTGCGCGCGCTGGCGCCGGCGCTGATGATCGCCGATACGTTGGCGGCGGGCGATCCGCAGAAGCCGGTCGTCGCCAACTACGTGAAGACCTACACCGAGCGCTTCAAGGAAGGCGTGTCGATGTTCGGCGGCCAGGCCTACGACAACTTCTTCATCGTCATCGAAGCGATCAAGCGTGCCGGCAGCGTGGACAAGGCCAAGGTGCGCGAGCAGATCGAGGCCACGCGCAAGTTCATCGGCACCGGCGGTGAGGTCAACATGTCGGCCACCGATCACATGGGCATGGACATGTGGTCGCTGCGCATGCTGGAAGTCAAGAACGGCGTCTGGACCGAAGCCAAGTAACGCGCCAACGCCGATCATCATGCTCGCCCAATTCCTGCAACACCTGTTCTCGGGACTGACGGTGGGCGCCACCTATGCCTTGGCGGCGCTCGGCTTCACGTTGATCTACAACGCCAGCAACGTGATCAACTTTGCGCAGGGCGAGTACATCATGCTGGGCGGCATGCTGGCGGTGTGGTTCAGCGGCCTGGGCCTGCCGCTACCGGTCGTGCTGGCGCTGGCGGTGCTGATTCCGGCCGGCGTCGGCGTGCTGATGGAAAAATTGTCGATCGAACCGATCAAGGGTGCCGAGACCGTGACGCTGATCATCGTCACGATCGGCGCCTCGCTGGTGATCCGTGGCGCGATCCAGGTCTGGCTGGGCAAGGGTTCGCACAGCCTGCCGCCGTTCTCGGGCGACACGCCGATCCTGATCTTCGGTGCCACGCTGATGCCGCAAAGCCTGTGGGTGCTGGGCGTGTCGGCATTGGTGGTGCTGGCGCTATGGTATTTCTTCAACCGCACGCTGGCGGGCAAGGCAATGCTCGCCACCTCGTGCAACCGCGTCGCCGCCGAGATGGTCGGCATCAACACCAACTGGGTGCTGTTCATGAGCTTCGCGCTGTCGGCGGCGCTGGGGGCGGTAGGCGGCATCCTGATCACGCCGATCACGCTCACTTCATTCGACGTCGGCATCATGCTGGGCTTGAAGGGCTTCGTCGCTGCGGTGGTCGGCGGCCTGGGCAACGGCTTGGGCGCGGTGGTGGGTGGCCTGCTGGTCGGCGTGATCGAAGCCTTTGGCGCGGGTTATCTGTCGTCGTCGTACAAAGACGCGATTCCGTTCGTGCTGATCCTGTTCATTCTGTTCTTCCTGCCTCGCGGCCTGTTCGGCGTCAAGGCCACCGACCGGGTCTGAGCATGAAGCGCGCGCATTGGCTGGGGCTGGGCCTGGTGGTGGCGATACTGATCGTGCTGCCCTTCGTGCTGCCCAACAGTTTCTATCTCGATCTGGTGATCCGCATGGCGATCAATGCCGTGATCGTGCTCGGGCTGAATCTGCTGATCGGCTTTGCCGGGCAGATCAGCATGGGGCATGCCGGTTTCATTGGCATTGGCGCGTTCGCCACCGCGATCTTCCCGACGCATTTCGGCTGGCATCCGCTGCTGGGCATGGCGGCTGGGGCGGCCGTCGCAGGGCTGCTGGCGGCACTGCTGGCGCGGCCGATCTTTCGACTGAAAGGCCACTACCTGGCGATGGCCACGCTGGGCCTGGGCATCATCATCAACATCGTGCTGCGCAACGAGGTGCGCTACACCGGCGGGCCCGACGGCATGCCGGTGCCGGCGCTGTCGCTGTTCGGCATCGAGATCGTAGGCGACATGCCCTGGTATGGCATCGTCTCGGTGCTGCTGGTGGTGAGCCTGTGGGCCTCGCTGAACCTGATCGATTCGCCGTTCGGCCGCGCGATGCGGGCGCTGCACGGCTCCGAAGTGGCGGCACGCGTGGCCGGCGTCGACGTCACGCGCTACAAGGCGATCATCTTCGTCATGTCGGCGGTGTTCGCCAGCATCATGGGCAGCGTTACCGCGCACTACGTGGGTTTCGTCACGCCGGCGCTGGCCGATTTTGGTCATTCGATCGAGCTGGTGACGATGGTCGTGGTGGGCGGCATGGCCTCGGTGTTCGGCTCGCTGGTCGGCGCCGTGCTGCTGACCGCGCTGCCGCAAGCATTGGCCAGCTTCGAGGGCTGGGAAACGGTCGCTTATGGGGCGATCCTGATGCTGTGCATGATCTTCCTGCCGCGCGGCCTGGTGCCGACGCTGGCGGGGCGCTGGCGCAGGGGCCACTGATGGCGCTGCTCGAAGTCGCAGGTCTGTCGAAATCGTTCAACGGCGTGCAGGCCGTGCAGGACGTGTCGTTCGACGTCGATGCCGGCCTGATCTATTCGGTGATCGGGCCCAACGGCGCCGGCAAGACGACGCTGTTCAACCTGATCACCGGCATCTACGTGCCCAGCGCCGGTGAGATCCGCGTCGATGGCACGCCGGTGGCCGGCCGCCAGCCGCACGAGCTGGCCGCGCTCGGCGTGGCCCGCACCTTCCAGAACCTGCAGGTCTGCATGAACATGGACGCCTGCGAGAACGTGATGGTGGGCGCTCATCTGCGGCTTGACCGCAATCTGATCAAGTCGGCGCTGCGCTGGCCGGCGCTGGCGCGCCGCGATGCCGAGCTGCGCCGCGAGGCGGTCGAACTGATGCGCTTCGTGGGGCTGGACGCCTATACCGGCGCGGCGGCCGACAGCATGCCCTATGGCGCGCTCAAGCGCCTGGAAATCGCGCGAGCACTGGCGATGAAGCCGCGCCTGCTGTTCCTCGACGAACCCGCCGCCGGCTTGAACCCGCGCGAAACGCTCGATGTGGCCGCGCTGGTGCGCAGGATCGCCGATTCGGGCGTCACCGTGGTGCTGGTGGAACACGACATGAAGATGGTGATGAAGCTGTCCGACCGTATCCTGGTGATGGACTATGGCCGCAAGCTGGCCGAGGGCACGGCCGAACAGGTGCGTTGCCATCCCGACGTGATCGCCGCCTATCTGGGCGCGCATGCCTGAGGGGCTGGTGATGGGCGAGGGCCACGATGCCGAGATGGGCACGCTGCTGCTGCGCGTGCGCAATCTGCAAAGCAACTATGGTCGCATTCAGGCCTTGAAGGGTGTCGATCTCGACGTGCACGCCGGCGAGGTAGTGGCCTTGGTCGGCGCCAACGGCGCCGGCAAGACCACCTTTTTGCGCACGCTGTCGGGCGTGCAGCCGGCCAGCGGCGGCAGCATCGAATTCGATGGCCGCGACATCACCCGCCTGCGCGCCGACCAGCGCGTGCGGCGTGGCATCTGCCAGAGCCCGGAAGGGCGGCAGGTGTTCGGGCCGCTGTCGATCGAAGACAACCTGCGTCTGGGCGGCTACGTGCGGCCGCGCGAACAAGCGGCAGGCGATCTGGAAAAGATCTATGCGATGTTTCCGGTACTGAAGGAAAAACGCCGGCTGCCGGCCGGCACGCTTTCCGGCGGCCAGCAGCAGATGCTGGCGATCGGCCGCGCGCTGATGGGGCGGCCTCAATTGCTGCTGCTCGACGAACCCTCGATGGGGCTGGCGCCGATGCTGGTCGAAGAAGTGTTCAACGTAGTGCGCGCGCTCAAGGCGCAGGGCATCACCATTTTGCTGGTGGAGCAGAATGCGGTGGCTGCCTTGTCGATCGCCGATCGCGGCTATGTCATGGAAACCGGATCGATTACGCTGACCGGCAGCGGTGCGGCACTGCTGGCCAGCGACGAGGTGCGCGCAGCATATCTCGGCATTTGAATCGGCGCCGGCACGTCGATCGGCGCCGGTTGTGCGATCGATCATCCCAATCAGACAGGAGCACCCCAGCAATGAGCAAGGCATTCGCATCGCAGGCCGACATGGCCGACAAACAGATCAGCTTCGTTCAACTGAGCGAGAACGCCTGGGCGTACACCGCCGAGGGCGACCCGAACACGGGCGTGTTCATCGGCGAGGACGCCGCCATGGTGGTCGACAC
>JAFKGG010000154.1 GCA_017307915.1 Burkholderiales bacterium | reverse complement strand
GCGATGCCGGCCACGCCATCCATTGCAGCAGCAGAGCCTGCGTGTCGGGCGCGCACACCATTGCAAGCACATCCACCTCATCGTCCGTCGTCTGCGGCGTCGTCGGTAATCGGGGAGCGCCTGCCTGCACCAGCTCCGCCGCCACACCCCCAGCCAGCACATCCTGGTCGCGCGCCTGCCCGAGCTGCGCGAATAAAGCACGCAGGCCTTGCACCAGCGCATCGGGCGGCGGCGCCACGAAGCCGCGAAACGCGCGCAGCGCACTACGCAAGCGCCGGATACCCACCCGCAACTGATGCACATGCTCGGCCCGCAGCGCCGCATCGCCCACCACCAATGCGATCGCATTGCGCAAGATCTGATCCCGGCACTCGTCGAGCACGGCGGAAAACGCCTGCACCGCATCGGCATCACGCGGATACGCAATCTCTTCAGCCTTGCGCACCAGCGGTACGCGCCTGCCCTCGGCCAGCTCATCGCCGCGCTCGGCCTTGCTGCGCGGATCGACGATCAACCCGAAGCGACGGCACCAGCGCTGCACCAATCCGAGCATCGCCGCCGTGCTGCCGGAAACCAGCTCGAATTCGAGCTCGCACAAGGGCAGCACCGCCCCCGTCGCACCGGGTGCCGCGGCCACGATGCGCCCTTCGTCGAATGCCACCTCCACGACCGCGCCGCGCGTGCGCACGCGCCGCAGCCGCCGCCGCACCTCGGTGCGATAGCGCACTTGCACCGGATCGCCGTCCTTGCCGGCCCGCCGCAGCAGTTCGATCAGCCGATCGCCCGCTGCCGTGCCGGCGTGCAGAGCTGCATCGGGCTCGGGCCCAGGCCGCAACACCTCGTGTTCAAAGCGCTCGAGCGGCCCCGCCCCCGGCCCCTTCAGCGTCTGCACCCAGCGCCGCCCTTCGCGACGCAGCCGCCACGCCAGGCCGGCCCGCGCCAGGCGCCGATCGGGCGTATCCAGATACAAGGCCAGCAGCCGCACGTGGCCCGACGAGGCCGTCTCGCGCCCGACCTGCGCCGCCACCGCGGCCCTCGCCTGCGCGGGTACCAGGAACTTGAGTTCGATTTCGACGTGCTGCGTCATGCCCTATCCGTGCCTGCTTGGAGCAGGCCGAGCTTAGCGCCTTGCAGTCGCCGATGTGTTACAACGCGAGCGCGCGCCGCATGCCGTCTCCGGTAGAATCCGGGGCACCGCCTCCGTAGCTCAGTGGATAGAGCATCCCCCTCCTAAGGGGAGGGTCGCACGTTCGATTCGTGCCGGGGGCGCCAATAAATTCAATGACTTAGATCGAATTTTTCGAACGGACCGACGCTCGTACGGCAACCGTACGGCACAACAGTGGCACACGCCGAAAGTGACAAGCCCCGCCGAAGCGGGGCCTGTTTCTACTCGCCAGCCGGCGGATCAGTCGGCATCGCCAACCGCCACCGGCTCACCCGTCGTCGCCTGGGCGGCCCGTTTCCGAACCGCTCAGACGCCGCCAGGAGCTTGTTGACGCGCTCGGCCTGCGCCACCATCGTGCTGACGGTCTGCGCGCGCTGTGGGCCTTTCTGAAGCGTCGCAAGCCATGCCAGACTGGACAGCACCGACGTGGCGGCTTCCAGTTCGGCCAGGGCGTTGGTTTGAGGGTCAGTCATGGCGAGCCTCCGCTTGGTCTTCGAACACCATGCGAAAGGCCATGCTGACCGCCTGCCGAGCGCCATCAGCGATTTCGCTACGCGAGCAGTTCGTCCAGCCGACCATGAATCCGGCCGCCGTTTCGATGGCGGAATGGATGCGCGCAGCTGGAATCGGCCTCAAACCCATCGCCACGACCGGCCGGGCCTTGCAGCGCTCCAGCGGGAACTGAATGACATTGCTGGGCGCCGGCCGGGCCGCTTCAAACGCTTCGGCCTGTCGTCGCTTCTGCTCTTCTTCAGAGACCGTCACCACAACCTGATAGCGCCCCTTCGCGCGCGGAGACACGCGACGGAAGCCCTCCAGGTTGTACGCGCCTTTGGCGGTTCCCCTGCCGGATCGCCGACCATCGGGGAGATACGAAGCCATGTGCGTACCGGGCTTCGGAAGCTGTTCCGCCGCGATGATGCCCGCTGCGATAAGGGCTTGTGCGGTGCCGACATAGACATCGCTTCGGGCGGTTCTATAGACCACCTGGACATCCGCCGCCCCGGCTTGCTCAATGGGCTCCTTATTCCTGGGCATCGCTACCTCCGGGCTTCTGCAGTGCCTGATTCTGAAGATGGACCCAATCCGGTGACATCAACCGCTCGTCGGGGCTTCCGCGCAGCGGCTCACCGCCAATCCCCGCCGAGCCCCGGTCGGCCAACCATCCGATACGCCGAACGTACATCCTCAGCGTGTCGATGATGGCTTCAACCTGGTCCGGCTCCTCGATCGTGTCGGGACGGTAGTAGCAGATGTCGTCCGCCAGTTCGGCCGCGCGGGCAATCTCGTCGAACAGGGCCGCGATCTGTGGCGTGGACAGGTGTGGGTTACTCGGCATGGCCCACCGCCTTCCAGCGCCGCATCGCCACCGATGCGTCGTTCCACGCCGTTTCATCAATCTCGACCTCGATGCCGCAGTCTTCAGCAATCGACTGCACCTGCGATGCGAGCGTGTCGGCCATCTGGGCCATGATGGTGATGGACGTATAAACGCAGTCGATGCGATTGCCGCTGCGCAGCATTTCGAGCGCGCCGAAAGCCACGGCTCGGATGTCCTCGGTTACCTCAGACACCAGCCTTTCGGCCCAGCTCAGTTGATCGCTGAGCTTCTGTACCGCACTGGCGGCGGGTGATGGTTGCCCGCCGCTTGGTACGGGCGTGACAGTAGAATTGGCGTTAGCCATTCTCGACTCCTGGATAGTCGTTTGTGGTCAGGGTCGGCCTTGTGTCCTACCACTCGGTCGACCCGCTTTCCCCCGCATAGCGCCGCGGGGATGGCGTCTTACTTCGGTTCTCGTTCCTTTGCTTTGTCGATGCGGTCGCGGACCCATTGGGCACCGCCTAGGCGCTTGAGTTTGTCGCGCTGCGGAACAGTCATGCGAATTGGCATCATGACCGTCTCGGCCTCTTCGCTGAGAGGTTTTCGCCCTGGGCCACGCCCTGGGATCTTGTCAGAAAGTTTCTTCGGCACGTCAATATTGTATATCTGATATTAGTCTGAGACAAGATCAAGGAACGAACTTCAGCTATCTATGAGTGGAGGCAGGATCATATGCAGGTGTGGGAAACGATCGTACTAGCGCTTGGCGGGAACGCAGCCATCCTGGCTGTTCTGGCGTTCCTCGCGAAATCCATCTTTGAGAAGATCCTAGAGCGCGACACGAAGGCTTTCGAGAGCCAACTCCGGGCAAAACACGACTCCAAGATCGAGGAACTAAAAAACGAGCTTCTTATCAAAGCCACGGAGCATCAGGTCCGATTTTCCAAGCTGCACGAGAAGCGCGCCGAGATTATTGCGGAGATGTACGGATACCTGGTCGAAATGCTCTGGGAGGCAGAAAGCTTTCTCTCCCCGATGGAGTGGGCGGGCGAACCCACTAAACGTGAGAAGTATCGCCCCGCAGAAAACAAAGTCGCGGAGTTCTTTCGATTCTTCGATAAACATAGGATCTACTTACCTCACGACCTTTGCAGTGAGATCGAGAAAACAGTGAGGGATATCCGATATCTTATTGTTCGATTCGGTGTCTACGTCAACTACAGCGATGACGAACTACAGGATCATGGGGTGAAGGAAAAACGCGAGGCATGGGAAAAGGGGTGGAAAACAATAAAGGAAGAGATGCCCGCTACTCGAAAAGCTCTCGAAGACAGGCTCAGAACCCTACTGGGCGACAAAGCGTAGTTGCGAAAGCGCCCCGCTGATTCAAAGAGAAAAGCCCGGCCAAAGTCGGGCATATCCCTCTACTCGATCAATCGTTCGCCTGGACGCAGAACACCCAAGTCTCGCCCCATCTCTTCGAGGGACGAAAACGGCGGACCGCTGACGTGGTTACGATCGTTGACCATGTAGTAGCGGCCAAGATCGTAAAACCATCGCGACCTCTCCGCGCAGCGTCGCAGCATAAGGCCCCGCTCCCGCAAGAGCTTTCGACGGCAGCGCTCGAACAGCGCGCGTTCAGAAACAGTAGATTGCACGGATTTCTCCCTATTGCCTGTTGACGAAAAGGGAGCGCACGTACGTTCGGATCGGTGCCCGTTCGTGCTGCTCATTGCGCGTAGCGCCCATGCCGTGCCGCGATCATCGCCCCAGAAAGCCAGGGCGAAGCCGATCCGAGCGTAGATTTTACCTTGGGCGCCATCCCCGTTCAAGCGCTCGTGCTCGGTCCGCGCACGCACGGGGGTGATCGGCGGCAATGGCGGCTTCGGGTCGGCTTCGGGGCTCGCCCATGCCGTGGCGGCGATGAAGCCGTATGAGGAGCGGAAGGCGAGGGAGCGTATGTCTGCTGCCGGAGCTATTGGCGGCGCCTCAAAGGGTAGCGCCGATAGGCGCACCCCTATCGCAGATGCAGGGCGCGTATCAGAAAAGCTGGCCGAAAAGGCTGGCGTTGGACGCCGCACTGTCGAGCGTGCCATCAAAGTCCGTGAGCACGGCACGCTAGAGCTGAATGCTGCTGTTGCCAATGGAGAAATATCATTGACCACAGCGGAGAAGATTGTGGAACTCAACCCGTCTGGACAGAAGTGCGTTGTGGATGCGTCGATGGGCACATGACGATCGGCTAGGATCATGGAGGACCATGCGACGATTCGGGCAACTACCAACAGGTCCGCGTGCGCTGTACGACAGGGGGTTGATGATGAATTGGATTGATTGGCTTGGCTCCGCGGCGTTCTCCACTTTAGCAATCTCGGTTATCGCTTGGCTCTCTAGAACATGGATAGCAACTCGATTAACCTCCTCAATCCGATATGAGTTTGACGAGAAGATTGAATCGCTGAAATCGGACCTGAGACAGAAGGAAGCGCAAGTCGAAGCTCTGCGAAGCGGAGGACTTGCGGCGATGATTGCTCGTCAGTCCAAGCTTGAGGAAAGGCGCATTCTTGCGATAGAAGAGCTTTGGTCCGCCTTCCATTCATTGGGTCCACTGCGAAAGTATGTTGTCCTTCTAAGCGCCATTGACTTCGACGAGGCTCTTCAATCTTCATCTCGCGACGCTGATACTCGGCGCTTATTCACCATGGTAGGTGGTGACGGCACAAAAGACATTCCCCCGGCCTTTACTCTAGATGTATGGAAGCCAAGGCCGTTCGTTTCCGAAGCTGCGTGGATATTAATCTCTGTTTACCAAGCGACACTCTCCGTGGCTGCACTTCGATACCATCAACTTCGTGTCGGCATAGATGGAGACTTCACTAATTTCGACCAAGTGATATTGCTACTACAGATGGCTCTCCCAGATCTAGCCGAATCCATTCGTGAGAAAGGCGCCTCGTTCCTGCCCAAGGCATTAACACACTTGGAAGAACGCCTGCTCACCGAGTTGAAGAACATGCTTGGGGGTCGAGAAAGCGACGATACCAATTTCGCTCAAGTAAAAGCGATACTACAGAAAATTCAATCCGAGAATGAATGAGATTGATCGTCGATTCAGAGAGCACTTGAGGATTCGAATGGCATCACTGTCCGCTGAGTTTGAGTATCTACCTGTTTCGATAAATCGGTCGTTCGGTAATATCACCATCTCTGATCTGCCGAATCGTGACGAGACCGTTCGCTTAGTCGAGAGCCGTATTGGTGTTAGAGATGGCTGGATCTTCGCTCCCACCGGAAGTCGGGTGTTTGGGCTAAGGAAAACTCATCAAATCACTCACTCACGTTGCGACGGATCAAACCATCTAGAGTTTATCGTTTGGTGCCTTGGGTTCTTTATGGGAATTCGGCTGTCGACCACCGAATGTCCTTTCCTTGACGCGACGCCGATTCGCACTGGTTCGTTAGTCGATTTTGAACTGATGCGCAAGAAAGACTTGGGGGCGGCTGTCGATTTGATAGAGAACTATTGGCAGACCAACAAACGCAAGATTAATAGAATCGATCGAATGAGGGCGGCCATACATGCGCTGTTCTTATCTCAGTGTAAGTCAGCCCTACAGTTTGAGAAGTTCCACTATAGCTACGTGGCACTTGATACTTGCTACGCCATTGCACGTCAACAACGTGCCGGGAGAAACAAGCGAATATCTCACGGCGGACGAATTAAATGGGCCTGTGATCAGTACGGCATGCAGGTGCCTAGCTGGGCGCATGAAGTCTCAGGAACCAGGAATCGGGCCGCGCACGAAGGGCTGTTTCTGGGGGAGCCTCTAGGATTCAAGAACTTCGGACCAAAAACAGCCCATTCGTCAGTAGCGAACCTACCTCGTGAGATGGGTAATCTTGTATGTCGGCTGATCGTCGCCCAGCTAGGACGGAAGGATTGCCAATATGTTCAATCCCCATCGGACTCGATCGAGTATTGGTTCCTATCTTTATAGTTGCCGGCCGCGCGCACGAGCAGATGTGCGCCGCCGGCTCTGGGGGTTGCTTTCAAATCCGTGGTGACTCGCCCAGTAAGACCACGTGCGCCCGAAGGCGCCGGCGAAGAATCAGGTCGACGAACCGCCGATCGAGAAGCTGTGCAGTGCCGACGTGTCGAACACCGCCAGGCCGAGCCGCGCTTCGGCCAGTAGCGTCACCAGATTCTTGGTGAAATCGTCGTTCACGAAATTGGCCTGCACATCCGCTTCCTCACGGTCCAGCAGCAGCGCCTGGGTGAAGTCGCCGGTCAGCGCCGTGTACCGCGGCATGCCCGAGCACAGAATCACCGGCGTATTCCACAGGGCCGGCGGCGACGGATTGCGCGGCCCGCCGATGACGTACTGCTCGTCACCGCCCGATGCGCGCTCGCTCGCGATGGCGAACCAGTCTTTAGGGTGCAGCACGATGCCGTTTGGCGTCCAGCCCGTTGACTGAAGATCCGCCAGCGACTCGCCGATCATGTCCGCAGGATGCGTCGCGGCCGGCGAGTACGCGGTTGCCTGGGGAAGCAGCCCCAGGATGTTCCCGCCCAGGCCGTTGCCGCCAATCAGCTCGGTCTGCGCCTTCTCCAGCACGCCGCGCAGCAGCAGCCGGCCAATCCATTGGCTCAGCATCGGCACATCGGACAGCACTTGCTTGGAGGCCTTCGTCCAATGCGCGATCGTCGCGATCTTCGCCGTCTGCAGCGCGGCCCCGATGTCCGAGTCGGCTTTCGGCGCGCCCTGCGAGGTTTGGTAGTCCGCGCCGCCCGAGATGCTCATCTGGACGAACTCGAAGCTGGAGGTCTCCACCTTCAGCCGCGGCAGCAGGTCCAGGATCGTGAGCCGGGGCATCGGCGGCAGCACCGGCTCCGGCGAGCGCATCGGTGCGACCGGCCAGCCGCCAAGACTGGGGTTGTTCACGTCCAGCGAAGTCAGCGCTGCCTTGTGCAGGGCTCGAATCGGCGCTGCGATCGCCACCGGTCCGGTACTTACGCCCTTTGACGCAGCCTTGAAGCGATCGAAGTCGATCAGATCGGCCAGCTTCGCGCCAGTACGGGCAGCGGGTTCGGATTCGTCGGTGCGGTCGAGCTTCTGTTCGATGTCGCCGATTCGCGTATTAAAGCGCGTCAGCTCGTCCTTCGTATGTTCGCCGAAGGTTTTGACTTGATCCAGGACGACGCCGAGCTTGTCGTTCACCTCGGCAAGGTCGTGGCCTGAAGTGTCGCGGGAATCGGCTTTGATGCCGAATCGAGGAAGGGTTTGGTATTCCATCAGTCTTAACTCCGGGCGGCGGGCATGCAAAGCCAAACCGCCGCATTGAATTCACGGCTGCCCACTCTCGTGGGCCGGTTCAGCATCGCATCCGCCTGCCTCGCGCAGGAACTGACCGATGGTCGCGGATCCGGCGCCAGCCTCGCGCTGGAACTCCATCACCGCCGTCCGAGCGCCAACACAGCGCCAGCGGACGGGTAAATTTTACATCACTGTGGTGAATGGCGTCCATCATCAACAGCAATATGCGCAACAACATGACGGGCGCCTTCGGGTTCGATCACCACGAAAGCAACAGTCGGCCGGCCATGCGGATCGACGAGTAGCTCAAGGCCAGCGCTCGACCCGCCCTTCACGGCCTTGGCGATGCCGGCCTGGGCTTCTGGGCCGATTGCCCGGTCGAAGGCTTCAAGGACGGGCGCTGCGCTGGCCATTAGTTCAGAGGCGAGCTTGCTCAAGGAGCGTTGATGTTCAGTCACGATATTTCCCTCACAGATCAGATGTGTCGATGACGTTGCGCATGTGGACGACGTGGTCGTTGATCTCGCGCACCCAGCCATCCGCTTCAGCCAGTTCCTTGCGCAGCTCAAGCACTTCGGCGCGCAGGGCCTTCAGTTCGTCCAGGATGATGGACATGTCGGTGTGGTCGGTCATTTAAAAGCCAAATTTGTCGGCCAAGCTGGAGCCACGGAAGAACCGCGCGCCGGGGTCGTCGTCCTGGAAGAACTTCGCGCCCTCCGGGTCGGCGCCGAACTCCCAGGGCCTCGGCCCGTTGGTCTTCTGCAGCGACGCCGATTCCGGCCGCATGCGCGAACTCGGGTGCAACCTCAGCTTCGTGCCCAGCATCGCCGCGCGCTTCGTCGCGGAATCCAAGACTGCCAGCATCGGATGCGCTCGCGGGCCGAGCCGGGTTTCGACGATGAGCCCTTCGGCGTCGAGTTGCTCTTGCGCCTGATCCGTTAGCAACACCGCCCGGACGTAGCCCTCCAGCAGCGGCAAGTCGGCAAAACGAAACCGATCCGGCGGTAGCTCGCTGACAATTCGTTTCCACAGCGCCGCGCCCGATTCGGGCAAGTCGCTGGGCGGCTCGGGGAGCTTGCGCTTCGATGCCAGCGGCACGACCGCCAGGGCGGCGGCGGATTTTTTTCCACGTTGTCTCATCTTCAATTTCTCCGACCAAATACAGGTTTATGCGAAGGAAGGGGGACGATCGGTTTCCGGGCAATAGCCCCAGACTCCCGACCCACCTACCCCTGCGCGTCGTCGATCGTCGCGGTTGCGGTCGTCATTGCGTCGTCGGCCAGCGCGTCGAGGCTCCGGGCCACGGCGCGCAGCAGCTCGGCGATCTCTTCTGGCGAATTCGCCTGCTCGGCCATGCTCTGCCCGATCTTTTGCAGATCGAACACGCAGCGGTTCAGCGTTGCGAGATGGGCTTCGATTCGTTCGGTCATTTCTTTCTCCAGGGAGGAGCAAAACTCGATTTGGAACACCTGGAACGGTTCTTCCATTTCGACGTACACGCGCGCGCGCGTATACGGTCCATAAGGGAGAACCGTTCCAACCGTTCCAACTTGGTGTTAACGGGCATGTTGACGCTCCATCTCGGCAGCAGTCAGGCGGATGCCTTCGTACCGGAACCCGTTCGACCGGCGCTTGGTGATGCCGGGCAAGGTCGTCAATCTGGAACCCCAAACCGTCTGACTCGGCGCGTGCTCACCGCGAGCCTTCTTCCAGGCCGAGAACGATTCGTACAAATCGCTGGCCCTCGCCGAGCCCTCATGCTCGCAACATTCCTCGATCCACAGCGCCAAGTCATCGTGGTCTGCCATGTAGTCCGCCGACGCATCCCGCACTGCCGCTGGCACCGCCAAACCCTCTGATGCCCAGGCAACCGCACCCTGGACGATCCAGGCCAGGATTGCGGGCGCCTCGGCCCGGAGCTTGTCCAGCATGCGCGGATCGCGCGCCGAGCCCCTGAACGACGCCAGGAATGGGACCAGCAGCATTCGCCGAGCCATCGCCGGATCGCCACCTCGCAGCCGAGGCTTGAAGTTGCCGACGATGACGTGCTTCTGCGTCATCTGGAACTCGAAGAAGTCCGCCCGCATAAACCTCGCGGTCAGCGTCGCGTCGCCGGTCAGCTCTTTCACCAAGGCTTCGTTGAAGAACGAGTTCTCGTCCAGCTCCGATGACACGGCCAGCCGTTTGCCGCGAAGCTGCGCCAGCTCGGTAGGGTGACGCTCGCCCTTGGACTGCATCAGTGCGGTGGCGGGCAGCTTGATGGCATAGCTCCCAGCCAGGTACTGAACCAGCTCGACCAATACCGACTTGCCGTTGGCGCCCAGCCCATACCAGAAGAACAGCACCTGCTCGCGGCGGTCGCCGGTCAGGGCATATCCGAGGGAACGCCGGACGAACTCGATCAGGTCGCCGTCGCCCTGGAACACGTCCTGAACGAACCGCATCCAGACAGGGCATGGTCCATTCGCCGGCGCGACCCGGGCGCACTGCGTCACGTACTCCTGGCCTCGCGGCCGCGTTCTGCCTGTTCGCAAATCCACGATGCCCGACGGCGTGTTCAACACCATCGGGTCGCGATCCCACGTATCGGCCGGGACAACCAGACGTTGATCGCTCTGGGCCAGGGTCAAGGTTGCGTTGATGGTGCGCGCCGATGCGATGCGCTTGGCCTCGTCGTCTTCGGCGCGGCTCGCGACCTCGCGGCAGATCCGCCGGGAAAGGTCGTAGCGCTGAAGCTGTTCGTCGCGTGCCCAGACAGTGCCATCGTCGACCATCCAGCCCAGGCCGGGGCTCCAGCGGAAAGTGTCCTGCCCGGCTCGCACAAACTCCAGGGCCAGCGCGTCGTCGCTGAACTCTGGCGCAGGCGCCGAATCGTGCAGCACCTCCAGGCGCGGGGTGACACGCTGCGCGTCGGCCACCAGCTTTCTCACCGCCGCCGCCGTCATGCCGCCCTCGCCAGGTCGTTGACGTCCTGACGCTCACCCGGCGGCATGGCAATCGCCACCTCGCGCCCAGCATCGGCCCAGCGCTGCGCGCAGGCCTGGGCAGCCTTGGTCCCGGCCGGAT
>JAFKGG010000153.1 GCA_017307915.1 Burkholderiales bacterium | reverse complement strand
CTGCATGCGCGCCATCAGGTCCGGGCCCATCAGGCCATGGGCGTCGCCCGGCCAGTTGTCCACCTCGGTGGTGGTCATCAGCTGGCCGCCCTGCTGCAGGCCGGTGATGACGACCGGCTTCAGGTTGGCGCGGGCGGCGTAGACGGCGGCGGTCCAACCGGCCGGGCCGGAACCGAGGATGACGAGGCGCTGGTGGCGGGAGGGCAGGCTGGTGCTCATGTAAACTCGCGAAAAGGTAGATGGGACAAGGCGCTGGCGATGTTTGCGCAGCATCCGTGGCAAGTCATAGAGTGGCGGCTGGGGCAGGGCGATTCAAGCCGATGAACAGAACGCCGTCATCCAGCGGTGGTTCCGGCCCTCTACAGACTCTGTCAGATGTCGCATAACTGAAAACTGACGCCGTCTCATTTATTATCAATCACTAACAGCGCATTCCAAAGGTATGGTCTAAGGTGGCGAAGCAGGTCCCCGAACGCTCCAAGTCCGACGACAGCAAGGCGTCACGTCGCACGGCCGCGGCGGCGACGACCGACAATCCACGCCGCCAGCGCCTTTGGCGCGATCTGGGCCTGATCGCCATCGCGCCGGCCCTGCTGTACCTGGCGGCCAGTCTTTTCACGTATTCAGCTACCGATCCGGGCTGGTCGCATACCGGCAGCGTGGTCGCGCCGGTACACAACCTGGGTGGCCGCGCCGGCGCCTGGATCGCCGACGTGCTGCTGCAGCTGTTCGGCTACATCGCCTTCCTGCTGCCGGTGGTGCTGGGCGCGCTGGCGTGGATCGCCATGTTCGGCCTCAAGCGCGAGAGCAAGGGCGAGAACGATCTGGACCCGGCGCTGCGCCTGCCGGACCTGTCGGACAACCTGGAAGCCCGGCTGGTGCTGCTGCAACGCAGGCTGGCCGAAAACTGCGCGCCCATTCGCATCGAGAAGACCGGCCGCGGGCGGTTCAGGCTACGGCTCGAGCGCCCGGTCAGCCTGCAGGAGATCGCGGCGTAGGGGCGCCCCGCCTAACGCGTGCCCGGCCTGGCACACGCCCGGCATGCACTCACCCGCGAGCGCATTCACCCGGCAGCCGCAGGCCGGCCGCGAGCTTGGCCCAATCGCGCTCATTGAGGTGCGGCCGCACGGTCTCGATCGCCGCCGCGAAAGCCGGCGCCGGCGCGTGCGCGCGCATGTCGGCCATCAGCGCCAGGCGTTCGGCCGGATTCAGATACGGCACCAGCCAGCGCAGGATGAACATCATCTCTTCGGGCGGGATCGAAGCCACCAGCGCATCGTGGATCTCGATCAATTCGGCATCGGTATAGCGCGCCCACAGCACGGCGTTGTGCGCGGTCTCTTCCACGTGCATGTGCTCGAAGTTGTGCGCCACGAACAGCGACAAGGCGCGATAGAGGGCCAGCACTTCGGCCGCCCGCGCAGGCACGGCTGCATACGACAGCGCCCGGGCCTGGGCGGCCAGCGCAGCGATCTGCTCCTCGTGCTGCGCATGCTCATGCGCGATCTGGCCGCTGGCGCCGGGCGCACGCGCCTCCATGGCACGATGGATGAATTCATTCTCGTGGTGCAGATGCCCGCGACACAGTTCGAGCAGTTGCAGCAGGCGCTGAACGGCCTCTTCCAGTTCCTGGGCGTCATCGCAGTCTGCGCGCCCGAGGTGCAACAGCGTATCGGCCATCAGCGCACGCAGCGCCTTGTGGATGCCCGCATACATGTCGACGCGGGGCGCAGCCTGGGCCACTTGCTGGAGTTCGTGCAGATCGATGTTCATGAAGACCTCTTTTCCGATGAAGCGGCCGTCGCACCGTGCAGCGGCCTGTGGGAAGGAAGTCTATGAATCGGCGCGCGGTCGCGCCGCTAAGAATTACTTACGCAATCCCTCACGAAATCTTAAAAATTCTCTACCGCGCCGAACAGCTGCCGCACCAGGATTGTGCGCCGTTCAACAAACCTGATTCTGCAGCAGTACTTCGCCGCGCCGCAGCCGCTGCAGGTTCTCGCTGAAGATCGCCAGCACCCGGTCTTCATAGTGCGGGGTATCGCCGGCGAGGTGCGGCGTGATGATCAGCTCCGGCAGATCCCATAACGGCGAATCCGGCGCCAGCGGCTCGGTCTGGGCGACGTCGATCGCGGCACCGGCGATCCGGCCCGAACGCAGCGCGGCTGCCAGTGCGGCTTCGTCCACGCAGCCGCCGCGCGCCACGTTGATCAGCATGGCCGACGGCCTCATTTGCGCCAGCGCCGCAGCGTTGATGAGATGCCGCGTCTCGTCGGTCAGCGGGCAGGCGAGCACGACGAGGTCGGCACGCGGCAGTTGTTCAGCGAGATCGGCAAAGGCATGGATCTCGTCGAAACCCGCGAAGGCAGCCGAGACCGTACGGCGCAATCCGACTACACGGCAACCGAAGGCGCACAACAGGCTCGACAGATGTGCGCCGATACTGCCGGTGCCGATCACTAGCACGGTCTTGCCGGACAGTTCGCCGGGCCGCGTCGCCGGCGCGCGCCACAAGTGCTTGCGCTGGTTGTCGAGCAACACGTGCAGCCGGCGGATGAGAGCGAGCATCAGCGCCAAGGCGTGCTCGGCCACCGCGATGGCGTTGACGCCGCTCGCGCTGGCCAGGCGGATGCCCCGCTCGATCAGCGCCTGCGTATCGAAAAACTCCACGCCCGAGCTGATCGACTGGATGAAGCGCAAGCGGGGAGCCAGATCGAGATAGTGCGGCTGCCACATTCCGGAAACCACCAGCACGTCGGCGTCGGGCAGCACTTCGACCAGCGCCTCGGCACTGCGCACCTGGCGCACGCCGGGAAAGAGCTTCAGCGCCTGCGCCCGGCCTTCGAGGTCATAGTACTTGTGGACGAACCAGATACGCGGATTGTCTGGCCAGGTCGGTGCGGGCGATGCGGAAAGAGGCGGCGAATCACCGGGCATTGGAGCTTTTCTGAGGCGAGGATCGGGCAGAGCCGCACGATACGCGCAAAACTCCTGGGAGGGTAGGCTACGGGCGAAGCGGACGCAGCCGCTTCCGAGTCGAAGCGGCGCGCCGCGGGTCGACCCCGGCCAGTCTGCTTCGGCCAGCCAGGCGCTTCGTATTCTTCCCCCCGGTGAAGCGCCCGGACTGGCCATCCGCTCACTGCGACGAAATCCCCGCCGCCTTCACTACCTTGCCCCACTTGTCGTACTCGGCAGCAAAGAAGCGCTTGAACGCATCAGGCGTGCCGCCGGCCACCACGGCCCCTTGCTGCACCAGCGTATCGCGCAGGTCCGGGCGCTGCAGGATCGTATCGAGCGCGCGCGACAGCGTTTCCACCACCTGGCGATCGACGCCGGCCGGTGCCAGCAAACCGAACCAGGTGCCAGCATCGAAACCGGCAACACCAGCTTCGCTCATCGTCGGCACGTCGGGCAGCAGCGAGGCGCGCTGCGGCGAAGTGATCGCCAGCGGACGCAGCCGGCCGGTCTTCACGTGCGGCAGCGCGGTGACCAGCACGTCGAACATCATGTCGATCTGGCCCGAGATCAGATCGGTGAGCGCCGGCGCGCTGCCTTTGTACGGCACGTGGCTGATGTCGATCTTGCCCAGCGACTTGAACAACTCGCCGGCCAGGTGCGCCGCGCTGCCGTTGCCGAACGAACCGTAGGTGAGCTTGCCGGGCGCGGTCTGCGCCTGCTTGATCACGTCGGCCACGCTGTTGCCCTTGAAGTTCGAATTGACGACGAACAGCAACGGCGCGGTCGCAACCAGCTTGATCGGCTCAAAGCCCTTGATCGGCTCGTAGGACAGCTTGGGATAAGTGTGCGGCGTCACCACCAGCGGGCCGGCGGCGCTGAACAGCAGCGTGTAACCGTCGGGCGCCGCCTTGGCCACCGCCTCATGGCCGATCGTGCCGCCGGCGCCGGGCCGGTTCTCGACCACGAAGGGCTGGCCCAGCGCGTTGGCCAACGATTGCGCGATCAGCCGCGCGGTGGAATCGGTGGAGCCGCCCGCCGCATACGGCACGATGACGCGCACCGGCTTGCTCGGATAGGTCTGCGCCGCCGCGGTGGCGGCGCCGGCCAGCATCAGCACACAGGCGGTGCGTCTGGCGAATTTCTGCAAACTGAACATCTGTCTTCTCCTGCGCGATTCGCTTGTGATTTATCGTTGCTGTGTGGGAAAGAAATCAGATCAACCGGCCTGCGGCGCCTCTTCGAGCGGCTCGGCCACGTGCCCTACCGGATCGCCAAAGCGCTCGACCATCACCTGTTCCAGCGGCACGCCCTGCTCGGCCATCCAGCTGCCGGAACGCAGCCGATAACTGCGATAGCGATGCGGCGCTTCGGGGGCCTGCCCGGCCAGCAGTGCCTTCGCGCCACCTAGTACGACGCGGCGAAAACGCACCACGGCGGCATCGGCCGCGGTCAGATGTTCGATCGTGCGATCGGCGATGCGGCCCAGGCTGTCCTGAATCATCGCGTCCTGCTCGGCCACGCCGCGCACGCCGGTAAAGCTGTGCAGCTTCTGATCGCGGCGATCGAGCAGATACTCGTTGCTGCGATTGCGCACCGGTATGAAATGCTCGTCGACCTCGCCGATCACGCCGTGGCCGCCGGCAAAGCGGGCGCGCTCTTCGTCGGAGAACGGCCGATCGGGGTTCCAGGCATAGGTGTAGATCCAGCAGTTCTCGTCGTCGATCGGCACCCAGGTGTAGCCGAAGTGCGTCTCGCCGGGCAGCGTCGACGGCGTGGTGCTGTGCGCGGGTAGCGCAAACTGCGCCGTGCGCCAGTAACGCATCTGGCCATCGGCGCGGCGCGCACCGCCCACCAGGAAGCCCACGTCGTGATCCAGGATCGAGAACTGCGGCAGCGGGTCTTCGCGGATCCAGCGCAGCCGCTTCTCGTCGGCCGGCGCATCGGGGTTGGCGTTCGACTGCACCGCCGGCGCCGGCATGTGCAGGAACGAGAAGTGCGAGGTGTCGAGCGCGCCCTCGATCGACTGCGCCCAGTTGCACTCTTGCAGCTTCTTGGTCACGAAGCGCTGCGAGGCCGGCAGCATGCCGAAGTCGAGCTGCGGCACCTCGGCCGGCTCGGTGCCCGGTGGCCCCAGATAGGCCCAGACGATCTCGCCGAACTCGCGCGTCGGATAAGCCTTGATGCGCATCGTCTGGTGATAAGGGGAATCCGGCGGCACGTTGGGCAGCTCGACGGCACGGCCGTGCAGGTCGAACTGCCAGCCGTGATAGACGCAGCGGATGGCACCGTCTTCCTTGCGGCCGAAATACATGTCGGCGCCGCGGTGCGGACAGCGCGCATCGACCAAGCCGACGCGGCCCTGGTTGTCGCGAAACGCCACCAGTTTTTCGCCCATCACGGTCACGCGCAGCGGCGTGCCGTCGCGTTCCGGCAACTCGCGCGACAGAGCCACTGGCTGCCAGAAGCGGCGAAAGAACTCGCCCATCGGCGTGCCCGGCCCGGTGCAGGTCAGCATTTCGTTGTCGCTTGCGGTGAGCATGCTTGGCTCCTTTCGATCAGCGCTTGGGGCCGATGCCGAACGGCTTGCCCCAGCCCAGCGTTTCCAGCGTCGGCCCCGACGGCGAGTATTCGCAGCCGATCCAGCCCTGCCAGCCGAGCGCCTCGATCTGCTCGAACAGATATGGGAAATGGATCTCGCCAGTGCCCGGTTCGTGCCGCCCCGGCGCGTTGCCGATCTGCATGTGGCCGATGTGCGGATAGGCGGCCTTCAGCCGCTGCGTGATCGCGCCTTCTTCCATCTGCACATGGAAGGTGTCGAAGCACAGCTTGACGTTGCTGCGTCCCAGCGTCTCGATCACGGCCACGCCCTCGTCGAGCCGCTTGTAGAAATAATCGGGAAAACGCGCGCTGCAACAGGGCTCGAGGATCAGCGTGATGCCCTCTTGCGCCGCCAGATCGGCGGCATACGCAATGTTTTCCAGGAATACGTCATGGCAGCGTGCGCGATCGGCATCGGCCGGCAGGTTGCCGGCCATCGCATGGATCATCGGCTTGCCGACCTGCACCGCGTAATCGACCGCCACGCGCATGCTTTCCCGAAAACGCTGCTGCTGGCCGGGCAGTGCCGCGATGCCGCGTTCGCCGGCCTCCCAGTCGCACGGCGACAGGATCTGCACCAGCGTCAGGCCGTTGTCGTTCAGGCGGTGCGCGATCTCGTCGGCCGGATACTCATACGGAAACGCCACCTCGACGCCCTTGAAGCCGGCGCGCGCTGCCGCTTCATAACGATCCAGCATCGGCAGCTCGGTGAACAGCCAGCGCAGGTTGGGATCGAAGCGCAGCATCGGCAAATCTCCTCGTGTTCTCGGCGGTGAAACGAGAAACTTACTTCGTTTTGCACTAAGCTAACAAACTTAAATTTATCAATCATTATTGAGCTTTCCTCATGAATGTCACGCTGCGTCAACTGCGTGCCTTCGTCCTGGTCGCCGAAAGCGGCAGCTACATCGCCGCGTCGCGGCGCATGCATCTGACGCAATCGGCTTTGAGCCTGCTGGTCAAGGAACTGGAAACCGTCGTCGGCGTGCGGCTGCTCGACCGCACCACGCGCCAGACCAGTCTGTCGGCGGCCGGCGCCGAATTCTTCCCGCTGGCGCGCAAGCTGCTCGACGACCTGGAAAGCGCGCTGCACAGCACGCGCGAGCTGCGCGAAAAACAGCGCGGCACGGTGCGCATCGCTTGCACGCCGCTGTATGCGGCAATGCTGCTGCCCAAGCTGAGCAGCCTGTATCGCGAGCGCTTTCCGGCGATCCGCTTGCATCTGCTCGATTCGCTGAACCAGGCCGCGCTGGCGCGTGTGGTCAGCGGCGAGGCCGACCTGGGCATCGCGCCGCAACGCCCTTCACCGCCCGAACTGATGCAGGAAAGCCTGTCCAAGGACCGCATCTGCCTGATCTGTCCGCCCGATCATCCGCTGGCCAGGCTGCGCCGCGTCACCTGGGCGCAAGTGCTGCGCGAACCGTTCGTGACGCTGACCAGCGACTTCAGCGCCCGGCTGCAAGCCGACCTGTACCGGCACTCGCCGTCGCTGGCGCTGGAGCCGGCCCACGAGGTGTCGTTCGTGACCACCGCGCTGGGCATGGTGCAGGCCGGCTACGGCATTACTGCGCAGCCGGCGCATGCGCTGCCGATGCTGGCCACCTACTCGCTGGTCAGCAGGCCGATCGTGCAGCCGGTGGTGCACCGGCAGCTGTCGCTGTTCACCCGGCGCGGCTACAGTCTGTCGCCGGCGGCAGCCAGTTTTCGCGAGTTCCTGCTGGCCTGGGGCGCCGGCCAGTAGATCGGTGGCCTGCGGCCCCGCCGCGCACACGATAGCGGTGGAATCGGCCGGGGCGCCCGTCTAAAATGCCCGGTCGAATCCCGCTGCCCCCGAGCCGCGCCATCCGGCGCCCCGGCCAGCGCCCAGCAATCGATCAGGAGTCATTCCCATGCCATCGTTCGACGTCGTTTCCGAAAGCGATGCCAATGAAGTTCGCAACGCGGTGGATCAGGCCAACAAGGAGATCAGCACGCGCTTCGACTTCAAGGGGTCGGATGCGCGCATCGAGCTGAAGGAACGCGAGCTGACCGCGTTCGCCGACGACGATTTCAAGCTCGGCCAAGTGCGCGACGTTCTCGTCAACAAGTTCGCCAAGCGCAACGTCGACGTGCGTTTCCTCGACTACGGCAACGTGCAGAAGATCGGCGGCGACAAGGTCAAGCAGGTGATCACCGTGCGCCACGGCGTGTCGTCCGAGCATGCCAAGAAGATCGTCAAGCTGATCAAGGACAGCAAGATCAAGGTGCAAGGCAGCATCCAGGGCGACGCGGTGCGTGTCTCGGGCGGCAAGCGCGATGATCTGCAAGCTGCCATCGCGCTGCTGAAAAAAGAAGTCACCGACGTGCCGCTGAACTTCACCAATTTCCGCGATTGAGGTTTCGCGGCGACTCGTACCGGTGCAACGCAGTCGCCGCGCCAGACACCGAAGACCGACAGCGCCATCGCCCCCCGCCGCGCGCCGGCACATGAACATCATCAATCGCGGCGGTTGAGACTATCAACTTCCGCCCTGCTCCCTTGCTCGCTACTTTACCGGGGAAACCCCTAGCGACAACAAAGGAGCCCTCGATGGCACGTTCTCCCCTCTCCCCTCGACGCCTGCTGGGCTGCGCCGGCTTGTTCGCCGCACTGCTGGCAGCCAGCCCGGCGCTGCATGCCGATACGCCGATGGCGAACAAGGACTGGTGGCCCAACCGGCTCGACCTCAGCGCGCTGCGCCAACACAATCCGTCGTCGAACCCGTTGGGCGCAGACTTCGACTACGCCAAGGCGTTCAAGAGCCTCGATCTGCAGGCGGTGAAGAACGACATCAAGACCACCTTGACGCGCTCGCAGGACTGGTGGCCGGCCGACTTCGGCAACTACGGCCCATTCTTCATCCGCATGGCCTGGCACAGCGCCGGCACCTACCGCACGCTGGACGGCCGCGGCGGCTCCGACGGCGGCCAGATGCGTTTCGATCCGTTGAACAACTGGCCCGACAACGTCAGCCTGGACAAGGCGCGCCGCCTGCTGTGGCCGGTCAAGCAGAAATACGGCGCCCGGATTTCCTGGGGCGACCTGATGGTACTGGCCGGCACTGTGGCCATGGAATCGATGGGCATGAAGACCTTCGGCTTTGCCGGCGGCCGCGCCGATGACTGGGAACCCGACCTCGTCTACTGGGGGCCCGAGAACAAGTGGCTCGGCGACCAGCGCCACCAGGGCGACCGCAAGCTGCAAAGCCCGCTGGCCGCCGTGCAGATGGGCCTGATCTACGTCAATCCCGAGGGCCCCAACGGCAATCCCGACCCGCTGGCAGCGGCGCGCGACATTCGTGAGTCGTTCGGCCGCATGGCGATGAACGACGAGGAAACCGTGGCGCTGATCGCCGGCGGCCACACCTTCGGCAAGGCGCACGGCGCGCATCACCCCGACAAGTGCCTCGACGCCGACCCCGCCGGCGCGTCCATCGAACAACAAGGTCTCGGCTGGAAGAACAAGTGCGGCAAGGGCAACGCCGAAGATACGATCACCAGCGGTCTGGAAGGCGCGTGGACCACCAGCCCCACCGCCTTCACCACGCAGTTCCTCTCCAATCTCTTCGCCTGGAACTGGGTGCAGTCCAAGAGCCCCGCCGGCGCCATCCAGTGGATTCCGTCCGACCCGGCCGCCGCCGCGCTGGTGCCCGATGCGCACGTCAAAGACAAACGCCACGCGCCGATCATGTTCACCACCGACCTCGCGCTGCGCATGGATCCGGCCTACGAGAAGATCTCGCGCCGCTTCCTCGAAAACCCGAGGGAGTTCGAGCTGGCTTTCGCCAAGGCGTGGTTCAAGCTGACCCATCGTGACCTCGGCCCGCGCGTGCGCTACCTGGGCGCCGACGCACCCAAGGAAGATCTGCTGTGGCAGGATCCGGTGCCGGCGCTCAGCCACAAGCCGATCGACGGCAAGGACGCGGAAGCGCTGAAGACGCGGATTCTGGCCTCGGGTCTGTCCACGCCAGAGCTGGTCCGCACCGCATGGGCTTCGGCCGCATCGTTTCGCGGCTCCGACATGCGCGGCGGCGCCAACGGCGCTCGCATCCGCCTGGCCCCGCAGAAAGACTGGGCCGCCAACGACCCGGCCGAACTGGCGAAAGTGCTGGCCAAGCTGGAAAGCATCCAGAAGGACTTCAACGCCGGCTTGAAGGGCGGCAAGAAGGTATCGCTCGCCGACGTGATCGTGCTGGCCGGCGGCGCCGCCGTCGAATCCGCCGCCAAGAAAGCCGGTTATAGCCTGAAGGTGCCGTTCACGCCGGGCCGCATGGACGCCTCGCAGGACAAGACCGACACGATCTCGTTCGCTGCGCTGGAGCCCAAGGCCGACGGTTTCCGCAATTACTACGGAAAAAATGCCCACCTCGCACCCGCCGAGATGCTGGTCGACAAGGCCAGCCTGCTGAAGCTCACGGCGCCGGAAATGGCCGTGCTGGTCGGCGGCATGCGCGCGCTGGACGCCAATGCCGGCGGCAGCAGGCATGGCGTGTTCACCGGCCGCCCGGGTACGCTGTCGAACGATTTCTTCGTCAACCTGCTCGACATGTCCACCGCCTGGGCGAAGTCATCGACCGAGGAGCTGTATGAAGGCCGTGACCGCAAGACCGGCCAGGTCAAGTGGACGGCGACACCGGTCGACCTGGTGTTCGGCTCGAACTCGGAACTGCGTGCGATCGCCGAGCACTATGCCGCCGGCGACGCCAACGAGAAGTTCGTCAAGGACTTCGCCAAGGCATGGGCCAAGGTGATGGAGCTCGACCGCTTCGACCTGCATCGCTGATCATTCGGTTGCCCGGATCTCAAAGGAGACGCCCCCTTGACCCTGCGTGAGTTGCGCTATCTGGTTGCCCTGGCCGAGTATCGCCATTTCGGCCGAGCCGCCGATGCCTGCCACATCACCCAATCCACCTTGTCGATCCAGTTGCGCAAGCTGGAGAGCTACCTGGGCCAGACACTGGTGGATCGGCAAGGCGGGCGGCCGACGCTGACGGCGATCGGCGAACAGGTCGTCGAACGGGCGCGCCGCCTGCTCGCCGAGGCCGACGGCATCCTGGCCCTGACACGCCTGCGCGGCGGCCCGCTGCAAGGCGCGCTGACGCTGGGTATCATTCCGACGCTGGCGCCCTACTATCTGCCGCACCTGTTGCAGACGGTGGGCGCGGCCTTTCCGAAGTTGCAGTTGATCGTGCACGAGGGCCTGACCGCCGACCTGTGCGAACACCTCGACGACGGGTCGCTGGATGCTGCCCTGCTGGCCCTGCCGATGCCGCTGGCCTCGCTCGCACGTTCGGCTGAATGCGTGCAATGCGAGGCCGCCGTGCAGCCCC
>JAFKGG010000127.1 GCA_017307915.1 Burkholderiales bacterium | reverse complement strand
GCCGCCCACCGCCAGGCCGATCAGCACGACCAGCCAGCGCACGCGCAGCGTCAGGCGCAGCAGCGAGGTATAGCCGCGGACGATCACGCTCACCACGCGGTCGACCACGCGCACGAAGCGGTTCGGCTTGGCTTCGTGCCTGAGCAGCCGCGAGCACATCATCGGCGACAGCGTCAGCGCGACGAAGCCCGACACCAGCACGGCGCCGGCCAGCGTCAGCGCAAACTCGACGAACAGCCGGCCGATGCGGCCGGTGGTGAACGCCACCGGCGCATAGACGGCGGCCAGCGTGGCGGTCATCGCCACCACCGCGAAGCCGACTTCCTTGACGCCCTGGAACGCCGCCGGGATCGGCGCCATGCCGTCTTCGATGTGGCGATAGATGTTCTCCAGTACCACGATGGAATCGTCGACCACCAGGCCAATGGCCAGCACCAGCGCCAGCAGCGTCAGCGTATTGATCGAGAAGCCGGCGATCAGCATCAGCGTGCATACGCCGATCAGGCACACCGGGATCGTCACCAGCGGGATGACGCTGGCGCGGATCGTGCCCAGGAAGAGGAAGATGACCAGCGCCACCAGCACCACCGCTTCGAGGATGGTGTCGTAGACCGAACGGATCGAGCGCTCGATGAACAGCGTATTGTCGTTGGCGATGTCGACCGAGATGCCGGCCGGCACTTCCTCGCGCAAGCGCGGCAGCTCGGCCTTCAGCGCCTGCGCCAGCTCCAGCGGATTGGCGGTGGCCTGCTTGACCACCCCCAGCGACACCGCGCTTCGACCGTTGAAGCGCACGATGCTGCGTTCATCCAGCGGCGCCACGCTGACGCGGCCGATGTCTTTGATGCGCACCGGATAGCTGTTGACGGTGCGCACGATCACGTTCTCGAACTCGGCCGCGCGCTGCAGGTCGGTCTGCGAGACGACGGTGAATTCGCGCTGCTGGCTTTCGATGCGGCCCGACGGCAACTCGACGTTCTGCCGGCGCAGCGCGTCTTCGACGTCGCCGGGCGTCAGGCTGAAGCCGGCCAGCCGGTCGGGATCGAGCCAGATGCGCATGGAGAACTTGCGCTCGCCCGAGATGCGCACGTCGGCCGCGCCGGGCAGCGTCTGCAAGCGCGGCTTGACGTAGCGGTTGGCGATGTCGGAGACCTCCAGCGCCGACAAGGTGTCGCTGGAGAAAGACAGCCAGATGATCGGATTGGCGTCGGCCTCGACCTTGGCGATGACCGGTTCGTCGATCGTGTCGGGCAGCTTCGCGCGCACCCGCGCCGTGCGATCGCGCACGTCGGCGGCGGCGCCGTCGGGGTCGCGGTCGAGCCTGAAACGCACCGTGATCTGGCTTTGCTCGGGCCGCGAGATCGACGTGAGCACGTCCACGCCTTCGATGCCGGCGATCGAATCCTCGATCGGCTTGGTCACCTGAGTTTCGATGATGTCAGCCGAGGCGCCCTGGTAGCGTGTGGTGACGGTAACCGTGGGTTCGTCGATCTTGGGGTATTCGCGCACCTGCAGCCGGGTGAACGACACCAGCCCGAGCAGCACGATGATCAAGGCCACGACCGTTGTGAACACCGGCCGGCGGATGCAGGTTTCGGACAGAC
>JAFKGG010000152.1 GCA_017307915.1 Burkholderiales bacterium | reverse complement strand
TGGCCGATAGCTGAGAGCCGCATGTTTCTGCTGGACTTGCTGGAACACGCTACGCAGCGCGAGCGCGTATACATGCACGAGTGGGAGCCCGGCGATCTGGTGATTTGGGACAACCGAAGCACCCTGCACCGCGGTCGCCGTTACGACATCGCAGAGCGCCGCGAATTGCGCCGTACGACGATCAACGACACACCTGAGGCGGTGCTATCGGCTGTTTAGCTGCAGCGCCTATCCCTCTCGTGGAGCGGGTGGTCATTTGCTGTGTACCACCCATGAGCATCAATCTCAACGACAAAGCCTTCCTATTCATGTCAACGCAAGAATCTTCTGCGGTCAAAGACGGTCGACTCAAAGACGCAAGCCTGGTGGCGCGCTTGCTTGATCGCTCCATTGTCTGCGACATGACACTTCCGATTGGAACGCCGGGATCAGAGGAGTCACAGCGCCGGCTGTTCAAGCGCCTGCTCAAATCGGGCTTCTCCTTCGTCTCCATCACAGTGGCGACCGACGACGAAGACCCTCGGCAAGCCTTGGATCAGATTGCGCGATACCGGGCAATGTGCGCTGAAGAGGGATGCGTACTGATTCAGAGAGTGGCAGACATCGAGCGTGCGAAAGCGGCCGGCGTGCTCGCCATTGCTCTGAATTTTCAGGGCACGGTTCCGGTGGGCCGCAATCTTGAATTGATAAGCGTCTACTACAGCCTGGGCGTCAAGCACATGCTCATGGCATACAACCAGAGGAACTTCGTTGCTGATGGATGTCACGAGCTCACGGATGCCGGCCTTAGCCGGTTTGGACGCTCACTGATCGCTGAAATGAATCGTGTGGGAATGATCGTTGACGTGGCGCACACGTCCTACAGATCTTCCCTGGATGCAATTGAGTGCTCCACGCACCCGGTCATCGTCAGCCACGGCAATGTCTGGGCCTTGAATCAACACCCGCGCTGTTGCAAAGATGAGCAGATTCGTGCAATTGCGAACAAGAACGGCGTCGTCGGCCTTACCGGATTGAACATCTTCACCGGCGATGATTCGGCTTGCGCAGAGGGGTACGTTCGCCAGATCGACTACATCGTGCAGCTCGTGGGGCCTGCGCACGTGGGGTTTGGATTCGACTATGTCCATGACCTGCCCACATTGGCCAGGAGCGCCCAGGCTCAGGCGGCGAAGTGGCCCCCTGAAGGCGGATATTCGCGAAGTGACATCGCTCAGGTCGAGCTGGAATCCCTGCCTTTGATCGTGCAACGGATGCTGGACCTCGGCTATTCGGAGGAGGCAATCCGCGGAATTCTCGGAGCGAACTGGCTACGAGTCATGCGAGCCGTCGAGGCAGATCAGGCAATTAACTAAGGAGCTGAAATGAAGCAACTCGTTTGTAAAGTACTGAGCGCCGTCATTTTGGGATTGGCCGGATCTGGCGGAGTCGCGGCAGCGCCCCAAACTTATCGGATGATCGTCGGATACCCACCCGGCGGCGGGGGCGACAACATGGTCAGAGTGTTGGCGCAAGCCCTGGCTATCGAAATGAAGACGCCGTTCGTGGTCGAGAACCGTCCGGGCGCAGGAGGCGCGATCGCTGCTTCCTACGTCAAGACGGCACCCGCCGATGGATCGATCATCATGTTCGTCAATCAGCATGTCATGGGGACATTGCCGCTGACCATGAAGGCGCCACCCTACGATCCCATCAAGGATTTCCAGTCGATCGGGCAGATCAGCGCTACCCGCAATGCCATTGTCATTCCCGCGAATCCGGCAATCAGGAGTTTCAATGATTGGATTGCGTCTGCGAGATCGAACCCTGCTCAGAGACTCTACGGCGTACCTTCGCCGGGCACTCCCCCGGAGTTTCTCGGGTTCAAACTCGGCCGCGAGCTCAAGATCGACCTTTCGTCTGTTCCCTACAAAGGAAATTCGCCGATGATCGTCGAGCTGCTGGGTGGGCAGCTTCAGGTCGGAATCACGACATTGCCCGATCTTCTTCAGTATCACCAGGCTGGGCGCTTGAGGGTGCTGGCTGTGACTGGCAAAAATCGCGATCCTTCCGCACCTGATGTTCCGACCTTGGGTGAATTGGGGTATGCGAACTTCGAAGGCCTGTCGTGGTCGGGTTTGGTGGTCAGAGCCGGTACGCCCGCTGAGCAGGTCAAACGACTCGAGGCAGCGCTTGCGAACGTCATGGCTCAGCCCAAGATCAGGGAACAGTTCGAAACCAGCGGCAATCCATTGGTCTATGGCAATGCTGAGGAATTGCAGAAGCAGATCAATGAAGGAATGCAATTCTGGCGTGATCTCATCAAGACTTCCGGCTTCACCCTCAATTGAGCTGGCGCGCTATCCCGCGAATAACTGCTACACGTGCCATGTGCGCCGAAGTTCTGGTCATAGGGGCCGGCATGATCGGCGTTGCCACTGCGCTGCAACTGGTGCGCCGAGGCCATTCGGTTTGCCTGGTTGATCGGAAAGAGCCTGGACAAGAGACCTCGTCTGGCAACGCCGGCATTGTGCAGGGTGAGGCCATGCTGCCGTTCCAGTTTCCGCGGGATCTGAAAACGCTGCTGCAGACTGCACTTCGTCGAGGCGTTGCGGCCTCCTATCATGTCAATGCCTTGCCGCGCCTTGCCTCCCCGCTATTTCGCTATTGGCTGCATTCCTCGCCAAAACGGTATGAGATCGCAACGCGAGGCCATAGTTCTCTGATGCAGCATGCGCTGTCGGCACATGAGGAATTGCTTGCTGAATGCGGCGCGGGTTCTCTTACGCAAAGAGCGGGTTATCACCATGTTTACCGAACCGCAAGGGCACTGGATGCCAGTGTTGCGCAAGCAGAGGAATTGCATCAACGGTTCGGGGTTCGCTACAGCATGCTTGACCGTGCGGCCCTAGCGAATGCAGAGCCTGACTTGGTTTTGCCGCTTGCCGGCGCCATTCATTGGCCGGATACGATGACTGTCAGAGACCCTGCAGCACTTGTATCCGCCTACTCGACATACTTTCTGAAACTCGGCGGTTGCTTTTCTCGAGGTGATGCCGACTCGCTCAAGAGGGAAGAGGGCGCCTGGTATCTGGAGACAGAAGACGGTACTGTAAAGGCCGAGCACGTCGTCATTGCCCTAGGACCTTGGTCTTGCGAGTTCGTTACCCGGTTCGGATACCGATTGCCGCTATTTGTGAAACGTGGCTATAACCAGCACTTCACAGGCGGGGGCAAGCTTCGCGTTCCGATGTTGGACGCCGAACGAGCTTATGTACTCGCGCCGATGGAACAAGGCATCCGTCTGACCACAGGCGCGGAGTTCGCCTTGCTGGATGCTCCAGCGACTCCTGTCCAACTAGCTCAGGCGACCGTTGCTGCGCGGGAACTGCTCGATCTGCCTAGAGTGGTCGAACATCAGCCTTGGCTGGGTAACCGGCCTTGTACGCCCGATATGCTTCCAGTGCTTGGCGCTGCAAAAAGGTTCCCGGGACTCTGGTTCAACTTCGGGCATGCACACCAAGGGTTCACGCTTGGCCCGATTTGCGGCCGGCTCATGGCGGAATTGATCGAGGGTCGGCAAACGCTGCTTGCCACGAAGCCTTATGAAGTGGACAGATTCTGATTGAAGGCTGCAGGTTTCGCTGCCGAGAGTGAGGTTCCCGGTTTCGTGTTGCAATACGCGATTAATTCAACTTGCAAGGAAATCGGTGCATGAACACCACGCCGCCCCGGCGCACCAGCTCTGCGCCGCACCGCCGCCGAAGTCAGGTCGAGCGCAGTCAGACAACCCAGCGGAAAATCATTGATTCCGCCCTGCGGCTGCTTCAGAAGGTAGGTTTCCAGCAGACCAATCTCCAAGACATCGCCCGTGGCGCGAAGGTCACACTTGGTGCGCTGCAGCATCAATTTGGTAGCCGGCAGGTGTTGATGGAGAAAATCGTCGATGAAGTGATGGCGCCGCTCTCAGCCTTCGGAGCCGCATGGCCTGAAGACGCCATCGGACTTCCCCTTGACGAGCGGGCGCGTGAATTCGTTCAGTTGGCGTGGCAGCGCGTCTATGCCCCACCCAGTTATGTGGCGGCTTGGAGCCTCTTCTTCGGGTGTAAAACCACTCCGCGGCTCTTCAAGCGAATTGACGAGCATCGGGCCAAGCATGATCCGGAGTTTTTCGCACACTTCGTCGCCGTATTCCCCGAGATTTCCAAGCGCCATCCGCAACCTGAGCATTTCGCGGCGGTGGTGTTCGCGGCCTTGCGAGGGCTGGCCGTCATGCGCTTGTTCGAAATCGACGAAGAGGCTACCAAGAATCAACTGGAAGTCATCTCGCGAATCATCGTGCAGGCCGGAAAAGACTGAGGCCGTGTGAGATCGCTTTGATGCTTCCCGTCGCGCCACGAATCTTTACGCGCTCGGCAACCGCGTAACGCCGCCGTGGCTCGCAATCGCCTGCGGCGATCAGTTCGTCGGCGAAGCGCGGCCGCGAGAGCCGATGCTTCAGGAACGGCTATCCGATCAGGGCATCGTGGCCGTTCAATCGACGCCGCGTGCCCGCTCCTGCGCGAAGCGCTGTCTGAAGGCCTCGAAGCCCCCGGCGGCGATCGCTTCGCGCATCTCGGCCATCAGCGTCAGGTAATAGTGCAGGTTGTGGATCGTGGCCAGCCGCGCGCCCAGGATCTCATTGACCTTCTGCAGATGATGCACATAGGCGCGCGAGAAATTGCGGCAGGCATAGCAGGCGCAGCTGGCGTCGATCGGGCGCGTGTCGTCGCGGTAGCGGGCGTTGCGCAGCCGCAGGTCACCGTGGCGAGTGAACAGCCAGCCGTTGCGCGCATTGCGCGTCGGCATTACGCAATCGAACATGTCGATGCCGGCGGCCACGCCGGCCACCAGATCTTCGGGCGTGCCCACGCCCATCAGATAGCGCGGCCGCTGCGCTGGTAGCTGCGGCGTGGTATGCGCCAGGATGCGCAGCATGTCTTCCTTGGGCTCGCCCACCGACAGGCCGCCGATCGCATAGCCGTCGAAACCGATGCCGGTCAGACCGGCCAGCGATTCGTCGCGCAGCGCCTCGAACATGCCGCCTTGGATGATGCCGAACAGCGCGTTGCGGTTGCCCAGCCGATCGAATTCATCGCGCGAGCGCTGCGCCCAGCGCAGGCTTAGCCGCATCGAGTCGGCGGCCTCGTCGAACGAGGTGGGGCGGCCGGCGGTTTCGTAGGGCGTGCACTCGTCGAAGATCATCACGATGTCGGAATCCAGCGCCTGCTGGATCTGCATCGAGATCTCGGGTGTCAGGAACAGCTTGTCGCCGTTCACCGGCGAGGCGAAGCGCACGCCTTCTTCGCTGATGCGGCGCAGTTCGCCCAGGCTCCAGACCTGGAAGCCCCCGGAATCGGTCAGGATCGGCTTGTGCCAGCCGTTGAAGCCGTGCAGGCCGCCGAAGCGACCGATCGTTTCGGTGCCCGGGCGCAGCCACAGATGGAAGGTGTTGCCCAGGATGATCTGCGCGCCGACCTCGTCGAGTTCGCGCGGCGACATCGCCTTGACGGCGCCGTAGGTGCCCACCGGCATGAAGATCGGTGTTTCGATGACGCCGTGGTTCACGGTGAGGCGGCCGCGGCGGGCGCCGCCGTCGGTGGCCAGGAGTTGGAAGTCGAGCATGGGGCTATTGTCCGTCTGGGCCGGTGCTGTCGTCGCGATCGAGGATCATCGCATCACCGTAGCTGAAGAAGCGATAGCGCTCGGCGATCGCATGCCGGTAAGCCGCCCGGATGCGCTCGACGCCGGCGAAGGCCGAGACCAGCATCAGCAGCGTGGACTTCGGCAGGTGGAAGTTGGTGATCAGGCGGTCGACGACGCGAAATCGGTAGCCGGGCGTGATGAAGAGCTGGGTTTCGCTGCTGCCGGCGTTGACGAGGCCCCCTGTGCCGCAAGCCGCCGATTCGAGCGTGCGCAGCGAGGTCGTGCCCACCGCCACCACGCGTTTGCCGCTGCGGCGCGTCTGCGCGATCGCGGCTGCCGTCTCGGACGGCACCGAATAGCGCTCGGCATGCATCCGGTGCAAGGACAGGTCTTCGACGCGCACCGGCTGGAAGGTGCCCGCGCCGACGTGCAGCGTCACGAACGCGGTGTTCACCCCCTGCGCGCGCAGGCGTTCGAGCAGGGCTTCATCGAAATGCAGGCCGGCGGTGGGTGCCGCCACCGAGCCCGGCGTGCGTGCGTAAACGGTCTGGTAGCGCTGTTCATCATCGGTGCCGGGCGCGTGTTCGATGTAGGGCGGCAGCGGCAGGCGGCCTTCGCGGTCGAGCACCTGCAGCACCGGTTCATCGAAGCGCAGGCGCCAGAATTCGCCGGCGCGCTCGATCACCTGTGCACCGCCGTGCTGCCACAGCAGCCGTGAGCCGGGGCGCGGCGGCTTGCTGACGCGCAACTGCGCCAGCGCTTCGTGTTCACCGATGACGCGTTCGATCAGCGCCTCGAAGCGCCCGCCGGTGGCCTTGCTGCCGAACAGCCGCGCGCGCAGCACGCGTGTGTCGTTGAACACCAGCAGGTCGCCGGGCGTCAGCAGCGCGGGCAGATCGGTAAAGCGCAGGTCGTGCAAGCCATCGGCGGCCACCTGCAGCAAGCGCGATTGCGTGCGTTGGGCAGCGGGATGTTGCGCGATCAGCTCGGCGGGCAGCTCGAAATCGAAATCGGACAGGCGCATGGCGCGCCATTGTAGTGGGGCGCCGGGGGCGGGCTTACGGTACCTGTTCCAGCGGCCACACCTCGACGACACCGTGGGCAACGGCGCAAGGGGTGCGCGACACCATATCGATGGCTTCGGCCAGATCGTCGGCCTCGATGATCGCGAAGCCAGCCACCGGCAGCGAGGACATCATGAACGGACCGTCCGTCGCAGCCACTCCGGTGGCGTCGGGATTACGCACCTGCACGGGGTGGCCAGCGACACCCATCAATACTCCGCCTTGGCGCAACTTCGCATCGTGTGCGTGGGCCGCGTTCCGGACGGCGACGGGGGTGCCGTCGTAGCCTGCCTGGTCGCCATAGCCGATCGTCACGAACTTGGGCATGGATCGCCTCCTTGAGATGCCGGGATCGGGTGAACTGTCTGCCAGTCATTTACCCGGATTCGAAGCGGAGCGGGGTGGACGACACTACCCGCGGGCAGACGATTTGCGGCTCGGTGGCAGATCGTCGATAATTATCAGTTCGACCGGCGCCGGCTGGCTTTGCTAAGCCTGGGTCTGAGGTGCTTGATGCGTGGTCGATAAGCGTTTTTCGCTTGCCCGAGTGGTGAAATTGGTAGACGCAGGGGACTCAAAATCCCCCGCCGCGAGGCGTGCCGGTTCGAGTCCGGCCTCGGGCACCAATTCGGAAGCCGCCTCTGTTCCGGCAGAGGCGGCTTCGTCGCGTTTAGAGATCAATAAGGCCTCGAACTGGCTGCTTACCGGCTCTTATTCCTGCTGATGGCGCTCAGGACTCTGCGGTGAACCCGATCTGGGCCACGATGTTCCGCCAGCGCTGGATGTCGGCGACTAGGCGGGCGCCCAGATCACCCGGTGTGCTCCAGGCGGTTTCCATACCCATTTGCCCAAAGGCCTCGATGAGATCGGGATCGGCCAGTGCCGACTTGATCGCGTCGTTGGCCTGCTGTATCAGCGTGTCCGGAGTTCCCGCAGGCACGAATACGCCGAACCATTCGGTCATATCGCTTAGCGACTGCCCTCAGGCGCTGCGCGTAATTCGCGCGGCAATCGATTGCAGCCGATACTCCGGGCGAGCATTCTTGCTGTCAATTCGCCTTGCCATACTGTTCCGTACATTGGAGTGGCTGAGCCGACTGCGCTGAGGGCGAGCCACGATGAACGTCACGATCGGCCATGTGAATCACCTCCTGGTGTGTGACGCTATGGCAGATCGTGAAGCATCCGATCCACGGTCGATTGCGATCGATCGTGATCATCTAAATGATTTGGCTGTCTCGACGACGGCTGGAGCCCCTGATGCGCAGCGCATCGAGAACCCGCGCAAACGCCGGCGAAGGCTGGCGACGGCTCGGGTAATAGAGGTGATAGCCCGCGAAAGGCGGGCACCAGTCCTCCAGCAAGCGCACCAGGCGCCCGGCTTCGATGTGCGCCATCACCTCGTCCTCGGGCAGCAGCGTGATACCCAGGCCAGCCAGTGCCGCATCCACCTGAGGCTGGGCGGTGTTGAAGATCAACTGCCCATCTACCCGCACGTTCAGCTTGCGCCCCTTGCGTTCGAAGTCCCATACATAGAGCCCACCCGACGTGGGCATGCGCTGATTGATGCAGTTGTGCGCCGTCAGATCGTGGGGTGTCTTGTGCGTCGGGCGATCCGCCAGATAGGCCGGTGACGCTACCACCGCCATGCGCAGCGGCGGGCCGATGGGAATCGCGATCATGTCCTTGTCGATCGTGCTGCCCAGGCGCACGCCCGCATCGAAGCGATCGGCGACGATGTCACGCAACCCATAGTTCACGTCGAACTCCAGCGTGACGTCAGGGCACTCGCGCAGCACCGGCGCCAGCTTGGGCAACAGAATCGTCTGCAGCACGTTGTCGCCGCAAGTGATGCGTACGGTGCCTGACGGCTTGTCGCGTAGTTCGGTCAGTGCATCCAGCTCAGCCTCGATTTCGTCGAACCGATGGCCGATGGCGTTCAGCAGACGCTCGCCCGCTGCCGTGGGCGAGACGCTGCGCGTGGTGCGGGTCAGCAGGCGGATCTGAAGCCGTGCCTCCAGTCCGCTGATCGCCTGGCTCAATGCAGACTGTGTCACGCCCAGCAGAGCTGCGGCGCGTGTGAAGCTGCCTTCGCGCGCGATGGTGACGAAGGACAGAAGATCATTGAGGTTGCGTCGAGCCATGGCGCAGTCTCCCATTCACGTCCGAGAACACAAATTAGTGTAACTAATAAGGCCTTTAAGAATTCATTAGCTAGTCAAGGGCGCCCCCGACGGGGATGATTCGGGGCATGAAGAAGGTGATCCCCATGTCCATGCGCCAGGTACGGCGCGCAATGCCGGCGCTGCTGGTTGGCTCGTTCCTCGGGTTGGCAGCCTGGGCCCCAGGCAGGTCGGCCGCCCAAGCGTCAGCGGATGCTGCCCCTGCACCCCCGAAGGAGACCTCCATGAAGATCCGTCTGATCGTCGGTGACAAGGTGGCCACCGCTACGCTGTACGACAGCGCCACCGCCAAGGACTTCGCATCGTTGCTGCCGCTGTCCTTGACGATGACGGATTACGACGTCATCGAGCGCGTCTCAGAGCTGCCGCGCAAGTTGTCCACGCAGGGCGCGCCCGAGGGTATGGCGCCCGTAGCCGGCGAGCTGACTCACTACGCCCCGTGGGGCAACTTGGCGATCTTCATCAAATCTCGTTCCTGGTCACGCAGCCTGTTGCCGCTGGGCAAGGTCGATGAAGGTCTGCCCATTCTGTCTCAACCCGGGCCGTACAAGGTACGGATCGAGCGCGTCACGCCCTGAATCGACTGGCGGCGTGAACCGACCTGCCTTTGCGGGCGATCACGTATCTCGTGACAGCTGATCGTATGAAAGGAATAAACATCATGACCAAGAGCGTTGTTGCGCGTAGCGGCATCGTGCTGCCGGGTGGCCTCGATTTGAGCCGCCGCAGCTTGCTGAAAATGACCAGCACCGGAATCACCATCTTGGGCGGTGGCGCCGTTGCCGCCGGGCCAAGCTTCGCGCAGTCGCAGCCGAGGCTCGGCGCCAAGTGGGACAAGACGTTCCCCAAGAGCGACCAGGTTGACCATAAGAAAGTCACCTTCAAAAATCGCTACGGCATCACCCTGGCTGGGGATCTGTATCAACCGAAGAACGCTCGCGGCAAACTCGCGGCACTTGCGGTCGGCGGCCCGTTCGGTGCCGTGAAGGAACAATCCTCCGGTCTGTATGCGCAGACCATGGCCGAGCGCGGATTCATCGCGCTGGCGTTTGACCCCTCATACACCGGCGAGAGTAGTGGCGAACCACGCAATGTCGCTTCGCCGGACATCAGTGTCGAGGATTTCAGCGCTGCGGTGGATTGCCTCGGCCTGCAACCCAATGTCGACCGCGAACGGATCGGCATCATCGGCATTTGCGGCTGGGGCGGCATGGCTCTGAGTGCCGCTGCCGTGGACAAGCGTATCAAGGCCGTCGTGGCGAGCACCATGTACGACATGACGCGCGTCATGTCCAAGGGCTACAACGACAGCGTGAGCCTCGAACAGCGCACACAGACGCTGGAGCAGTTGAGCCGGCAGCGCTGGAAGGACGCGGAGAACGGCGCTCCCGCCTACCAGCCGCCCTACAACGACCTGAAGGGCGGCGAAGCGCGGTTCTTGGTCGAGTACCACGACTACTACAGGACGCCGCGCGGCTACCACCCGCGCGCAGTCAACTCCGGCAATGCCTGGACGATCACCACGCCGCTGCCGTTCATGAACATGCCGATCCTGACCTACATCAAGGAGATTTCGCCGCGGCCGATACTCCTGGTCCACGGCGAGAAGGCGCACTCACGCTACTTCAGTGAGACCGCCTATGCGGCTGCGGCGCAGCCGAAGGAACTGGTGATTGTTCCGGGTGCCGTCCACGTGGACTTGTACGACAAGGTGGACAAGATTCCGTTCGACAAGCTGACGGCGTTCTTCCAGAAGAACCTAGCGACACCGGCATAGGAACATTTCATGACCGCCACCGTAATCGAGGCGCCACCGGGCAACGCTGACAGCCCCAGCGAAACGACGAGGCAGTCGCCATCCTGGAGCGGTGTCTTTGCCCTGTCGGTATGCGCCTTCGCGCTGGTTGCATCGGAGTTCCTGCCCGTCAGCCTGCTCACGCCCATCGCAAGCGACCTCCACGTTTCCGAAGGCATGGCGGGCCAAGGAATTGCCATCTCCGGCGTCTTCGCCGTGTTCACGAGTCTGTTCATTGCGGCGCTGGCCGGCGGCTTGGACCGCAAGACGCTGC
>JAFKGG010000126.1 GCA_017307915.1 Burkholderiales bacterium | reverse complement strand
TCCTGACTATCTGGGCGATCTGGAAGGCCTGATCGATGCGATGGCCGGCGATCAAGCGGCCGACGTGGTGGCGCACAGCATGGGCGGGAACGTCGCGGTCCTGTATGCCGGCGTGCGGCCGGAACGCATGCGGCGGCTGGTGAACCTGGAAGGGGTGGGTATGCCGGTCAGCAAGGCCGAACAGGCGCCGGGCCGCTACCGCCGCTGGCTCGATGAGCTGAAGGCGCCGCGCCGGCTCAAGCCCTACGCCTCGCTGGCCGCGGTGGCGGCACGGCTGTGCAAGACCAATCCGCGGCTGCGGCCCGATTTTGCGGCGTTCCTGGCCCAGCACTGGGCAAAGATCACGCCGGCGGGCGAATTCGAGTTGCTCGGCGACCCGGTGCACAAGGGCATTGCGCCCACGCTGTATCAGCTCGACGAAGTGCTGGCCTGCTGGCGCCAGATCAGCGCCGATGTGTTGTGGGTGATGGCGCAGGAGCAGAACGAATGGCACCGCTTCACCCAGGAACCGGGCTATGAAGACCGCTTGAAAACCATCCGTTCCCTGCGCAGGGTCACGGTTGCGAACACCGGCCATATGATCCACCATGACCAGCCGGGGCCCATGGCCCGCCTGATCGAGGAGTTCCTGGCTTGACCGATGCGACCACCGTGGCGCTGGCTGATCCGTGGCGGCTGAACGCCGATCTGCACTGCCATTCGTACATTTCCGACGGCACGCTGGCGCCGGCGGAAGTGGCGCGCCGTGCCCACGCCAACGGCGTGCGCATGTGGTCGCTGACCGATCACGACGAAGTGGGCGGTCTGGCCGAGGCCAGCCAGACGGCGGCTGAGCTGGGCATGGTGTTCGTGCCCGGCGTCGAGATTTCCGTGACCTGGGGCGGCGAGACGATCCATATCGTCGGGCTGCGCATCGATTTTGCGCGTGACGAGCTGGTCGAGGGGCTGGCGCGCACGCGCAACGGCCGTGATTCGCGCGCCCGCGAAATCGGCGATGCGCTGGCGCGCGTGGGCATCGAGGGTGCCTATGAAGGCGCGTTGAACTACGTCGGCAACCCCGCGCTGGTATCGCGCACGCATTTCGCGCGCTTTCTGGTCGAGCGCGGCGTATGCGCCGACGTGCGCGAGGTGTTCCAGCGCTTTCTGAGCGAAGGCAAGCCGGGCTACATACCGCACCGCTGGGCGTCGCTGACCGAGGCGGTGGCGTGGATTCGCAACGCCAGCGGCATGGCGGTGCTGGCCCACCCGGGCCGCTATCGGCTCGACGATACCGGCATGTGGGCGCTGATCGACGAGTTCTGCCAGGCTGGCGGGCAGGGCATCGAAGTGGTCAGCGGCTCGCATACGCCGTCGCAATACGTGCAGTTCGCCAAGATGGCGCGCCAGTTCGACCTGCGTGCCTCGCGCGGCTCCGATTTTCATGGCCCCGGCGAAAGCCACGTCGAACTGGGCAGCCTGCCCGATCTGCCCGACTCGGTGGTGCCGGTCTGGGCCGATTGGCCCGAGGCGGCGCGTGCCGCCGCGTTGCAGCCGGCATGACCCTGCGCCTTTCACTGCATCCGACCCATCCGCAGCCGCGCCTGCTGCGCCAGGCGGCCGACCGGGTGCGCACCGGCAGCCTGG
>JAFKGG010000151.1 GCA_017307915.1 Burkholderiales bacterium | reverse complement strand
CGTGATCGCGGGCGGCGGCACCGCGGGCTGGATGGCCGCGGCCGCGTTGGTGGCAATCGGCTTTGGCTGGCTGTGGAGCGGCGCGATCGCGCTCACCATCGTGCGTTCGCTGTTGCAGCCCTTGCCTGCACCGGTGGCTGCCGAACGCAACCCGGGCCCCGATCGTATCGGCGCGCTGGCGCGCATGGCTACCTGGCGCGACATCGGCGCGGGGCTCGGCCCGCTGGCAGCCGGCTGGCTGCTTGGCGTGGCGCCGGCCTGGTTGCTGTATGGCTTTGCGGGGCTGCTGGTGGTGGTGGCGTCGATCGGACTCGATCGAGGGTTCCCCGCGCGCAATCCGCACAAGTAGAATGAGCGCCGCCGTCAGCGCCGCAGCAAGCGGCGCAGGCGACATAGCGGGTCGCACAGCCGTTCGTTCACGCGAGGCAGCGGCTCATGTTCGATTCTCCTTTCGACAGGTATTTATGGCAACCGCCAAGAAAGCAAGCAAAGCCCCCGCCAAGAAAGCCGCCAAACCCGCCGCATCGCGGGCCAAGCCGGCCGCGGCAGGATCGACCGCCATCAAGCCGGTGAAGACCGCCTTCACCAAGGCGTCGCTCGCCACTCATCTTTCCGAACATGCAGGCGTCGAGCCCAAAGCGGTGAAGGCCGTGCTGGCCGCTTTGGAGTCCACCATCCTGGGTTCAGTGCAAAAGAAAGGACTCGGCGCCTTCACGCTGCCGGGTCTGCTCAAGATCGTTGCGCAGAACGTGCCGGCCAAGAAACGGCGCTTCGGCAAGGATCCGTTCACCGGCCAGGACCGCTGGTTTGATGCCAAGCCGGCCACCGTGCGCATCAAGTCGCGCGCGTTGAAGAAACTGAAAGACGCTGCACTTTGATGGCAGCGCGCGCGGCCATGGCGCCGCGCGCCTGCCCATTTCCGATGACCGAACTGCAAAGGAAATTCCGGTGAACAGCTCAACCGATTTCGGCAAACTCATCCTGCGCCTTACCCTGGGCATCCTGCTGCTGTTGCACGGCCTGGCCAAACTCAAGACCGGCGTCGGCTTCATTGGCTCGATGCTGGCGAGCAACGGCCTGCCAGAGTCCATCGCCTATCTGGTCTATGTCGGTGAGATCCTCGCACCAGCTGCGCTGATCCTGGGCATCTGGACGCGACCGGCGGCATTGATCGTCATGATCAACATGCTGTTCGCAATCGGGCTGGCGCACATGAATGAACTGTTCACCTTGAACAAGACCGGCGCATGGGCGCTGGAACTGCAGGGATTGTTCCTGTTCGGCGCATTGGCGGTCGTATTCCTCGGCGCCGGCCGCTATGGGCTGGGCGCGCCCAACACGCGGCTCAATTGAACCAACTCAGCCGAGCCCGCTCTACCAGGCTCGGCTGACCGAGCTGCCGCTAAGCGCTGCCGCGGCGGGCACGTACCAGCAGCATGCCCGCCGCCACCAGCAGCAAGGCCGCCAATTGCCCGCTCAAGCCCTGCCACGTGGGGTGCACGCCGAGTAGTGGGATCGATACGAAGCGCGCCGGCGTCACGCCCAGCACACCGGCTTCCTGCAACGCAGCCACGCCGTTGCCGACGAACACCACGGCCAGCAGCGCCAGCAGCAGTGCGGTGGCCGCAAAGAACGGCCCGATCGGCAAGCGCACGCTATAGCGCAGGATCGCCCAGCCAATGATCACCAGCAGCACGGCGGCGGCGGCCAGCCCGCCAAGCACCGCCATCTGGCCGCGGCCGGCGTCGACCTGCGCCCATAGGGCTTCGTAGAACAACACGATTTCGAACATCTCGCGATAGACGGCCAGGAACGAGATGCCGGCCATCGCCCACAGCGTGCGCTTGCCCAGCGCCGCGTCGACCTGCTCGCGAATGAAACTCTGCCAGGCCTGCGCGTGCGATTTGCTGTGCAGCCAGTAGCCGACGTAAAGCAGCATCGCCGCCGCGGCCAGCGCCGTGATGCCTTCGGTCAGCTCGCGATTGGCGCCCGAGATCGTCAACAGCCAGCGCGCCAGCGCCCAGGTCAGCATGCCGAGCAGCAGGGCCGCGATCCAGCCGACGTGGATGTAGCGGATCGCGTCGCGCCGGCCGGTGCGGCGCACGAAGGCCACGATCGCGGCCAGCACCAGGATCGCTTCGAGCCCTTCTCGCAGCAGGATCAACAGCGAACTGACGAAGGCCGCCGCCGGCGACAGATTGCCTGCGCCCAGCGCCTGTTCGGCGCGTTCCAGCAGCGCTTCGACGCGCTCGAATTGTTCGGCAGCCTGCTGCGGCCGGCTGCCGTCGGCAACGGCGGCGCGCAAGGCCATCATCTCGCGCTCGATGTCGACGCGCAGCGCGCTATCGACATTGTCCAGGCTGGATTCGACCAGCTCGAAACCTTCCAGATAAGCGGCGATCGCCAGCCGCCGGGCTTCGTCGAAACGACCGGCCTGATAAGCCTGGCGGGAATCGGCAAGCTGCGCGCGCGCCACCTCCAGCGGCGGGCTGGCACTCGACAGAGCCTGCGGTTCGCGGATCAGATAGGCCTGCACGGCCACGGCATCGTTGCCATGCTGACGGCGCAGCTCATCGGCCGAGGCCGTGACCAGTGCCGCCAACGGCTGGCGGCCGTCGAACGGCGGCCGGCCAGCACGCTCGCGCCATAGCGCGCGGCCGCGCTGCGCATCGGCTTCCGACACGCCGAAACCGGCGGCATGAAAAGCGAGCGCCCAGCGCTCGGCTTCGCTGAGTTCGCCGAACGCGCGCATCGTCGTGCCGGCCACGCCCAGCGTGATGGTATTGAACAAACCGTAGACGCTGCGCAGCCGCATCCGCTCGACATCGTGGAAATCGCTCGGCGCCGGCTCCATGCCGCGCGCCAGCGGTCCGTCGCCGCCGCCCTGCGCGCCGTGGCAGGCAGCACAGTGCGTCGTGAATAAGCGCGCGCCGGCCTGCAGGTCGGGGGCCTGGCGCGGCGCCACCACCAGACGGTAAGTGCTGATCACGTCGCGACGCAGCGCGCCGGCCAATTCCGCGACCTGCTCGCCGGGGGCCTTGGCATCGATCGCAGCGAGCAAGCGTTGCGCCGCCTCGAGCTGTTGCGCTGCTGCGCCTGCGCCCTGCGTCGCGCCACCGGCCGGCGACGGCAAGCGCGCCAGCAGTGCCGCTACCTGGCCGGCAAACTCGCGCTGCTCCGCATATTCCTGCTCATCGACGACGGCGCCGTCGCGCACGAACTGCGGATAGTCGACCGCGATGTAGTCGAGCATGTGCACGATGCTCTGCGCCTGCACTTGCGCCTGCGCTGCATCGCCGCCCGGCCCGCCCGCGCTGCTCTGCGCCACACAGCCCAGAGCCCATGACAAGGCAAAAACGAAGGCAAGAAAGCGCAACGGAAGGCGGCAGGCTTGGGACATGGTTGGGCAGAAATGAGAAACAATCTCGATTCTAGGCCAGGCCGCCCGCCGCCCTTGCCGGTGCCTGCCTGCTGCCATGACGCCGGTCAAGCCGCCGCAAGCGCGCCGGCCTCGGTGGTAGCATTCCGGCTCCATCGCCGCAGCCCCTAGACCGATCTTCGCCGACCTCTGCCGTGCCCGTGATGTCCGCCGCCTGCCCGCTCCCCCTCTTCGCCCTATGCACGCCGCTCGCCGGCATGGCCCACGAATGGAGCACGCGATGAGCGAGACCGCCAACGCCGGCAGCCTGTTCGTGGTGGCAGCGCCCTCGGGCGCCGGCAAGACCTCGCTGGTACGGGCCGTGCTTGAAGACGATCCGCTCACGCAGTTGTCGGTATCGTTCACTACGCGCGCACCGCGCCCCGGCGAAGTCGACGGCCGCGATTACGTGTTCGTGGAACGCGCCGAATTCGAGCGACGCCGCGCCGCCGGCGAGTTCCTGGAATGGGCCGAGGTGCACGGCAACCTGTACGCCACTTCGCGCGCGTGGATCGAACAGCGCATCGCCAGCGGATTGGACATCATCCTGGAAATCGACTGGCAGGGCGCCGTGCAGGTGGGCAAGCTTTATCCGGAAGCGGTCGGCATCTTCATCGTGCCGCCGTCGATCGAGGCGCTGCGCGAACGGCTGTTGCAGCGCGGGCAGGACAGCGCTGCCGTCATCGAGGCCCGCGTGGCGGCCGCGCGCGCCGAGCTGCAGCAGGCGCATCGCTTCCAATATGTTATTATTAATCAAGACTTTGCGAGCGCGCTCAGCGAATTGCGCGCAGTCATGAAGGCGGCTCGTCTGCGCTATGCTCAGCAGCGCGCCCGGCACCCCAGCGTGTTCGCCGGCCTGGGCATCGACAAAGCCCCTTCCGCGCACTGAGCGCGGCGCCGCTCGCGCATCGATCAACGAATCCCTTTGCAGGTGCAACAATGGCCCGGATCACCGTCGAAGATTGTCTGAAGCAGATCCCCAACCGCTTCGAGCTGGCGCTGGCCGCCACCTATCGCGCCCGCATGCTGGCGCAGGGCCACACTCCCAAGATCGAATCGAAGGACAAGCCCACCGTCACCGCGCTGCGCGAGATCGCGCAGGGCAAGGTAGGGGCTGAAATGCTCAAGCGCGTCCCCACCTGAAAGGCATGCGGCCGGTCCCGTTTCGGTCGTTGCGGACATGGCCTCGATTCCATCCACCACCCCAGCCAACGCGCCCGCACGCAGCCACGGGCGCCGCCCGGCTGCGGCCGATGACGTCGGCCCGCCCGACCCCGCCGCGCCGCCCACGGCGCTGGCCGACAGCGGCTTCATCGCACCGGTCGACGAACGCCAGATCGTTTCGCTGGCCGGGCTGACGCGCAAGGCCGGCGCCTATCTTTCCGAAGACGACCTCAAGCGCATCCGCGAGGCCTACCGCTTCTCCGACGAAGCGCACCTGGGTCAGTTCCGTTCCAGCGGCGAGCCCTACATCTCGCACCCGATCGCGGTCGCCGAGATCCTCACCCAGTGGAAACTCGACGCTGATTCGCTGATGGCGGCGCTGCTGCACGACGTGATCGAAGACACGGCGGTGGCCAAGCAGGTGTTGATCGAACGCTTCGGCATACCGGTGGCCGAGCTGGTCGACGGGCTGTCCAAGCTGGAGCGCGTCGAGTTCGCTTCCAAAGAGCAGCAACAGGCGGAAAGCTTCCGCAAGATGCTGCTGGCGATGGCGCGCGACGTGCGCGTCATCCTGATCAAGCTGGCCGACCGGCTGCACAACATGCAGACGCTCGACGCGGTGCCGCGCGACAAGCAGCGCCGCATCGCGCGCGAAACGCTCGATATCTATGCACCGATCGCCAACCGGCTCGGCCTGCATGAACTGTTTCGCGAACTGGTCGACCTGTCGTTCCGCTACCTGCATCCGTTCCGCTACCGCACGCTGGCCAAGGCGGTGCAGGCGGCGCGCGGCAACCGCCGCGAAGTGCTCAGCAAGATCCTCGAAACGGTACAGAAAACGCTGCCCGAAGCCGGCATCAACGGCGAAGTCTACGGCCGCGAAAAAACCCTGTACGCGATCTATCGCAAGATGCACGACAAGCACCTGTCGTTCTCGCAGGTGCTCGACGTCTACGGTTTTCGCGTGCTGGTCGACACCGTGCCGCAGTGCTACCTGGCGCTGGGCACGCTGCACATGACCTTCAAGCCGGTGCCGGGCCGCTTCAAGGATTACATCGCGATCCCGAAGATCAACGGCTACCAGTCGCTGCACACCACGCTGGTCGGGCCGTTCGGCACACCGATCGAGTTCCAGATCCGCACGCGCGAAATGCAGCGCGTGGCGCAGGCCGGCGTGGCCGCGCACTGGCTGTACAAGGCCGAGAAGGAAAGCTTCTCCGACCTGCAAAAGCGCACGCACGAATGGCTGCAGTCGCTGCTCGACATCCAGCGCCAGACCGGCGATTCGCTGGAGTTCATCGAGCACGTCAAGGTCGACTTGTTCCCCGACGCGGTCTACGTGTTCACGCCGCGCGGGCAGATCCGTGCGATGCCGCGCGGCGCCACGATCATCGATTTCGCCTACAGCGTGCACACCGACATCGGCGACCAGGCGGTGGCCGCGCGCGTCAACCAGAAAGCGGTGCCGTTGCGCAGCGAGCTGCAGAACGGCGACGTCGTCGAGGTGATCACCGATCCCAACTCGAAGGCCAATCCGAACTGGCTGAGCTTCGTGCGTACCGGCAAGGCGCGCGCCGGCATCCGGCAGTGCCTGAAGACGCTGAAGTACAAGGAATCAGTCGACCTGGGCCGGCGTCTGCTCGAACGGGCGCTGGCGGCGCTGCGCATCGATGTCGCCGCGCTCGACGCGCAAATGCTGGAACGCGGCGCACGCGACGCCGGCGCCAAGAGCGTCGAAGAACTGCACGCCGACATCGGCCTGGGCAAGCGGCTGGCGCCGGTGGTGGCGCACACGATCGCGCTGCAATTCTCCAGCAAGCCCAGCGCCGCCACGCTGATCCTGCCGCGGCCGGCGCCGATGCAGGTCAACGGCACCGAAGGCGCCGCCGTCACCTATTCGCCATGCTGCCAGCCGCTGCCCGGCGACGAAATCATCGGCCATCTGCGCGGCGGCCATGGCTTGTTCGTGCACCGCGCCGACTGCAAGGTCGCGGCGCGCCAGCGCGGCAAAGACGCCGAACGCTGGATCGACGTCGACTGGGCCGAAGACGTCAGCGGCCTGTTCCGCAGCGAGATCGAGCTGAACGTGCGCAACGACCGCGGCACGCTCGGCAAAGTGGCCGCCGAAATCGCTGCCAGCGAGGCCAACATCGTGCACGTGGCGATGGAAGAAGAAGCGCGCGACAGCGCTACGATGCGCTTCGCCATCCTGATCCGTGATCGCGTGCACCTGGCGCACGTCATCCGCAACCTGCGGCGGCTGCCGGAAGTTCAGCGCATCGTGCGGCATTGAGGCGGCAGGCACGCCGTCTTCAATAGCGCACCTCGGTCACCTCGAGCTCATCCATGCCGGCCGGCGTGCGCAGCGTAACCACGTCACCCTCGCGCGCCTTCAGCAGCGCCTTGGCCACCGGCGATATCCAGCTCACCCAGCGTTTGGACGGATCCACCTCGTCGATGCCGACGATACGGATCGTCTCTTCGTGCTCGCCGTTGCGCAGATAGGTGACGGTGGCGCCGAAGAACACCTGGTCGGTGTGTTCGTCGCGGCCGCGCTCGACCACCTCGGCGGCATCGAGTCGCTTGGTCAGGAAGCGGATGCGCCGGTCGATTTCGCGCAGGCGCTTCTTGCCGTATAGATAGTCGCCGTTCTCGGAGCGGTCGCCGTTGGAAGCCGCCCAGGAAACCACGCGCACCACCTCGGGCCGCTCCACGTCGATCAACTGCAACAGCTCGCTCTTCAGGCGCTCGTAGCCTTCGCGCGTGATGTAGTTGCGCCCGCCCGGCAACGCCGCCGCGCCGGCTTCGGCGGGGTCGAGATCGTCGTCGGCGTCATCGCCGTCTTCCTTGACGAATGCCTTGCTCATCGTTTCCGTACTGCTGCTTCGTTCGCTGTTCGTTCACCCGGCGCCGCGCGGCGGTGGCGCTGCACGGCATCCGAGCAACAGACCTCGCCGCCCGGCGGCCGTGACCATCCATCTGTGACCTAGTTCCTGGGCAGACCGCCCAGCGGGCCCGAGGATTGCTGAAAGACGCGGTGCTCATCGTACCGCTTCAGGCGACCTCGCCATCGAGGCGTCACGATTCGAGTTCAGGATAACTGCAACCGGCACCTTTCGCGACCGAGCCCATGACCGACCGCCGCCTGCTCCGCCGCTATCTCGCCCTCGTGCGCCACGCCGACGATCTGCTCGCCGATCGTCTGTCGCTGGTCGATGCGCCCGCGCCCGCCGAAGCAGTGGCGCTGCTCGAAGACCTCACCGTGCAGATCACGCCGGTCGTGGCCAGGATGCCGGCGCGCGTGGCCGATCCCGAAGAAGTGCGCCGCGAATTGGCCGGCTGGGTGCACTGAGCACCCGGCGGCCCCGCTCAGCTTCCTGCCACCGACATCGATTCGATCAGCACCGAGCCAGCGCGCTTGGTGCCGCGCGTGATCGCGTCGCTGCCGATACCGACGATGCCGCGGAACATGTCGCGCAGATTGCCGGCGATCGTGATCTCTTCGACCGGGTGCTGGATGACGCCATTCTCGACCCAGAAGCCGCTGGCGCCGCGCGAATAGTCGCCGGTCACGTAGTTCACGCCCTGCCCCATCAGATCGGTGACGAACAGGCCGGTGCCCAGCTTCTTCAGCATCGCTTCGAGCGAATCGCCGCGGCGCGTGCTGCGGCTGGCCAGCGCCAGGTTGTGCGAGCCGCCGGCGTTGCCGGTGGTTTTCATGCCCAGCTTGCGCGCCGAATAGGTCGACAGAAAATAACCATTTAGCGTGCCGCCGCTCACCACCTCGCGACGCTGCGTGGCCACGCCTTCGCTGTCGAACGGCGCGCTGCCCGACTCGCCGGGCAGGAACGGGTCTTCGACGATGTCGATGTCGGCCGGGAAGATCTGCTGGCCCAGCGAATCGAGCAGGAAACTGGACTTGCGATACAGCGCGCCGCCGCTGGTGGCCTGCACGAAATGGCCGAGCAGGCCGCAAGCCAACGGCGCCTCGAACAGCACCGGCACCTTGCGCGTGCTCAAGCGCCGCGCGCCCAACCGGGCCAGCGCGCGTTCGGCCGCATAGCGGCCCAGCGCCTGCGGATCGGCCAGCCGCGCCGGGTCGCAATGCGACGAATACCAGTCGTCGCGTTGCATCTCGCCGCGCCGGCCCGCGATCGGCGCGCAGGCGATCGAATGGCGGCTGTAACGATAGCCGCCGGTGAAGCCCAGACTGTTGGCAGCGACGAAATGGCCGTGGCTGACCGACACCGACGCGCCTTCGGAATTGCTGATCGCCGGGTCGGTATCGAAGGCGGCGCGCTCGGCGCGCTTGGCAATGTCGATCGCTTCGTCGACCGAGATCGTCCACGGATAGAACACCTGCGGATCGGGCTGCTCGGTGGCCAGCGTGTCGGGGTCGGGCAGACCGGCACAGGGATCTTCGGCGGTGAAGCGAGCGATTTCCCAGGCGGCCTTGACCGTCTCGCGCATCGCCTCGGGCGAAAAATCGGTAGAGCTGGCATGGCCGCGGCGCGTACCCATGTACACGGTCACGCCCAGGCCCTTGTCGCGGTTCTGTTCGATCGTTTCGACGCGGCCGCGCCGCACGTTGACCGACAGGCCGCCGCTTTCCGAGATGTCGACCGCCGCATCGCTGGCGCCGCATTCGCGCGCGAACCGCAGAACGGTGGCGGCGATCTCGCGCAGTCTGGCCTGGTCATACTCGAACATACGGGCGGGCTCTCGCTTGGAAGTGGGAAAGAGTGGCGGGGTATCATAACAGCGCCGTCCGCCCTTGCCCGCCATGCGTTCCCCAAGCCGAAACTCCCGCCGTACCGAAGCCGATTCTCCCGAACAAGGGCCGCAAGCGACCCGGCGCGGCAGCGGCAGAAACCCTGCCGGCACGCGGGAAACCCTGGCCGGCCAGGAATCAAACGCCCCCAGCAAATCGCAGCGCAAACGCGACATGCACGCGCTGCAGGCGCTCGGCGAGAGCCTGCTGCCCTTGTCCGATGATCGGCTGCAGCGCATGCCGGTCACGCCCGAGCTGGTCGATGCGATCCGGCTGGCGCGTGAGATCTCCTCGCATGAGGGCCGCCGCCGCCAGTTGCAGTACATCGGCAAGCTGATGCGCAACGTCGACGCCGACGCGCTGCGCGCCGCACTGTCCGATGAAACGCGCGAGCAGCGCGTCGCCACCGCCACCATGCACGCCGCCGAACGCTGGCGCGAACGGCTGCTGGCCGACGAGGTCACGCTGCAGAACTGGCTCGAACGCTATCCCGACACCCGCGCCCTGATCACGCCGCTGATCGAGCGGGCGCGCCGCGAATTGGCCCAAGGCGGGCCGGGCCGCAGCTACCGCGAGTTGTATCGCGCGCTGCGCGACCGCCTCAGCGAATAAGTCAGAGCGGCATCGCGCGCAAGGCCGGCATGCCGGCCGCCGTATGCCAGACGCGATCCCCCTGAACCGGAGCCCCCGATGAGCAACAGCACTTCCGGCCCAAGCCAACATCCCGACCCCGGTGCCAAGCCCGCCACCGTCCGCATCGGCCTGGTCTCGATCAGCGATCGCGCCTCGGCTGGCGTCTACGAAGACAAAGGCATCCCCGGCCTTGAACAATGGCTCAGCCGCGCGCTGCTCACGCCGTGGACGCCGGTAGTCCGGCTGATTCCCGACGAGCGCGCCACCATCGAAGCCACGCTGATCGACCTGGTCGACCGCGAAGGCTGCTCGCTGGTGCTGACCACCGGCGGCACCGGCCCGGCACCGCGCGACGTCACGCCCGACGCCACGCTGGCGGTGGCCGATCGCGAGATGCCCGGCTTCGGCGAACAGATGCGCCAGATCAGCCTGAACTTCGTGCCCACCGCGATCCTGTCGCGGCAGGTGGCGGTGATCCGCGGCCGCGCGCTGATCGTGAACCTGCCTGGCCAGCCGAAATCGATCACCGAAACCCTGGAAGGCTTGAAGGATGCCGGCGGCAAGCAGACGGTGCACGGCATCTTCGCCGCGGTGCCGTATTGCATCGACCTGATCGGTGGCCCTTACCTGGAAACGCGCGACGAGATCTGCAAGGCGTTTCGGCCGAAATCGGCGCAACGGCCGCCGGCAGCGGGCTGAGTCCCACGGCGGCGCCTCAGCGCCGCCGTGCCTGCATCACCCCATTCACCTCGCGCACCCCTGCCAAGGTGCGCCCGAGCTGTCCGGCATCAGGCACTTCCAGCGTGAAGCGCATGCTGGCCACCTGCTGGCGCGACAGCGTCTGCACCGCGATCACATTGAGCCGGTCGCGCGCGAACACCTCGGTGATGTCGCGCAGCAGCCCCGGCCGGTCGACGGCGCGGATCTCGACGTCGGCCGGAAAACGCCGCGCACGCGCATCGCCGCCGCCGCGCAGCGTCTGCGCATCCCAGGCGGTTTCGATGACGCGCTCGGGCGCACGATCGGCCAGCTTCGCAAACGTGCTGCACCCCTCGCGATGCACCGACACGCCGCGCCCCTTGGTGACGAAACCGACGATCTCGTCGGGCG
>JAFKGG010000150.1 GCA_017307915.1 Burkholderiales bacterium | reverse complement strand
AGCGCAGGTCAAGGTGGCGCCGTGAAGCGCGCCGGCTTCACGCCGCCGATACTGGCCGGCGGCGAGGTAAGTGCCTTCGGCCGCTGGGCCGAGCGCTCGCTCGCCGATCTGACGCAACCGGTGATCGCCGCTGCGCTGGCCGATGCGCGAGTCGATACAAGCGACATCGAAGCCGCCTTCGTGGGCAACGGCTTCGGCGGCCTGATCCAGGGCCAGGAGACCATCCTGGGCCAGTTGCTGCTGGCGCAATCCGGCATCGACGGCATTGCCGTGCACAACGTGAAGAACGCCTGTTCCAGCGGCTCCAACGCCTTTGCGCTGGCCTGCAGCGCCGTTGCCCATGGCCAGCACGACTGTGTGCTGGTGGTGGGCGCAGAGAAGATGACGCACGCCGAGCGCGGCCGCGCCATCGCCGCGCTGGCCAGCGCCTCGGATCGCCTGCCGTCGAGCAACGAACGCTCGGTGTTCATGGACGTCAATGCGCAACGCGCCAGCAAGTACATGCAGATGTACGGCGCCACGCCCACGCACTTCGCCCTGTGCGCGGTCAAGAACCGGCGCCACGCGCAGATGAACCCGAACGCCGTCGAACGCGCGCCGCTAAGCGTCGAGCAGGTGCTGGCCGACCGCGAGGTATTGGCGCCGCTCACGCGGGCCATGTGCGGCGGCATCTGCGACGGCGCGGCGGCTGCGGTCCTGGTCAGCCCCGCGTTTGCGCGCCGGCATGGTCTCGCGGGCCCGACGGTGGTGGCCTCGGTGCTGCTCGGCGGCCGCCCTCTGCGGCAGGAATACGAACCCAGCGTACTGGCACGCGCGGCCGCGCAGGCCTACGAGGCGGCCGGCCTCGGCCCCGGCGACGTATCGCTGGCCGAGGTGCACGACCCGACCGCACCGCAGGAGCTGCTCGACATCGAAGACCTGAGCCTGACGCCGCGCGGCGAAGCGTTCCGCTGGCTGGAGCGCGGCGATACGTCGCTGGGCGGGCGGCTTCCCATCAACGTATCGGGCGGCCTGGTCAGCCGCGGCCATCCGGTGGGCGCCACCGGCGTCGCGCAGATCGTCGAAGTCGGCCGGCAGTTGATGGGCCGCGCCGGCGCGGCCCAGGTGCAAGGCGCGCGCGTCGGCCTTGCTCAGATGGCCGGCGGACTACTGGGTGCCGACTCGGCAGTCGCCACCGTTCACATTCTCACGAACTAGGCACCACGATGAGCCACGAAGTCCGCAATACCTACGATCTATTCATCGGCGGCGAATGGGTTCGCGCCACCAGCACGGCGCAGCTCGAATGCCTGAGCCCGCTCACGCAGGAAACGCTGACCCGCGTGCCCGATGCCAACGAACGCGACGTAGCGGCGGCAGTCGAAGCCGCCGCCCAGGCGCAGCCGGGCTGGGCCGAAACGCCGACGCGCAAACGCCAGGCCGCGCTCGAAGCCGCGGCCGACCTGCTGCTGGCGCAGATCGACACCATCGCCTGGCTGGAAAGCGCCAATACCGGCAAGCCGATCCGCGAGAGCCGCGCCAACGTGCATACCGCGGCCGATCGCCTGCGCTATTACGCAGGCGCCTGCCGCGTGTTCGAAGGCAGCATGCAGGCCGTCAGCCGCGACATCACCAGCTACGGGCAGCACGTGCCGCTGGGTGTGGTCGGCATCATCGGCGCCTGGAATTTTCCGTTGAACATGTTCGTCGGCAAGATCGCGCCGGCGATCGCCAGCGGCAATACGGTGGTCTACAAACCGGCCGACGTGACACCGGTCACCACGCTGGAAATCGCCGCGCTGTTCGCCAAGGCACTGCCGCCCGGCGTGGTCAACGTGATCACCGGCACGGGCGGCGGCGCCGGGGCCGCGCTGGTCGCGCATCCCGGCGTACGCAAGATCTCGGTCACCGGCTCCACCGAAACCGGGCGGCGCGTCATGGCCGCCGCGGCCGCCCACGTCAAGCGCCTGACGCTGGAGCTGGGCGGCAAGAATGCGCAGATCGTCTATCCCGACGCCGACCTGGATCGCGCCGCGCAGGGCATCCTGCTCGGCGCCTTTCTGAACCAGGGCCAGGTATGCACGGCGGGCAGCCGGATCTTCGTGCACCGCGACGTGGCCGGCGCTCTGAAGGAACGCATCGGCGCGCTGCTGCCGCGCCTGCGCATCGGCGATCCGTTCGAATCCGACACGCAGATGGGCACGCTGGTGTCGCGCGCGCATTTCGATCGCGTGCGCGGCTACGTCGAGCTGGCGTATCGCGAAGGCGGCCGGCTGATCTGCGGCGGGCAGCCGGTGAACGTGCCGCGCTATCCCAATGGGCTGTTCATGGCGCCCACGCTGCTGGAAGGCGTCGACCCCGATGGCCGCGTCGCGAACGAGGAAGTCTTCGGTCCGCTGGCCACGCTGTGGGAATGGGATGACGAGGACCGGATGCTGGCCCGCGTCAACTCGGTCACCCAGGGTCTGGCCGCCGGCGTCTGGACGCGCGACATCACTCGCGCGCACAAGGCGACGCGCGCCGTGCAGACCGGCCGCGTCTGGGTCAATTGCTACAACCTGTTTCCCTCCGGCGCCGCCTTCGGCGGCAGTAAGGCGAGCGGCTTCGGTCGCGAAGACGCCTTCCAGACGCTGCTCGATTTCACCGAAGTGAAAAACGTCATCGTCGACGCTTCGGCCTCGCAACGCAGTTTCTACGACTGAAGCGGATCAGCCCCGATCCGCCACTGCAATTCATTGAACGAAAGGAAATCCCATGTCCGAAATCGCTTCCATCGACCGCCCGCAGCAGACCGTCAGCGCTGCGCAATTCTGGGACCAACCCGAGGAATATCGGGACCTGCTGCTCAATCTGATCAACATCCACGTGGTCAGCGAGCTGCATGGCGCCGATTGCTTTGAACGCAGCATCCTGCGCGCGCCCACGCCCGAAATGAGGATGCGCATGGCCAAGACGGTGATGGAGGAATACGGCCACCACCTGCGCTATCGCAAGCTGATGGAAGAACTCGGGCTCGACTGGCAGGAATATGCGCAGCGCAAAGGGCACCTGACCACCTTCGACGTGCCGATCGAATCCTGGGCCGACCAGGCGGTGTTCCTGGCGCTGCTCGATCGCGCCGCCGGGCATCAGTTCCGCCATTTCGTGCAGTGCAAGTACGAACCCTTCGCGCGCGCCGCGCAGGAAACGCTGAAGGAAGAATACGGCCACATCGGCCTGGGCATGGATGCGGTCAAGGAACTGCTGCAAACGCCGCAAGGCCGTGCCGACGTCGAACGCGTATGCCGCAAATGGCTGACCGCCGGCCTGCAATCGTTCGGCGGCGAGCAATCGAAGAAGAACGAGCGCTACCGCTATTGGGGCATCAAGCAGGACACCAACGAAGGCATGCGCGAAGCCTACTGGCAGCAGGTGCGCGCCTTCATCACCAAGGATTGGGGCATCGACCTGCCGCAGGATTGGCGCGAAATCTGGCAGCCGGAAGTCGCCGGCGACGATGAAGAAGAACGCGCCTACTGAGCCCCATCCGGTCTTCGCCTGAGCCAATACCGATGCACTCGCTCATCATCGAGGGGATAGGCGCGCCGCTGGACGCGGCCGACGATCGCACCGTGCTCGACAATTGTCTGGATCGCGGCGTACCGATGCCCTACAACTGCCGCTCGGGCGAATGCGGCGAATGCCTCGCGCAACTGGTATCGGGCAGATTGCAGGAACTGCCGGGCGCCGATCCGGCGATCTATACGCCGGCGCTGCGCGACGCCGGCATGTTCCTGACCTGCATGTGCTATGCCACGTCGGACATCACGATCCGGGTGCCGCTGCGCGCCGGCGACGCGCCGCCGATCCGCCAGTTCGACGCGGTGATCACCAGCGTCGCGCGCTTCGGCACGCGCACCATGCGGGTCGAGGTGCGTCCGCAAGCGCCGCTTGTCTATCATGCCGGCCAATACTTCGAGTGGCACCTGCCGCAACTGAGCGCACCCCGCTCGTATTCGGCCGCCAACGCACCGGGCAGCGAGACCATCGAGTTCCTGGTGCGCCTGCATGAAGGCGGCGGCGTCAGCGAACTGTTGCAGCGGGCCGAACTCGCCGCCGGCGACATCCTCACGCTGAAAGGCCCATTCGGCAGCTACGACCTGGATGTATCCGGCGAGCGGCCGCTGATCATGGTCGCCGGCGGCACCGGGCTGGCGCCGGTGAAGGCGATCGCCGAATCGCTGGCGGCCAGCGGCAGCCGGCGATCGGTCAGCATCTATTTCGGCGCACGCGACCGCGACGAACTCGGCTATGCGCGGTCGCTGCACGAGCTCTGCGCATCCCAGCCGTCGATGCGCTTTGCACCGGTGCTGTCGCACGAGCCCGAGCCATCGCCGTGGCAAGGCGCTCGCGGCCTGGTCACCGAGCATCTGGCCGCAACGCTGGGCGACCAGTTCGGCGCCCAGGCGTATCTGTGCGGACCGCCGCAGATGATCAACCAGACGATCGCAATACTGGAGGCCAAGGGCGCGATGCGTAGCGACATTCATTGCGACAAATTTTCTCCGGCAGGCAGCCATGGCCACTGAGACGAGCCCTCTGCCAGCGCCCTCCGGCGGACGCTGGCTGGACCTGCGCGGGCGCGACGGCACAGCGCTGGCCGCCTGGGCGATTCCCAACCCGCGGGCCGCTGCACGGGTGATCGTGAGCCACGGCAACGGCCTGGCCGCGCACGGCTATCGCGTGTTCTGGGAAGCACTGTGCAGCAGCTATGAAGTCGTCGTGCACGACATGCGCGGCCACGGCATGAGCGATGCCGGCTCCCAGCAGCATCACGACTGGCCGCAGTTCATCGACGACTTCGACGCCGTGCTGGCCGGCATCGAACGCCAACTCGGCCCGCGCCGCACGATCGGCGCGCTGCATTCACTGGCCGCCGTCGCCGGCCTGCTGCACATGTACAGCCACCCCGGCCGCTGGGACGCGCTGGCGCTGTTCGATCTGTCCGCCGCGCCGCCCGCCGGGCATCCGCTGGCCGCCCTGCACCGCGCCGAAATGCTCGATCGCGCCGATAAGACGCAACAACGCCGCGCACGGTTCGCCGATCCGGCAGAGCTGGCGGCGCAGTTTGCGCGCGCCGATCGGGTCGGTGCATGGCAATCGACGGCGCCTATGGACATGGCGCATGCAGTCTTGCGGCCGGCGCAACAAGGCTGGGTGCTGAGCTGCGCCCCCGAACGCGAGGCCCACGTCTATCGATCCAACGTCGACCTGGGTGCCTGGCAGGCGCTGGCAAGAGCATCGTGCCCGGTGCTTCTGATCGGCGGCGACCCGAACGCGGCCGGCGCACTGGCTCCCAGCCTATGCTGTCAGGCAGCGCATGACGCGCTAGGCGTTCCTCACGTCTACGTGCCCGGCACCGGGCACTTCCTGCAACTCGAAGCGCCGCAACGCTGCCGGCAGATCTTCGACGAATTCGCACACGCCCAACGCTCACCCAGGGTGGGCACCATTTCACCAATAGCCGGGGCCCACCCCGAGCCGCAAGGAGACCCCGTGAATAAGAGCCTGCATGCGCCCAGCCGCCCCGCACAGCGCGCCTGGCAAGGCAACATCGTCGACTATCTGTTCGAGCACAGTCTCGACCCGGCGATGATCGACCGGCCCTACCTGCGCAGCGGCGACGGCGAACACAGCTTCCGTGACCTGTACCGGCGCGTCTGTCAGGCCGGCTCGCTGCTTCGATCGCTCGGCGTTCAGCCCGGCGATCGCGTCATGTTCAGCCTGCGCGACGGCATCGATTTTCCGGCGCTGTTTCTCGGTGCCATCAAGATCGGCGCCGTCGCCTCGCCGATCAACACCTTCCTGCAACCGGCCGACTACGCCTATTACATCGAGGACAGCGGCGCCCGCGTGCTGGTGGTGGATCACACGCTGATCGATACGATCGAACAGGCACTGCAGCAAGCGCCACGGCCGGAACGGATGTTCGTCGTCGGCGCCGACGCCGCGGGCTTTCAGCGCTGGGAATCCGCGCTGGAGGCGATGCCCGATACGCTGGACAGCCACCCGCGCGGCCCTGACGACGTGGGCTTCTGGCTCTACAGCTCCGGCAGCACCGGCAAACCCAAGGGTGTGGTGCACACCCACGCGCACATCTTCTGGGCGACCGAGCTGTTTGCACTCGGCGCGCTGGGATTGACGTCGCAGGACGTCCTCTTGTGCCCGCCGAAGATGTTTTTTGCTTTCGGGCTCGGCTTCCAGGTTTATTTCCCGATTCGTGTCGCAGCATCGATCGTGGTCGACGAGGCGCCGATCAAACCGGCCGCGCTGCTGCAAAAGCTGATGCAATATCGTCCCACCGTCTTCGTCGGCGTGCCGACGCTCTATGCCAGCGTGCTGGAGCAGATGCGCGCCTTGCCGCCCGCATCGCGCACGGCGGCCTGCGAACGCCTGCGGCTGTGCATCAGCGGCGGCGAGGTGCTGCCCACAGCATTGCAGCGCGATTGGCAGGCCGCCACCGGTACGGAAATTCTCGACGGCGTCGGCACGACCGAGATGACGCACATGTTCATGATCAACCGGCCCGGCAAAGTGGTGCCCGGTAGTTGCGGCACTCTCGTGGAAGGTTTCAGCGCGCGCCTGCTCGACGATGAACGGCGCGAAGTTGCCGAGGGCGAAATCGGCAATCTGTACGTTTGCGGCCCCACGGCGGCCCAGCAGTACTGGAACAAGGCCGAGCAGACGAAGCGCGTGATGTTCGACGGCGGCGTGCTCACCGGCGACAAGTGCTATCGCGACGCCGACGGCAACTATTTCTACGTGGGCCGCGCCGACGACATGCTGCGAGTCGGCGGCATCTGGGTGTCTCCGGCCGAAGTGGAATCATGCCTGGCCGAGCACTCGGCAGTGCTGGAATGCGCGGTGATCGGCACACCCGACGAACACGGCATGATCAAGCCCAAGGCCTTCGTGGTTCTGCGCGCCGGCCACGCGGCGAGCGATGCGCTGATCGAATCGATGCGCGACCATCTGCGCAGCCGGCTGGCGCACATGAAGTGCCCGCGCTGGATCGACGTCGTCAGTGAACTGCCGAAGACAGCCACCGGCAAGATCCAGCGCTTCCGCCTGCGCGCCGCCGAATCGCAGTTGCAGGCCAGCGCCTGAAGGGGGGCGCCGGCCGCGCAGCGCAACGCATCAATACACGTCGCGCCGATACCGCCCCTCATCGCGCAACTGCTCCACCGCGCCGTCGCCCAGCACCCGCCGCAAGGCCGCATCGACGCCGCCGGCCATGCCTTCGAGGCTGCCGCACACATAGATCGCCGCGCCATCGGCAACCCAGGCGCGCAGTGCGTCGGCACTCTGTTCGATGCGGTCTTGCACATACAGGCGCTGCGGCTGATCGCGCGAGAACACGCGATCGGCGCGCGCCAGCAGGCCGCTATCGAGCCAGGCCTGCACCTCGTCGCGATACAGGTCGTCATGCGCCTGCTGGCGTTCGCCGAACACCAGCCAGCACGGCGGCTTGCCGCCGGCCGCTGCGCGCGCCTTCAGCAGCGCACGCAAGCCGGCAAAGCCCGAGCCGTTGCCGACCAGGATCAGCGGCCGCTGCTCGTTGCCGTCGAGCCTGAAACCGCGATTGGGCCGCAGCCGAAGCTCGACGCTGTCGCCTTCGGCCAGGCCATGGCACAACAGCGCCGAAGCCAGCCCCGGCGTGCCGTCGGTGCGCAGCTGCGCGCGTACCAGCAGATGCAGGCGCCCGTCGGCGGGCAGCGAGGCGATCGAATAGTCGCGCGGATGTTCGGGGTCGGCCGGCACGCGCATCTGCACCAGATCGCCGGCCTGCCATGACGGCGACGCTACGCCGCCGTCCGGCGATGCATCGGCGCTGCCTGGCGGCGTCAACTCGATGTGATACAGCGGCTCGCCGCTGCTGCCCGGGTTCAGCAGACGGCGTTCGGCCAGGCGCCAGGACTCAAACGGCGCCGCGCCCCAGCCATCGGCCGGCCCCGCGTCTTCCACGGCTTCGATGCCGGCCAGGCGCGCGAGCTGCGACTGCCAGTACTTCAGCCCCTTCTCGGCGGCATTGTCGACGTCGACGCGCTCGAACAGCGGTTGCGCGCCCTGCCGCGACAGCCACTGATCGAGGCTGCGGCCGAAGCCGCAGAAGTTGGCATAGGCGCGGTCGCCCAGTGCCAGCACGGCATAGCTCAGTTGCGACAAGGCGCCGCTGTCGCTCATCACGCGGCGCGCGAACGCACTGGCGTTATCGGGCGGATCGCCTTCGCCATAGGTGCTGACAACGAACAACGCACGCCGATAGCCGCCCAATTGTTCAAGTCCGAGCTGGCCCAAGGCCGACAACTGCACCGGCACGCCGGCGCCGCGCAGCAGCCGCGCGGTCTGCCAGGCAAGCTGTTCGGCAAAGCCGGTCTGGCTGGCGAAGGCCACCAGCACCGGCTCGCGGCCGTCTTCAGCCGGCACCATCCCGGCTGCTTCGCGCGCGGCGCGCCGGCGGCGCCGGCGCTCGCGCGCAACGATGACCGCGCACAGCGCAAGCCAGCCTAGCAGCACCAGCGCAGCGGCCAGCAGACGCATCGGATCGTCGGTCATGCTTTCAATACCGGAATGAAGCGAACACACCCGCTCTCACAGCACCGCGCCCCCATCAGGCCAGCAAGGCCGCGAAGGCATCGGTGAGCAGATACTCGTGGCCGGCCTGTCCGCGCCGCACGAAGGCCGCCGCCAACCCGTGCCGGCACGCGTATTGGTAGCCCTCGTCGGCGCCGAGCACGGTCAGCGCGGTGGCCAGCGCATCGGCATGCATGCAGTGTTCGTGCACCACGGTGACCGAGGCCAGCGTGTCCGATACGGTGCGGCCGCTGCGCGGATCGATGGTGTGCGAATGGCGCTGCCCGTCGCTGACGAAGGCGTGGAAGGCATCGCCCGAGGTGGCGATCGCACCGTGCAGCTTCACCGACAGCGCGGGCGCATCCGCGGAGCACAGCGCATCGACGGCCACGCGCCACGGCTGCCCGTCGGAACGCATGCCGCGCGCCGTCAGCTCGCCGCCGATCTCCACCAGTGTGTCGCCGAAGCCGGCGGCGGCCAGCTCACGCGATATCAGGTCGACCGCATAACCCTTGGCGATGCCGGACAGGTCGAGCGCGACGCCGCCCGGCTGATACAGTCGCCGCCGCGCGGCGTCGATCTGCAATCGATGCCAGCCGGTGCGAGCCATGGCCTGTGCGATCTCGTCGTCAGTCGGCGCCACGTTGCGCCGCTGGGCAGGGCCGAAACCCCACAGCGCCACCAATGTGCCGACGCTGGGGTCATAGCTGCCGCCGCTGCGCCGCGCCAGATCCAGACCGTGGCACACCACTTCGAACAGCTCGGCGGGCAGTTCACACCACTGACCGGCCGGCGCCGCGTTGAAGCGGCTCAGGTCTGAGGCCGCGTCCCAGTTGCTCATCTGCGCCACGACCAGGTCGAGCGCAGCTTCGATGCGCTCGCGCAGCAGGGCCAGCGGCGCCGATGGCGCGCCGACCAGCCGCACTTCCCACTGGGTGCCCATCGTCTGCCCAGCCAGCCGATGCATCAGCCGCGGCTGGGCGAACGAAGCGCTCAGCCGTGCGCCTTGCACAGACGGCGTCGACAGCAGCGCCGCGGCGCTGGAGAACATGCGGCCAGCCCTCTTTTGTGCCGACTCTTGCGGCGGCGCTTACTGCGCCATCACTTCGAGCGTGGCGGTATAGGCGAGACGGCGTTTCTTGGCCTGCGGCATCGAAGTCTTGTTGTCTTCGGCGTCGGCATCGAGCCAGTACATGCCGGGCTGCGGCCATTTCACCGAGAACTGGCCATTGGCGTCGGTCTTGACCTTGATTTCGCCGACCTTGTCGCGATAGCGGCTGCCGCCGGAAACCATCACCACTTCGATGTTGGCGGCCGGCTTGCCGTCGACCTGCAGCTTGAAGGTGGCGGCTTCGCCGCTGACCAGATCATTGGGATGCGTGACCGGCACCAGCTCCAGCCCGACGTTGGTCGGGGCGAGCTGGCTCGGCTTGCCGACGGTGACGAAGGTTTCCAGGCGGCTGACCGATTCGGTGACGTCGAGTTCCTCGGCGTTGGCCGGGATGTCTTTCGCGAACGTGGCCGCCGTACCGCGCCAGCGCTTGCGCTCGCCGTTGAGCTTGTAGGACGCGAACAGCGCCTGGTTGGCCACCGCCAGCCGATAGGTGCCCGGCTTGGCCAGATTCACGTCGAACACGCTGCGCAGCTTGCCGCGATGCATGTTCTCGGCCGCCACCGAGCTGCCGTCGGGCGCGGTGATCGCCAGGTTGTCGAGCCGCAGCGGTTGGTGATTGAAATAGAAGAAGTCGTTGGCCACCGCCGCATCGACGGTGATCCATTGCGGCGACGACATCACCGTCGACGACGGCAGCATCCAGAAGTTGTGCGCCTGCGCGCCAGGCAGATACAGAGCGGCAGCCAGCGCCGCGGCGGCCAGACCGAGTTTGCGGTTCATGGAAAAACTCCTCGTGCGGTAGTTGTGGATCACGGTTTCAGTTCGAGCACGATCTCGCCGAGCTCGCTCGCGCCTTGTGCCTGCAAGGTCTGCGCCTTGGCCGGCGGCCATTGGAACGGAATCTGCAGCAATTCGCGGCCGCCGACTTCACGCGCGGCCTCGACGAACAGCTTGTATTCGCCCGGCGCCAGCTTGCCGAGCGGGGCGGCGCCATCGCTGAACGACAGCTTGTGCTTGCCGACCGGGCGCGTGGCGCTGCTCACGCCGTCAACCGGCATGTCCAGGCTACGGCCGCTGCGGCGCCACCACTGCCGCATGTCTTTCAGCCACTTGGTGCCCTCGTTGTTCTTCAGCTTCAGGTCGTACCAGACCGACAGGTTGGCGGCGACCGTCTGGTCGGCGCGCTCGAGCCACACCGCCACGTAGGGCCGATGGTATTCGGCGACGCTCAGGCGGGGGATCTCGATGCCGACGCTCAGATCGGCCGCGACGGCCGGCGCGCCGACCAGCGCGGTGAACGCCACGGTGTAACGAATACGCATGCTTGGCTCTATCGGGTGAAGGAAGTCAGTGGATGAACAGGATCGCCAGCAGCACCGGCAAGGCCGCGCCGAAGCCGACCA
>JAFKGG010000149.1 GCA_017307915.1 Burkholderiales bacterium | reverse complement strand
CATCCAGTCAGCCCAGAACGGGCCGAAACCCTTCGACTGCGCCCACGACACGAAATAGGAAGGCTTGGCGCGAGAGTCCCAGTCGTCCGAATGGCCGGATGTCGCGCGCCAAAAACGCATCAACTCCCAGAGTCGATACATTGCCATCGGTTCCATGATAAGCCCGTCGGGACGAGGCACGTTGTCCTCGCCTACTAGTACGCCCGGTTTCTTCGTGATGCGTGCCCACGCCGGATTCGGGCCCGTAGTTACACCTTTCGGGGTGAAATTCAGATCGCCCGATCGCAGTGGATCTATGCCGACTAGCAGCAACAGCCCCTCACGCACAGTCCACGTATCGAGCCTGAACCATTCGCCCAGGGTTTCGATGGCTTGTGCCTTCTCGGCTTCGGTAAAAGCATCCGTGGTCATACCGATCCTCACAACGCCAGCGCCGCAAGTGCAGCCTTCGCCTGCTCCTGGCGCAGGTGCCCGTAGAACTTCTCGATCATTGCGACTGACGTTCCGCTAATCTTGGCGATCGTCAGCAAATCTAGGCCGCCGACCACCAGATCGGTGATGGCGCTATGGCGTAGTACGTAAGAGGTCGTCGCCGCAGGCAGGCCCGCAGCAGCGACGGCGTCACGAATTGGCCCCTTCCACCGATCTTTCGTCCAGCGCGCACCGTCGGCCATTGCAATCAGGGGCGCGCCGGGCAGCTTGCCCTTCGCTTGCTCGGCGAGGAATTGCGCAGTTGCCGGTGGGACAGCAATCCAGCGCTCGGCACCAGCCTTATCAACCCCCACCCTCAGCGTCTTCAGTTTGGAATTGAAGTCAGCCACCGACAGCGCGGCAAGTGCGCCGGGGCGCAATGGCAGCGATGCCAGCCCCTTGATGAACGGTTTCAACTCGTCGACGGCCTTCTCGATCAATCGCGCTCGCTCTTCCCGATCCAGATAGATACCGCGACGCCGATCGGCATTCTTCAGCGGCTTTAGCGCCAACCGCCAGGCGATGTCCGAGGCTAGCAATCCCTTGTCGAGCGCCCGATTCAACGCTGCGCGCAGTGGCACCATGTCTCGGTTGATCGTCGCTGGCGCCCTCGGCGTGGCCTTCGTCCGAACGCCTCGCCCTAGCCTGGGTGGCGGTGCCGAGACTCTGTCGCGCCACGCCTCCAAATGGTCGGCGCGTAGCTTGCCCAGCTCGATACTCGCAATAGCGTCGGTGAAAACTAGCCGACGAAAGTCAGCCGCGGCGCGGTCGCCTTTCTTGGCGTTCGTGCGGCGTAGGGTCGCGACGTACTGATCACAGGCGTCCTTGACCGTGAGCACCTCGGGCGACACGCCTTTGTCTAGGTCATCAAGCCAGCGGTTCCCGTCCTTTCGCGCGCGCTCGAATGCTGGCCTGTCGCTATCCAGAATCGTGCCCAGCGCTTTGTAATGCCGCTTGCCCGTTGCCGCATCGCGCCACTTTGCGATCCAGGTTCCTTCGCCTTCGGTCAGCTTTCGATACCCCAGGTGTCCGCCCGCGCGTAGCTGATGCCAGTACGGCTCACGTCGTGGCTTGAGTTTTGCCCGCGCTGTTTTTGAGTCGATTCGATCCGCCATCGTCGGCTGCTCCGCAGGGGAGGATGCAAGGGAGGGATTTTTCGTACGGCAAAAGTACGGCAAAACATGGGCGAACGCAAGCGGACGGGTACGGGCAACAACGTATATAAATCAGCCACTTAAAAAACATCAGCGAACACTAATGAACGGTATTTTCTCCGTCCTAAGGGGAGGGTCGCACGTTCGATTCGTGCCGGGGGCGCCAGAAAGACTCGGGTTTCAGCGATAGCACCCGCTACCTCCGTAAAACTTCCGTAAAGTTCGGACCGCCCTCGTACCAGCCGCGCGAGCGATTGACCACGCGCACGACCAGCAGCATCACGGGCACTTCGATCAGCACGCCGACCACGGTGGCCAGCGCGGCGCCGGAATGGAAGCCGAACAGGCTGATGGCGGCGGCCACGGCCAGCTCGAAGAAGTTGCTCGCGCCGATCAGCGCCGAGGGGCAGGCGATGCTGTGCTTCTCGCCGACCTTGCGGTTGAGCCAGTAGGCCAGGCCGGAATTGAAGAACACCTGGATCAGGATCGGCGCCGCCAGCATGGCGATCACCAGCGGCTGCTGCAGGATGGCCTGGCCCTGGAAGGCGAACAGCAGCACCAGCGTCAGCAGCAATGCCGCGATGGACAGCGGGCCGATGCGCGCCAGCGCGGCATCGAACGCGGCCTGGCCGCGCCGCAACAATGCGCGGCGCCACACCTGCGCGATGATGACGGGGATGACGATGTAGAGCACCACCGAGGTCAGCAGCGTGTCCCACGGTACGGTGATGGCCGATAGGCCCAGCAGCAGCCCGACGATGGGCGCGAAGGCGAACACCATGATGGTGTCATTCAGTGCCACCTGCGACAGCGTGAAAACCGGATCGCCGCCGGTCAGCCGGCTCCAGACGAACACCATCGCCGTGCAGGGCGCGGCGGCCAGCAGTATGAGGCCGGCGACGTAGCTGTCGAGCTGGTCGGCCGGCAGCCAGTCGGCGAAGACGTAGCGGATGAACAGCCAGGCCAGCAACGCCATCGAGAACGGCTTGACCGCCCAGTTGACGAACAGCGTCACGCCGATGCCGCGCCAGTGCTGGCGCACCTCCCCGAGCGCGCCGAAGTCCACCTTGAGCAGCATCGGGATCACCATGATCCAGATCAGCAGGCCGACCGGCAGGTTGACCTGGGCCACCTCCATGCGGCCGATGGCCTGGAATACGCCCGGCGCGAACTGGCCCAGGGCGATGCCGGCGACGATGCACAGCAGCACCCACACCGTCAGGTAGCGCTCGAAAACGCTCATGGGCTCGGGCACACGCACCGATCGCAGGGCTTCGCTGGTCGCGCTCATCGTGCCGTTATCACTTCGTACCGATGCCGCGCAGCTCATGCTGCAGTGACATGGCATCGAGCCGCTGCAAGGGCAGCGACAGGAACAGTTCGATGCGGCGCTTGAGCGTCAGCGCGGCGTCCATAAACGCCTTGCGCTGCTGTTCTTCGGTACTTTCGATGGCGGCCGGGTCGGGCACGCCCCAATGTGCCGACATCGGACGCCCCGGCCACACCGGGCAGACCTCGCCGGCGGCGTTGTCGCAGACGGTGAAGATGAAGTCAAACACCGGCGCACCGGGCGCCACGAACTCGTCCCAGCTCTTGCTGCGGTAGCCGGTCGCCGGCAGGTGCAGGCGCTCCAGCGTGGCGAGGGCGAGCGGATGCACCGCGCCCTTGGGATGGCTGCCCGCCGAGTAGGCGCGGAAGCGGCCTGCGCCCAGCTCATTGAGGAGGCCTTCTGCAAGGATGGAGCGGGCAGAGTTGCCCGTGCAGATGAACAGTGCGTTGTAGGTGGTCTCTGTCGTCATGTGCGCCTCGCGTCAGCAGCAAGTAGTGGTGCGTTTCGGCGTCTCAGGACGACCGCTGGGCGTACAGCACGAAGTTCACCGGCGGGTCTTCGAGCATCCACTTGGCGTAGTCACCTTCGATGCGCGCGGGCTGCGCGGCGAATAGTTGCGAATAGAAGCCGCCGCTGCGGTTCAAGTCATCGACGTGCAGGTGGACATGGAATCGTTTCATGGTGCGGCCTTTTCAGCAGGAGGTGCGAGAGCGGGAGGAATCAGTGGATTCAGTGACCTCGCATGCCCCACCTTGGCAGCAGTGCTCAGTCAGGTAGCCGAGCAGCCCGTTCATCCGGGAGAAGTCGGCGCGGTAGATCAGGTTGCGGCCTTGCTGCTCCACCGTGACGAGGCCGGCATGGGCCAGCTCTTTCAGATGGAAAGACAGGGCGTTGCGGGCCACGTTAAGCTGCTCGGCCAGCACGCTGGGCGTCAGCCCTTCGGGGCCAGCAACGACCAGAGCGCGGAACACACGCAGGCGCTGGGCATGGGCCAAGGCGCTGAGGGCGGAAACAGCTTGGGCTTCGTTCATTATTCAATGATACAACAATTATTGAATTAATGGCGAGATGGCATTGTTGAATCAAGCCTTCACGCTTGAGAGGTTTGACTTGCAAGGCTTTGCTCACGGCTGGCCCGTGGGCTCGCCACTTTCGGCTGAGCAGCTCCTTGAGCGCCGACTTGTCCAGTTCTACCTGCGTCAGCAGCTTGCGCGGCAGCTCCGAGACCTTTGCGTCGGCCTCCGCCTCGCGCAGCACCGCGATGATTTGTTCTGCCGTAAATCGCTTCTTCATCGCCTGCTTCTCTGACCCCGCCCACCTTCACGACATTGTTCGAGAAACGGCCGAGCAAGGCATTTCACACTCCGCCCCACCACCCTCCTTCGCGCGTATCGTTAAAATCTCCGCCCTGATCCGCAGAGGTACCCAATGATCAGCGAATGGGAACTCGTCGGACGCCTGCTCTTCGCAGCCGTCCTCGGCAGTGCGATCGGCCTGGAACGCGAAAGGCTCTCATGGGCGGCCGGGCTGCGCACGCACATGCTCGTCTGCGTCGGATCGGCACTGATCATGATCGTGTCGACCTATGGCTTCACCGACATGCTCGCGCAGGAACACGTCGCGCTCGACCCGTCGCGCGTCGCGGCGCAGGTCGTCTCCGGCATCGGTTTCCTGGGCGCCGGCGCGATCATCGCGCGCGGCGAGGTCGTTCGCGGCTTGACGACCGCGGCCAGCGTGTGGTCGGTCGCCGCGATCGGCCTGGCAGTCGGCGGCGGCCTGTATACCCCCGCCATCGCGGCAACGATCATCATTCTGATCATCCTCGCCGGCATCAAACCGATCGAACGACGCTTCATCACCAACAAGCTGCGCCGGCGGCTGCTTATCAGCGTCGAACGAGGCTCGCTTCCTCTGGCCCGGCTGCATGAACTGCTGGGAACCGACAGCGCCCGTGTCGAACAGTTCATCACCCAACCGTCGGAAGAAGACCCTGAATTCGACGACATCTCGATCGTCCTGACCCGCGTGCCGCCGCAGGAATTCGCAGCGATCCGCCAGCGGCTGCAATCCTTCGCCGGACTGCGCCACCTCAAGGAAATCGATGGCCTGTGAACGCGTGCCCGCGCCTCGCGCCAAACGGCATTGATCCGCTAAACTGAGCGCGTAACCGCATCCGATGCGGCCGTTGCCCGCGCCACCGCGCTTTGCATAACGACCGAGTCCCATGGAGAAGACGATCTTCCTATGGGCGCTGGCTTGCTCCTGCGCCCTTCTTTACCTCGATCACTCGGGGCAACGCTGGAACTTCGTTTCAGCGCCGCTGTTTCATCGCCGCGAAATCGCTCGCTGGCTGCCCGGCGCCTGCATCGCCCTGTTGGGCGGGTGGCTGATCAGCGCCCTGATGAGCGGCAGCGTCGGTATCAGCCTGGCCTTCTACGCGCTACTCGCATGGGTGGTGGGCGGCTCGATGGTCGCTTTCATGTTCCGCCGCATGACCGGGCCTGTGGCTCTGATCGGCGCCCCGCTGCTGACGGCCCTGACCCTCGCCGCGCCCTGGTTGGGCTCAGCCCCCTGAGTCAGACAACCAGCCCGCGCGGCGCCGCGCGCCGCAACCCGGCCACGCTGGTCTCGCCCAGCAAGCCCAGCGTCCGCGACCGGCCGTCGATCAGCAACCGCAGCACGTGCTCGACGCCGGCCTGCCCGTAGGCTGCCACGCCATACAAGGTCGGCCGCCCAACCAGGCAGAAGTCTGCGCCGCGCCGCAGGGCCTTGGCGATGTCTTCGCCGTGCCGAATGCCGCCGTCGAGCAATAGCGCGAACTGGTCGCCGACGGCATCGCGGATCGCGGGCAAGGCGTCAAACGTCGCCGGCGCGCAATCGAGCTGGCGACCACCGTGATTCGACACCAGCAGGCCATCGACGCCGAGCGCTCGCGCCTGCCGCGCATCATCGGGATGCAGCACGCCCTTGAGCAGCAAGGGCCCCGACCATGTACCGCGCACGCGCTCGACGTCGGCCCAGCTCAGCGACGCGTCGATCTGCTGCGCCTGCAAGGCCGCCAGCGATTCGGCCGACAAGCGCCCGGCCGTGTACTTCTCCCAATTGGCCAGCCGCGGCGAGCCGCCGAACAGCATGTCCAGCGCCCAGCCGGGATGCAGCATGAAGTCGGCCAGCATGGCCGGATCCAGTCGAAACGGCAGCGAAAAACGGTTGCGCACATCGCGGTCGCGCCGCCCGGGCACGGCCAGATCGACGGTCATCACCAATACCTCCGCGCCGGCGGCACGCGCCCGCGCCATCAGGTCGTCACCGATGGCGCGATCCTTGGGCATGTATAGCTGGAACCAGGTGTGCCGAGGGGCAGCACGGCCGACCGCCTCGATCGACGTGGTCGAAGCGGTACTCGACACGCAAGGCAAATCCAGCGCCGCCGCGGCGCGCGCCAGCATCACGTCGGCGCCGCCGCGCGCCAGATTGGCCAGCCCGGTGGGCGCGATGCCCAGCGGTGCCGCCCAACTGCGGCCGAACAGCTCGCAGGCGATGCTGCGCGAACTCACGTTGCGCAGCACGCGCGGCGTCAGGGTCAGCGCATCGAAAGCGGCACGGTTGCGCGCCAGCGCCGATTCGCGATCGGCGCCGCCGTCGAAGAAGTCGAAAGCAAGCTTTGGCAGGCGCCGCCGCGCGGCGTCGCGCATGTCATCGAGATTGGCGATTCGGGAAAGCGACAAGAAAAACCTCATTCGGTGGAAAGCGCAACCGCGCGGCGGCGCCTGAAGCGCCGCAATACCCGCTCACGCAGCCAGATCTGCGCAGCATCGTTGTCGGTGGCACCGTGCCAGACCATGCGGATGTCGAAAGTGGGCATCTTCAACGGCACCGGCCACATTACCAGCGGCAGGCGCTGGCAAGCGATCGCGCCGAACACATGCGGCACGATCGCCACCAGCGGTGCATTGTTCACCAGATCAGGCATCGCCGCGTAGTGCTTGGCGCGCACGACGATGCGATCGGCAAGCTGATAGCGATCGAGTGTCTCGGTGATGCCCTCATGATAAGTGGCCGTGGGCGAGGCCACGACCAGCGAGACGCGCTCGAAACCGCCGCGCTGGCGCAGCTCGACGGGAAAATCACGATGGCTCATCGCCACGTAGCGCTCGCGAAACAGCAGGCTGCTCTTGATGCCCCGGCTGCGCGGATCAAGAATGCCGATCGCCAGGTCGACCTCGCGGCTGGCCAACGCCCCGGCGACTCGCTCGACCGGCACCGCGGCATTGGTCAGGCGTGTGTGCGGCGCCTCGGCCAGCACCGCGTCGGTGATCGCCGGCAGGAACACCACCTCGCCCAGATCCGACAGCGACAGCCGCCAGGCCGCCGTGCTGCTGGCCGGATCGAACCCCTCGGAACCGGTCAGCGCCGCTTCCAGTGCTTCCAGATGGCCCGCGGCCAAAGGCGCGATACGCGCGGCCAGCGGCGTCGGCGTCAACCCGCCAGCTCCGCGCACGAACAGCGGGTCGTCGAAGGCATCGCGCAGCCGCGCCAGCGCGTTGCTGGCCGCCGGCTGGCTCAGCGACAGATGGCGGCCGGCCTCGGTCACCGAGCGAAAGCGGTCGATCGCCACCAGCACGCGCAACAGGTTCAGGTCGAGCCGATCGAAGCGCGAACGCATTTCATTGACATTATGAATGTACGAAATTTGGAGAATCGATTTGACGAATGCCAAGGGTACGGTTAACGTGGCCGCCAATCAATAGCCGCCGTTCGGCGGCAACAAGGCGAGCGATCCGGCCGCTATCCGACGGAGACCCATCGAGTGGAACGTTCCTTCCGCGAAGAGATCCGCTCGCTATCGCTCGGCGACGGCGAAACCTTCCACGGCGAAGGCATTCTCGCGGTGACCAAGGCGCTGCTGCAGTCCGGCGTCAGCTACGTCGGCGGCTACCAGGGCTCGCCGATCTCGCACCTGCTCGACGTCATGGTGCAGGCGCGCGACTACATGGACGAACTCGGCGTGCACGTCGAGGCCTGTACCAACGAAGCCTCGGCCGCGGCGATGCTGGCCGCCTCGATCATGTATCCGGTGCGCGGTGCGGTCACCTGGAAATCGGTGGTGGGCACCAATGTTGCCTCTGATGCGCTGTCGAACCTGGCCTCGCCCGGCGTCATCGGCGGCGCGCTGATCGTGGTCGGCGAAGATTACGGCGAAGGCGCCAGCGTGATCCAGGAACGCACGCACGCCTTCGCGATGAAGTCGGGGCTGTGGCTGCTCGACCCGCGCCCCAATCTGCCCACCATCGTGCGCTGCGTCGAGCACGGCTTCGGTCTGTCTGAAGCCTCGAACACGCCGGTGATGATGGAGTTGCGCATCCGTGCCTGCCACGTGCGCGGCAGCTTCACCACTCGTGACAACCAGCGCCCCGCCATCTCGACGCGCCAGCTGCAGCAGGAACCCGCCGAGTTCGACTACAACCGACTGTCGCACCCGCCGGTCACCTTCCGCCACGAAAAGCTGAAGTACGAAGTACGCATGCCGGCGGCGCAGCGCTACATCGTCGAGCACGGCCTGAACGAACGCTTCGACGGCGACGTCGACGAACTCGGCATCATCGTGCAAGGCGGGCTGTACAACACCTTGATCCGCGCGCTGCAAACGCTCGGCTTGGCCGATACCTGGGGTCACACGCGCATTCCGATCCTGGCGCTGAACGTGGTCTATCCGCTGGTACCGGAACAGATCAACGATTTCTGCGCCGGCAAGCGTGCCGTGCTGATGCTCGAAGAGGGCCAACCCGATTTCATCGAGCAGAGCCTGAGCGCGATTCTGCGCCGCGCCGATTCAGCGGCCCGGCTGCACGGCAAGGATCTGCTGCCGATGGGCGGCGAATACACGGTCGAGGTGCTGCTGCGCGGGCTCGAGGCCTTTCTGGAGCGATACGCACCGGCGATCGATCGCAGCGGCGCCAGCGCCCTGCTCGACGACGTCGCAACACTGCGCCGGCAGGCCGGCGCAGCCTTCGGCGGCGCGGTGCCGCCGCGGCCGCCGAACTTCTGCACCGGCTGTCCGGAGCGGCCGGTGTTCGCCGCGCTGAAGCTGGTCGAGCGCGACCTGGGCCGGCTGCACGTATCGGCCGACATCGGCTGCCACGCCTTCGCCACCTTCGAGCCCTTCTCGTTCGGCAACTCGATTCTCGGTTACGGCATGAGCCTGGCCAGCAGCGCCGGCGTCAAGAATTTCTCGGCGCGGCGGCCGGTGGCGATCATGGGCGACGGCGGCTTCTGGCATAACGGCCTGCTGTCGGGCGTCTCGTCGGCGCTGCTCAATCGCGGCGACGGCGTGCTGGTGATCATGAAGAACGGCTATACCTCGGCCACCGGCACGCAGGAAGTGATCTCGACACCAGCCTCCGAAGCGCGCCGCGTGGCGCAGGGCACCAGCGCCACCAGCAGCGAGACCACCATCGAGGACACACTCAAGGGCATGGGCGTGAAATGGCTGCGCACCGTGCATAACTACCGCGTCGCCGAGGTGCGCGACACCTTGCAGGAAGCGCTGACCTCGCCGTTCGAGGGCCTGAAGGTGGTCGTCGCCGAAGGCGAATGCCAGCTCGAACGGCAGCGCCGGCTCAAGCCCATGCGTGCGCGGCTGCTGCGCGAAGGCAAGCGCGTCGTGCGCACGCGCTTCGGCGTCGATGAAGACACCTGTACCGGCGATCATTCCTGCATCCGCCTGTCGGGCTGTCCGACGCTGACCGTCAAGCCGGCCGCCGATCCGCTGAAGAAGGATCCGGTCGCGCACGTCACCAACGGCTGCGTCGGCTGCGGCCTGTGCGGCGAAGTGGCGCATGCCGCGGTGCTGTGCCCATCGTTCTGGCGCGCCGAGATCATCAGCCACCCCAGCCGCTGGGATCGCTTCAAGGCAGCGCTGCGCCGGCGCGTGATCGGCGCGCTGCAAGCGGCGTGACCCTTCGGCATGACCCTGGCCGTATCGGACGCCCCAATGTCTTCCCGCCCCGCCTCCCCACAACCCCTGACCCTGCTGATCGCCGCCCTCGGCGGTGAAGGCGGCGGCGTGCTGGCCGATTGGATCGTCGAATGCGCGCTGCGCCAGGGCTTGCCGGTGCAGGCCACGTCGGTGCCCGGCGTGGCGCAGCGCACCGGCTCGACCAGCTACTACATCGAGCTGCTGCGCGAAGCCGCCCCGGCCGGCGCCGAACCGGTGTTTGCATTGAGCCCGGTGGCCAGCGGCGTCGACGTGGTGTTGAGCAGCGAATTGCTGGAAACCGCACGCACCATCGAACGCGGCTTCGTGCACCCGCGGCGCACCACGCTGATCACCGCCACGCACCGCGTCTACACCACGCTCGAAAAAATGCAGATGGGCGATGGCCGCTTCGATGACGCGCGCGTGCACGCCGCTGCCCGCGAGTTGGCATCGCGCTACGTCATGCTCGACATGGAAGCGATCGCCGTGCGCCGCGGCACCGTCATCAGTGCCGTGATGTTCGGCGCGCTGGCCGGCGCCGGCTTGCTGCCCTGGGACCGAGCGCTGTGCGAGCAGGTGATTCGCGACGGGGGTCTGGGCGTGGAAGCCAGCCTGGCCGGGTTCGGCGACGCCTATGACACGGTAGCCACCGAATCCGCCCGCGGCATGCTGATCGAGGCTGGCGCCGCCGCCGCTCGCAATGCGGGTACGCGCCCGGCCGCGACGCCCAACGCCGACACCGACACCGACACCGACACCGACACCGACACCGACACCGACATCGCCGACGCCTGGGCGCCGCTGCTGGCCGCGCTTCCCGCACCGATGCGCGAGCCCGCCGCGCACGGCGTGCTGCGCCTGATCGACTATCAGGATCAGGCCTGGGCGCGCCGCTATGTCGAACGGCTGCACAGCCTGTCCGAGGCAGCATCGGCCGGCCACGGACAACCCGGCGACACCACTCTGGCCGAGGCCGCCCGCCATCTGGCGCTGTGGATGAGCTACGAAGACGTGATCCGCGTCGCCGACCTGAAGACGCGCCGCGGCCGCTTCGAGCGCATCCGCAGCGAAGCGCAGGCGCGCGACGGCGAAATCGTCGAGGTGGTCGAGTTCCTCAAGCCCGGCATCGAAGAATTGGCCGCCATCGCGCCACGCGGCATCGGCCGCCGGCTGCGCG
>JAFKGG010000148.1 GCA_017307915.1 Burkholderiales bacterium | reverse complement strand
CGTGGCTGATGCTTTGAGCGCAATCACGCTGAACAGAGCCTGCGTCGCGTCTGTGCTGGGTTTTGCTTGGCTGGCCATGGCCATGCAGGTGCACTGGAAACAAGTGCATACCGGCGCAGGCCCGACGCGCTTGCACCAGCGCGCGCTGCGCCTGCTGGGTAGCCTCGGTCTGGCGGCGTCGCTGGGTCTTTGCCTTGCTGCCGATGCAACTTCGATGGCGATTCTGGTGTGGATGCTGCTGCTGGCGTGCGGAGCGATAGTGGTGGCGCTGACGCTTTGCTGGCGGCCGCGGGCGCTGCGCCTGATCTGGCCCTGGCGTGATTGATCTCACGCAGCCGGATGATTTACCTGCGACGGCTATGTAATCGCACAACGCGCCTTCATGGTGGCCAACAGCACCTCGCCGAACGCCGACTCCATCGGGTGCCGCGCGCATCCCTTCTGATTGACTCGGAAGAAATCGACCGACACGACGGGATCTCTGATCAGTCCCATCTCGACGTTCATCCGGCGTGCCGCAGACACGGCGAACGAAGGCAGGATGGCGCAGCCGAAACCCGCTTCGACCATCGCCAGCAGCGTCTGGAAGTTGCGGAAGGTGAGGCGCTCTTCGTTGTGGCGCCCGATCTTGGCCAGATGAACGTCGACCAGTTGCTGCACGGGATTGTCTGCCGGCAGCCCGAGGAGCGGGCGGTCGCCGATCGACTTCCATGGGATGTCCGCGATCTGGCGCATCTGCGGAATCTTGCGGCTGCGTGATGCCGCGCAGAAGCAAACGAGATTGCAGCGAAACAGCAGGCTGCGCTCCAGCCCCGCGCTCGGCTTCAGAAAGGCACCCAATCCGAAATCCACTTCCCCCGTTTCAACCATTCCCTGGATGCGCTCGCGCTCGACGTCGGCAATCTTGACGGTCACTTGCGGGTGCAGCGCACGGAATTTGGCACAGGCTTCGGGGAGCAGCGTTGCGGCGATCAGCGGCGAAGCTGCCGCCGACAAGCTCAGGCGTGCCTTCGCGCTCATGTGGCCAAGCTCGGCGGCGGCCGTTTCCAGCGACCGCACCGTCTGCTCCGCCACCGCCAGGAACTGACGCCCCGCCGGCGTCAGCGCTACGGCTCGCGTCGTGCGGTCGAACAGCCGGCAATCGAGCTGCGTCTCCACTTCGCGAACCATCAGGCTCAAGCCCTGCTGGCTGATGTGCAGATGTTCGGCCGCCCGCGTGAAGCTTTTCAGTCGTGCGATCTCGACGACGGCCTTCAATTGGCGCTGGGTGAGATTCATCGGGATTCCTGCCGGCTTCATTAACCAGGAATCCATGTTAATTCATCTCATATACATGTTTAACAAACCCTTGCGAGGCGGATGCAATAGTCGCCCGATGCGTGCTGAGTGGGCTGATGCAAGAATTTCGTACCAAAGTACTGATCGTGGGGGGAGGGCCGGTCGGTCTCGCACTGGCGATCGAACTCGGCTGGCGCGGAGTCGACAACCTGCTGATCGATCGTCGGGACGGATCGATCCCCTTGCCGAAGATGAACGGCGTCAATGCGCGCACGATGGAATTCTGCCGTCGCTGGGGAATCGCAGACCGCGTGCGCAGTGCCGGCTGGCCTGACGACTATCCGGTCCGCCTCATCTTCTGCACCAATTTGAGGGGCCACGAGTTCTTCCGTTACGACCGCGGCACCGCACTCGAGCGCAAGCCTTCGTCGACGACCCCGGAGCATTTCCAGCGCTGCCCGCAGACCTGGTTCGATCCGATCCTGCGCGAGCAGGCTGCCGGCATGCCGACGAACACGCTGCGCTATCGCTCGCGCCTGGAGCGCTTCGAAGACCACGGCGATCACGTCCTTGCTGAAGTGGCCGATCTGGATGACGGCACGACGATGCGGGTGATCGCCGACTACATGGTCGCTTGCGACGGCGCGAAGAGCGGCGTCAGGTCGAGCCTCGGCATCGCAGCCGATGGCGATGCCCGGCTGAGCAATGAGCTCAACATCTATTTCGAGTCATCGCAACTGTACGCCGGGATCGAGGAACGTCGGGCAGCGATGAGCTGGCTGGTCGGCCCCGAAGGCATGTGGGGGGCACTCTCTGCGATCGACGGGCGCAAGACCTGGCGGCTCTGGCTTTCACAGCTCGAGCCTGGCGTCGATCTCGATTCGTCGGACAAGGCGAAATATGTTCGCGCGGCCATCGGGCCGGAAACCCCGTTCACCGTGCTTGGCGTGCTCCCCTGGGATCGGCAGCAACTGGTCGCGCGACACTTCCGCAAGGGGCGCGTCTTCCTGTGCGGCGACGCCGTTCACAATCTCACGCCCACGGGCGGCTTCGGCATGAACACGGGAATCCAGGATGCCGTGGATCTGGGCTGGAAGCTCGCGGCCACCTTCGAAGGCTGGGCTGACCCGAAGATCCTGGACACGTACGAGTTCGAGCGGCGGCCGGTAGCGGTGCGCAACGTCGACGAGGCCAGTTACACGTTCTCGCTGGTCAGCGGCCTACCGAAACTCGCCGCCTTGCAGGAAGAATCGAGCCGCGGAGCGCTGGCGCGCGTGCAACTGCGGGAACGGCTGGCGCAGCAGGAATACCGCCGCGAATACGTCAATGAAGGTATCGTCCTCGGCTATCGCTACGACCCATCGCCGATCTGCATTCCCGACGGCTCGCCGGCACCGCCGGACCGGGTGATGAGCTACCAGCAGAGTGCACGCCCGGGCTCCCGCGCGCCGCACGTCTGGCTCGGCCCGGGTCGCTCGACGCTCGATTTCTTTGGCCGCGGGTTCGTGCTGCTGCGTCTGGGCGCTGGCGTAGCCTCGGGCCAGGCCTTTGCCGACGCAGCCCGGGCGCGGAGGGTTCCGTTGCGTATCGTGTCGCTGGAGGATCCTGCGGTACGTGAATGCTATGAACGCCAGCTCGTGCTGGTGCGCCCCGACGGACACGTCGCCTGGCGTGGTGACGCTGAGCCCGGGAACGCGCTCGACGTCATCGATGTCGTCCGGGGGGCGGCGCCGCTTCCGGTGGCCTCTGTTGCACCGGAGATCTATCGCTTCGATCTGGGCAGAGTCTTGCCAGAGTGACGAGCAGGGTGTTGCCGTATCGGCACCGATCCAGACCTGACAAAGAGGAGACAGCAATGAAGTATTCGAGTCTTGCGGCGGCGCCGAGAGGCAGAAGGGCTTGCCTGCTCGCGGCCGTATCGATCTACGCGTGCTGCCATGGGTCGTTGGCCGGCGCGCAGACGGCGGGCGACTATCCGGCAAGACCGATCCGGATGGTCGTCTCCTTCGGAGCCGGCGGGCCGGCCGACGCCATGGCTCGGATCATTGCGAAGAAGATGGAGGAAGGCCTGAACACGCCCATCGTGGTGGACAACAAGGCGGGGGCGGGCGGCCTCGTCGCAGCCCAGGAAGTGGCTCGTTCCAAGCCGGACGGCTATACCGTGCTGTATACGGCCGGCTCTTCCTACACGATCTCGCCGACGCTGATGCCGAAGGCGAACGTCGACATGGCGAGGGATTTCATCCCGGTCAGCTATGGGCACAGGCAGGCGATGGTGCTTGCCGTCAACGAGCAGCTTCCGGTTCGCACTCTCGGCGAGCTGGTGGCATACGCCAAGAACCAGCCGATCAACTACGCTTCGCCGGGTGCGGGTGCCTTGCCTCATCTGATGGCAGAGATGCTCAAGCAAAAGCTCGGCTTTCAGGCGACTCACGTGCCTTACAAGAGCGGTGCGGACATGCAGCGGGCACTGATCGGCGCAGAAGTGCAGTTCGCGCTCGACGCCGTTTCGTCCACGATCGGCAACGTCAAGGCAGGGCGAATCCGGGTGCTCGCCGTTGCGGACAAGAAGCGCATAAGCTCGCTCGCTGACGTACCCACCTTTGCTGAGTCGGGCGTGACCGGCATGGAGATCTATTCGTGGGGGGCCTTGCTGGTGCCGGCAGGAACCCCCCAAGCGGTCGTGAACAAGCTGCACGCAGCGGTCGCCGCGGCCCAAAAGGATCCCGAACTGATCACGCGGATGACGACATTCAACGCCGAACCGTATCCGAGCAGCTCGAAGCAGGTGATGGAAGAGACGGCGGCCGAGACCGCGGTCTGGGCTCGCTTGATTCGCGAGCTCGGCCTTGCCGAAAAATAGACCGATTGGGTTGACGTAGAAGAATAGGGCATATAATTAGCCGCCATACGATATGGCGGCTTATGAATACGCTCGAACAAAAATACCTGGCTCTGTTGCAGGAAGCCCAGCGCCGGCAGCTCCCCGACCTGGAAAGCATCCGGCTGTGCTTCCAGACGCTTTCGCTGGCCGCGGCCATCGATCGCGATTGTGCGGCCTTGTTGGCGCCGCACGGTCTGACGGAAGGGCGCTTCGTGCTGCTGTTTCTGCTCGAGGCCGCCGGCGAGGGACTCGCGCCCAACCGTCTGGCCGAGCAGGCCGGCGTGACGCGCGCCACGGTGACCGGCCTGCTCGACGGTTTGCAGCGAGACGGCTTGATCGAGCGACATGCCGATACCGCCGACCGGCGGGCGCTGCGCATCCGGCTGACCCGCAAAGGCCGGCAGTTGGCCGGCAAGATGTTCGCGCAACACGGTCGCTGGATCGCCGGCCTGTTCGCAGACCTGTCACCCATCGAGCGTCGGCGCTTGGCGACACTGCTGGGTAAGGTGGCCACGGGCATCGCGGCTCGCCGCGAAAAGGCCGCCGCATGAAACGCAACGGCAAGCAATCACCCCAAGCCCGCCAGCAAGCTCCAGTTGCCGTTCGCAAGGGGGCCACCCGCACCGCCGACATTGCGCCCGAGGTACTGGCTGCGCTGTCGCGTGGCGAGCTGCAAAGCGCTACGCTTACTGAAGGCCTGGCGGTCGATCAGGCCTGCCTGCTGCGCGCCGTCTTTCCCGAGCTGTGGCCGCGGCTGGGCCAGGCCGTCGAGGCGGCCTGCGAGCTCGGCATTCTGAAGCGGATGGAAGGCATCGGCGCGCTATTGCAGGTGGAACTGGGCGTCGACGGCATCGAGCGATGCCGAACCCATGGATCCGATACGGTGCGAGGCTGGGCCTGTTTCATGATCGGCGCGCATCCGAGCCTGGATCTGGAACAGCGGCTTGCCGCCGTCAGGCCGCTGGCCGACGATGCCCATTTCGGCGTGCGGGAATGGGCCTGGATGGCGGCGCGGCCCCATCTGGCCCGGCAACTGCCGGCAGCCATCGAGCACTTGTCGGTGTGGACGGCATCGTCTTCCGAACGTTTGCGGCGTTTTGCGTGCGAAGCCTTGCGCCCGCGCGGCGTGTGGTGCGCGCATCTGGCGGCACTCAAGCAGCAACCGGCGCTGGCGCTGCCGATTCTGTCGCCGCTGCGTGCCGATGCCTCGGTCTACGTGCAGGATTCGGTGGCCAACTGGCTCAACGACGCTGGCAAGGATAGCCCTGACTGGGTGCGCGAACTCTGCCGCCGGTGGCTGCAGGATTCGCCGGTCGATGCGACCCGGCGCATCTGCGCTCGCGCGCAGCGCAATCTAGCGCAAAGCTAGCGCAGCATCGTCTTCAGGATGAAATCAGCCAGGCGCCCGAATGGCGGCCGCAACAGATTGCTTGGATTCCAGCGGCCCTGTTCGAACACACCCTTGGCGTGGCTCAACGCGCGAAAGCCCTCGACGCCGTGATAGGCGCCGATGCCGCTCGCGCCCACGCCACCGAAGGGCAGGTCGTCTTGCGCGTAGTGCAGCAGCGTATTGTTGATGGTGACGTTGCCGGACGTGGTGCGAGTCAGCAGCTTGTCGCGGTTTTCGCCGGCGGGGCCGAAGTAGTACAGCGCCAATGGGCGAGGGCGGGCGTTGACATGAGCGATCACCTCGTCGATGCCCTGGCAGGTGCGTATCGGCAACAGCGGGCCGAATATTTCCTCCTGCATGATCCGCATGTCATCACGGGCATCCAGTACCAGCGTGGGGGCCAGCTTGCGCGGGCCGGCGCCGGCTTCGTGCGGCAGATGACCCACTTCGATCACGCGGGCGCCCTTGGCGCGCGCATCGTCGAGCAGCGCGAGCAGCCGGCAGTGATGGCGATCGTTGATGATCGACGTGTAGTCGTCGCTGGCCGGCCCATTGGGATACAAGCGCTTGACGGCTTCGTCGTAGGCGCGAACGAATGGCTCGACGTCTTCGCCGGCCAGCAGCGCGTAGTCGGGGGCGGTGCAGGTCTGGCCTGCGTTGGCCAGCTTGCCGAAGGCGACGCTGGCGGCGGATGCGGCCGCGTGGCCCTGGTCGATGATCACCGGCGATTTGCCGCCCAGTTCCAGCGTCACCGGCACCAGATGCTCGGCGGCGGCCCTCATCACCGAGCGGCCGACGGCGGTGCTGCCGCTGAACACCAGATGGTCGAAGGGCAAGGCCGAGAAGGCCGCGCCTACCGTGGCGTCGCCCTCGATCACGGCCACCTGTTCGGGCGCGAACAGCTCGGTCAGCATCGTTTGCAGCAGCGCGCTGGTGGCCGGCATGAATTCCGACGGCTTGATCATCACGCGGTTGCCGGCCGCCAGGGCGGTGGCCAGCGGCATCAGCGTCAGCGCCAGTGGATAGTTCCACGGCGACACGATGCCGACCACGCCCAGCGGTTGATGAATGACGTAGCCGCGCGCCGGTTGGAAATGCATGGCTACGCGCCGTCTGGCCGGACGCATCCAGCGGCGCAGGTGGCGATGCAGGTAGTCGATGCCGTGCACCAGCGTCATCACTTCCATCGCGGCAGTCTCATGCCGCGATCGATGGCCGAAGTCATTTTTCACGGCCGTTTCGATGTCGGCTCGACGGCGCAGCACCGCGTGCTTGAGCCGCACCAGATCGGCCCGACGCCGCGGCAGCGAAGGCGGCCCGTCGCGCAGGAACGCGGCGCGCTGGTGTAGCAGCAGTTCAGCGGCGGGCGATGCGGTGGCAGCCGGATCGGTTGCACTCATGAGGATCCCGGTGGTCGAACGTCACGAGCGACGACGGTATCACCACTGCAGATAGAGCATCGCCTTGGCCAGTACGACGATGGCAAGCACGTGGCTGAACACGCTCAGGTGCAGCCGGCGCGAGCGCGCGCCGCGCAGCACGCCGCGCCGCCGCCAGAACATGGCGGTGGCGAAATGGCCGAACACCGACAGCGCCAGCGCAATCTTGATGGTCAGCAGCAGCGCGAAGCTGCTCGACAGCGGCTGAGCCAGTGCCGCTCGATGCTGCCAGGCCAGGGCGATGCCGGCCCCGTACAGCGTAAGCAGCACCCACGGCATGATGGCCACCGCACGGTTGCCGATGGCGCGCTCCACTTCGCGCATCGTGTCGGACGGCAGGTGCTTGCGCACGCCTTCGAGCATCACCACCTCGAAGAACACCGTGCCGGCGAAAGCGATGGCCGCCAGCAGGTGCAGGATGAGCAGCAGGCCGTAGCTCATAGGGGCCTGCGTCGTTCGATGTGCATGCGCACGCGATGGCCGCCAGCGCCGGTGGCCTTGCCGGCGTCCACCAAGGCCAGATCGCTGCCCGGCAGCAGGTCGGCCAGCGTGAAGCCGTCCAGGTGTGCCATGAAGCTGCGCAGCGCCCCGCCGAGAACGCCGGTGAGCCGGCACTGGCCGGTCAACGTGCACTCGTTGGTGTCGGAGAAGCATTCGACCAGATCGAAATCGGGTTCGATGCTGCGCACCACCGCGCCCAGGTTGATGGCGGCGGGCGCATGCGCCAAGCGCATGCCGCCGCCTTTGCCGCGCACGGTTTCGATCCAGCCTTGCAGGCCGAGCTGGTGCGTGACCTTCATCAGGTGCGATTCGGAGATCCGGTGCGCCTGCGCGATCTCGGCGATGGTGCACAGGCGTTCGGGCCGCTGCGCCACGTACATCAGCAGACGCAGCGCATAGTCGGTCATCGTGGTCAGGCGCATGGGGCGGATCGCATGGACAGGTGATGGGTCACGACGTGGTCTTCGGGCGCACGGCGATCTTGCCCGGTTTGATCGCCGCGGCGGCCGCTTGGTCGATGCGCGGGCGGATCAGCATCGGGAAGAAACGCCACAGGTACAGCGCAAAGCCCAGCACCCAGGCGGCAGCCGATGCATGCAGCGCCGTCAGCGTCATGCTCGTCGGCAGCAAGGCTACCAGGCGCAGCGCCGCAGCGACGATCACCAGCGCATAAGAAGCGACGATGCTGCTGTCGGTGCGCAGCGGGCGGCCCAGATGGCCCAGCGCCGTGCGAGTGACCATGCCGATGATCAGCACTGAAAAACCCGCCACGCCGATCACGTGCACCGGCCAGGCCGCGCGCAAGCCCAGTTGCAGCCCCCAGCCGGCGGTGTGCGCGGCGGCCACCAGCAGGCCCGCGCCGAGCCCGGCGTAGCCGGTATACAGGATCCACAGCAGCGGCACACGGCGAACGGCCCAAGGTTGCCAGGCCAGCACCTGCCACAAGGCCAGCGCACCGGCCGCCGTCAGCGCGAGCGCCATACCCGGTTGCCAACCCGCCAGCAGACACGCTATGGCCAGCACGCCGGCGGCGAGCTGCCATTGGCCGCTGCGCGTGTGCATTGGTATCGTCAAGCCATTGACCGCGCGCATCGCGAAGAACGGAATCACGCGCCGCGCCACCAGCAGGGCGATCACCGCCATGCACAGCAGGCCGGCATCGAAGCGCTGCATCAGCAGTGCGTAATCCCCCTTCGAAGCGGCCCAAAGGAACAGCGCGTCGGCGACGCCCAGCCCCAGCAGAAGCAGCGGCACGCCATAGTTGCGGTGGCTGCGCGCGCGGTAGATCGCCCGACCCATCGCCAGCGCGGCCCAGGCGAAGAACAGCAGTTCGCATAGCGCAGCCAGCATGAAAGCGCTGGAGCCCGGCACCAGAAAAGCCGCGCGCGCCACCACCCACAGCAAGGCCAGCACGCCCAGTGCCGGGCCGTGCAACGGATTGATGCCGGTCCAGTTGGCGCCGGCCGTGAGCAGGAAGCCGACCGCGATGGTGGCGACGAAACCCCACAGCATTTCGTGTGCATGCCAGATCACGCCGGCCAGCGCGCCAGTCAGCCACTGCGGCGCGAACACCCACAGCGCGACCGACAGCAGCGCCCACGAGCAGCCGGCCAGATACAGCGGCCGAAAGCCCAGCTCGAGAAAGGCGCGCCATTGCGGCGCGGGGCGCGGCGCCGGCCGCGGTTCCTCGATTCGCAGCAGCTCAGCCATGGGTGGGTACCTCCGGCAGCCGCGGCGTTGCGAAGCCAGCGTGCGGCGGGTGCAAAGCCCTTGCTTCAGCGTGCGAACGAGGAGCTGGCATGGCGATTCTTCCTGGCGGCGGGCGAGTCATAAGATTCATATTAAATATACCTTATTGGCCGCCCGATGCCGGCCTTATTACAGGCCGGTTTGATCCACCTCAAGCGCGGCGTTCAGGCCTTCAGCGTGCGATCGAACAGCGCGATCGTCCGTTGCCACGCCAGTTTTGCTGCCTGGGGGTCGTAGCGCGGCGTGGTGTCGTTGTTGAAGCCGTGCTCGGTGTTCGGATAGATGAAGGACTGGTGGCGCACGCCGGCCGACTTCAGCGCCGCCTCGTAGGCCGGCCAGCCGGCGTTGATGCGCTCGTCATTGCTGGCGTAGTGGATCAGCATCTCGGCCTTGATGTTGGGCACGCTCGCCGCGGCCGGTGCCGGGCCATAGAACGGCACCGCGGCGCGCAGCTCGGGCACCCGGGTGGCGAGCAGGTTGGCGATGCCGCCGCCATAGCAGAAACCGACCGCACCGATGCGGCCGTTGACCGTCGCGTGCGAGTGCAGCAGCGCGGCCGCGCTGACGAAATCCTCGCGCGTCTTGGCCTGGTCGAGCTGCGGAAACAGCCCCCGCGCCATGTCTTCGTCGCCCGGATAACCGCCCAGCGGAAACAGCGCGTCGGGTGCGAACGCGACGAAGCCGTCGAGCGCCAGGCGCCGTGCGATGTCTTCGATGTGCGGGTTCAAGCCGCGGTTTTCATGGATCACCAGCACGCCGGGCAGCTTGCCGCTGACCGATGCGGGGCGCACCAGATAGCCGCGCGCCTTGCCGTAGCCCTTGGGCGATTCGAATTCGATGAATTCGGCGCGCAGGCGGGCGTCGGTCGGCGGTACCTGCTGCGCCTGCGCAAAGCGCGGCGACAGGGCTTCGAGCAGCGCCGCTGCGCTGACGCCGGCGGCGGCGAAGCGCGAGGCGCCGGCGAGGAACTCGCGTCGCGAGATGTCGCCGTGCACGTAGCGGTCGAACAGTCGCAGCACTTCGGGTGGAAAATCGCTGGCCCGCTTCATCGGGGCGGGAGCATCCTGAAGCGGCGTGGTATGCGGGGCGGTCATCAAGGGGTTTCTCCTGTGACTGGAACGCGTTGGCGAGGAAACGGCCGGTGGCAGCGGCGCAAGACACTGTGCCACCGTCACCGGACGTCGCTTCAGCCGAATCTTTCTTACATCCATGGGCGGGGGGCCATCCACAATCTTTCCACTGGTGGCCTTGGACCCATCGGCGATCGGCTATCATGGCGCGCTCATCACGGCCCCGGCTTCGCGTTCCACGAACCCGTGGGCCTTCTCCACGGCAAGGGCAGGCAAACAGAGATGGCAACGGCGAAGAACGCCGGTAAGCAGGTCAGGGTTCGGCCCGTGCCGGCAGTCAGTCGATCGATCGCGATTCTGCGCTTGCTTGGCCGTACCGGCCGCCCGTTGGGGGTGAAGGCGATCGCCGATGAGCTGGGCCTGGTGCCCAGCACCTGCCTGCATATCCTGCGCGTGCTGGTCAGCGAAGAATTCGTGCGGGTGGAAGCCGATACCAAGCGTTACATGCTCGGCAGCGGCATGCTGGCGCTGGCCAGGAGCGTGCTCGAATCGAGCAGCTTCGCGCAGTTGGCGCAGCCGGCGCTGGATCGGCTGGCGGCACGCGGCGTCACCGCCATGCTGGTCGAGGTCACCGCCAGGCAGAACGTCATGGTGCTGGCGCTGGCGCGTTCGAGCCATCCGTTTCATCTGCATACCGACGTCGGCAGCCAGTTCTCGACGCTGGTCAGCGCCACCGGCCGTCTGATCGCCGCGCACAGCGGCGAGACCTGGGCCCAGTTGCAGAAGAAATTCAAGACCATCGCCTGGGACAAGGCGCCGAGCTTCGCGGCCTG
>JAFKGG010000147.1 GCA_017307915.1 Burkholderiales bacterium | reverse complement strand
CGGAGGCCAGCAGGTGTTCAAGCGGCTGGCAGCCAAGAGCGACATCGTCGCCGAAAGCTTTACGCCGCGCGTGATGAAGAAGTTGGGGCTCGACTATGCGTCGCTGTCTGCACTCAATCCGGGGCTCATCATGCTGTCGAATACCGGCTACGGGCACACCGGGCCGTGGCGCGAGTTCGGCAGCGTAGCGACGTCGCTGGAAGCCACCAGCGGCATGTGCTGGCTGTCGGGCTATGAAGACGGGGCGCCGAGCAAGATCGGGCAGTCCTACACGGATTTCATCGCCTGCTGGAATGCCGTCTATGCGCTGCTGACCAGCTTGTATCGTCGTCGCCGCACCGGCCGCGGCCAATGGATCGACCTGTCGATGTACCAGGCCGGCGCCACCACGATCGGCCCGCAGATCATGGACTATCTAGCCAACGGCCGGGTGGCGCAGCGCATCGGCAACCGGCATCCGGCGATGGCGCCGCACAACGTATACCGTTGCACCGAGCCGGATCGCTGGCTGGCGATTGCGGTGGATTCCGATGCGGCATGGCGTGCGCTGCGTGCCGCCATCGGCGAGCCGCAGTGGGCGCAGGCGCCTGAGTATGATGAAGCCGAGGGCCGGCTGCATCACGCCGCTGCCATCGATGCGCAACTCGGCATCTGGGCGGCCGGCCAATCCGCGCAAACGGCGGCGGCGCTGCTGCAGCAGGCCGGCGTGATGGCCGGCGTGGTGCAGAACGGCCGCGACCTGCTGCACGATGCGCAACTACGCCATCGCGGTTTCTTCAAACGCGTGACGCATCCGCCCGCCAGCGGCATCGGCACGCGCCTTTACATCGGCGCGCCGTGGGCTATGTCCGGCGCGCAGCAGGCGCCGCCGCAACCGGCACCGCAGCTCGGCGAACACAATCGCCAGGTGCTGACCGATCTGCTCGGCTATAGCGCCGACGAAGTGGCGCAGCTCGAACGCGACGGCATCATCGGCCATGAACTGGCGGTGGCGCGGCGGCTGCTGCCGCTGCCGCTGGAGCAGATGCGCGCGCGGCACCGCATCGGCGAGCACGATCCGGCTTATCGCGAGCTCGACTGAGCCGCGCGGCGCCGCTTCGGCGTGCGCCGGCGCTCCCGGCCGGCTGCGTGCGCAACGGCCTTGCTGCGGCCTTCTTCGATGCCGAGGTTTTCGTGCGCGCCCGTGTGTGCCCTTCGCTCAGAGACGCCGGCCGCCCGCATCGAACACGTGCCAATGCGCCGGCGGCGCGTGCAGGCGTACCGCCTCGCCGCGAGCAGGCCAGGTCGATTCCCGATCGCGAATCATCACCACCGAATGGTCGGTGAGCGCGACGTGGATCAGCCGGGCCTCGCCGAGTTCTTCGACGCGCAAGACCGTGCCGTCCAGTCCCGTCGTGGTTGCGCGCGCCGCATCGCCGGCGGGAACTCGCCGCAGATCGTCGGGGCGAATGCCGAGCGTTACCGGGCCGGTGACGGACGCTGCCGGGATCGGCAGCACGCTGCCGTTGGCCAGCCGTGCCAGGCCGGCATCCGCGGTCGCCGCCAGCAGGTTCATCGGCGGCGAACCGAAGAAACCGGCGACGAACAGATCGGCCGGCGCCCGGTAGACCTCGGCCGGTGAGCCGATCTGCCGTACCGAGCCGCCGTCGAGCACGACCAGGCGATCGGCAAGCGTCATCGCCTCGGTCTGGTCGTGCGTGACGTAAACCACCGTGGTGCCGAGCGCTTCATGCATGCGCGTCAGCTCGACGCGCGTATGCGCGCGCAGCGCGGCGTCCAGATTCGACAAAGGTTCGTCGAACAGACACACCTCGGGCCGCCGCGCCACGGCGCGGGCGATCGCCACGCGCTGGCGTTGTCCGCCCGACAATTCGCGCGGCAAGCGATCCAGCAGCGTGTCGATCTTGAGCATGTGCGCGACCTCGTGCACTCGCCGGTCGATCGTGTCGGCTGATTCGCGCGCCAGCGTCATGCCGAACGCGATGTTACGGCGCACGTTCATGTGCGGGTACAGGGCATACGACTGGAACACCATCGCGACGCCGCGCTGCGGCGGCGGCAGATGGGTCACCTCGCGATCGCCGATCAGGATGCGGCCCTGGTCGGGGTCGTCGAGCCCGGCGATCAAGCGCAGCAGCGTCGATTTGCCGCAGCCGGAAGGGCCGACGAACACGATGAATTCGCCCGCCGTCACCTGCAGGTCGATGCCGCGCAGCACCGGGGTGGCGCCGAACGATTTGTGCAGATCCAGCAAGGTGATCGATTTCATGCTCAACCCTTGACGGCGCCGGCGGTCAAGCCGGCAACCAGGCGCCGCTGGAACACCAGCACCAGTGCGATCAAGGGCAGCGTCACCACGACCGATGCCGCCGTTACTTGCCCCCATGGAATCTCGTGCTCGCTGGCGCCGGTGATCATGGCGATCGCCACCGGCACCGTGCGCTGCGTGTCGGCCATCGTGAACGTCAGCGCGAACAGGAATTCGTTCCACGCAGCGATGAACGCGAGCAGTCCGGAAGTGACCAGCGCCGGCGCGAGCAGCGGCAGGAAGATGTGCGTCAGCCTGATCCAGGGGCTGGCGCCGTCCATGATCGCCGCTTCCTCGATCTCCACCGGTAGATCGCGCATGAACGCCGTCAGCAGCCAGACGGTGAACGGCAGCGTGAAGATCATGTAGGACAGCGCCAGGCCACCCAGATCGTTGTACAGGCCGAGCAGGCGGATCAATTCGAACAGACCGGCCAGCACGGCGACCTGCGGCAGCATGGCCACCGACAGCAGCGCCCCGAGCAGCAGACCGCGTCCGCGAAAGTCGAACCGGCTCAGGGCGAAGGCCGCGCTCAGGCCGAGCGACAGGGAGACGACGACCACCAGCAATGCGAGCAGCGTCGAGTTGGCGATGTTGCGGGCGAACGGCTGTTCGATGAAGATGCTGCGGTAGTTGCCGACGTCGAACGCATGCGGCAGGTAATCGACGCGGAACAGGGCTGATCCGCTCTTGAACGAGGTCAGCAGCGCGTAGTAGAACGGGAACAGCAGATACATCAGCAGGCCGCCGATCAGCAGCCACCACAGGCTCTTGAGCAGCAGGCGCTTCATCATCGGCGCGGCCCCCGGCCGCGTGCCGTTGCCAGGCAGGCCACGGCCAGCAGCGCCGTGGCCACGAACAATGTCGTCGAGGCGGCCGAGCCATAGCCCACGTCCTGAAAATCGATCAATTGCTGGCGTGCGAAGATCGACAAGGTCTGCGTCGTCGCGGCGGTGCCGGTCATGGCGTAGATGACGTCGAAGACGCGCATGGCATCGAGCAGCCGGAACGTGACCGCGACCAGCAGCGCGGGCCGGATCAAGGGCAGCGTCACGCGAAAAAAAACGACTACCGGGTTCACGCCGTCGATCCGCGCCGCCTCGTAGCAGTCGTTCGGCACCATTTGCAGCGCGGCCAGCGCCAGCAGGGCGACGAACGGCGTCGTCTTCCAGATGTCGACGGCGATCGCGGCCCACAAGGCCAGCGACGGCTCGGCCAGCCAGGCGATCGGCGCCGCGATGAGCCCGGCGCGCAGCAGGAGATCATTGATGACGCCGAACTGGTCGTTCAGCATCCACGCCCACATTCTGGCGCAGACCACGGTCGGGATGGCCCACGGCACCAGCAGCGCGGCACGGACCAGCCCGCGCCCGCGGAATTGTGTGTTCAGGATCAGCGCGATCAGCACGCCGAGTACCGTTTCAACCAGCACCGAGGCCAGCGTGAACGAGAGCGTGTTGTACAGTGCGCGCCACCAGTAGGGATCGGCGAGTAGTCCGAACCATTCGCCGTCGGCCCGGCCCAGGTAGTTGCCCAGGCCGATGAACCGGTAGTCTCCGGTGTCGAACAGTGTCGCATCGGTGAAGCCGAAGAACAGTGTGCGCGCCAGCGGCCATGCCGCGACCAGCAGCATCACCGCCAGCGTCGGCGCGAGGAAGCGCCAGGCTGCCTGGGCAGTGGCGCGGGCGCGAGCGGCAGCAGGTGAGGTGCCGTTCATCGCGTGGTTTCGGCGGGCGGCTTGCGCCAGTGCACGCGCCGGCTCAGCCGACGCAATTCGGTGTCGAGCGATTCCAGTCGTGCACGCGGCTCGGCTCGGCGCGAAACGATATCGTGCGCGGCATTCCAGAACGCGTACGAGACCCGGTTGTAGCGAGGGCCGGCGATGCGTGATGGACGCGCGACCGCATGCTCGAAGGTGCCGAACAGCGTGCCGAAGAACGGATTGGCGGCCAGCACCTCGGGGTCTCGATACAGCGCGACGATGCTTGGGTTGTATGAGCCGGCCAGCGCGCGTCTTTTCTGTTCAGCTTCGCTCGTGAGGTAGCGGACCAGGTCGGCGGCGACGCGGGGATGCCGCGAATGGCGCGACACCGCCAGGTGCCAGCCGCCGAGCGCGCCGGTCGGCTTGCCGTCGGCGCCGCCCGCCGGCAGCGTGGCAACGCCGACGCGGTCGCGCACCGGGCTATCGGGATTTTGCAGCAGCGACCAGGCGTAGGGCCACTTGCGCATGAACACCGCATGGCCGCTCTGGAATACGCCGCGCGCGGCTTCTTCGTCGTAAGCCAGCACGCCGGGCGGGCTGATGTCGCCGGCCCAGCCTGCAGCCAGCGACAGGGCGGCCACGGCGCGCGGGTGAGTCACCGTCGGCGTGCCGTCGGCGGACAGGATGGCGCCGCCGCCGAACGCATCGATCCACTCCAGCGCGTTGCAGGTCAAGCCTTCGTAGGCACGGCCCTGCCAGACGAAGCCCCATAGGCGGTCGTTGCCCGTGGCGCGTTCCCGCCGCTGTATCTCGCGTGCGACGTCGGTCAGCGCCTGCCAGTCGGTGGGTACTTCGAAACCGTGGCGTGCCAGCAGATCGCTGCGGTAATAGAGCACGCCGGCGTCGATCCACCACGGTACCGCGACCAGGCGACCCGCGATCGTATCGTTGGCGATCAGAGCCGGGAAATGCGCTGCTGCCGCATCGCCGATTTCGGCGCGCAGATCGATCAGGTGCATGGCCAGCATGCCGGTCCACACCACGTCTATTTGCAGCACGTCCAGATCGGGAGAGTGGGATGCGAGCAATTGCAGGTACAACGCGAGCCGTTCGGTCGACGAGTTGGGCGTCGATATGATCTTGACCCGGTGCCCGGTGTGGCGTGCCCAGGCCTGCGCGCCCTGTTCGCACAGGCGCAGTTCGATGCCGAGCGCGCCGCATGACAGCGCGATCTGCACCGATCGGGCTGGGGCGGCATCATCGGCCGATGGCGCCTGCGACAGGCCGCGCGCCACGCCCGCGGCCGCCAGCAATAGGGTGCCGATCGCGGCGTGGCGGCGCCAGCACCAGCGCCGCGGCCTGCGCGCCGCCAGCTCAGGACGCGGCACGGAACATCGGTTCGCCGCCGAGCGGGTACGCATCATCGTGGCGGTCGAGCGCGGCAAAGCGTTCAAGCGTGTGGTCGACCCAATGATCCATGTCGTGGCGACAGACCACGTCGCGCATCGCGTTCATGCGCTGCGCGCGTTCGTCGGGCGGCATGTCGAGCGCCAGGTCGATCGCCTTGTCCATCTCGCGGGTCGAGTAGGGATTGGTCAGCACCGCCTGCGGCAGTTCGATCGCGCAGCCGGTGAATTCGGACAGCACCAGTACACCCGCACGCCCGCTCTGCGCAGCGATGAATTCCTTCGCCACCAGATTCAGGCCATCGCGCAGCGGCGCGATGATGCAGATTTCGGCCTCGTGGTAATAGGCGATCAGGCGTTCGAACGGAATCGCGTTGCTGAACAGCAGGATCGGCGTCCAGCTCAAACTCGAATACAGGCCGTTGATCCGACCGACCAGCGCCTCGATGTCGCGCTGCGTGCGCTTGTAGACGCGCATGTTGCCGGCGGCGCGCACCGAAGTGGCGATCAGCTTCACGGTGCCGCGCAGATCGGGGCGGCGTTCGAGCAGCCGCTCGAAGGCGAGCAGCGTTTCGCGCATGCCCTTGGTGTAGTCGGTGCGGCCGACGGCGAGCAGCAGCCGCTGTTCGCCGATCTCTTTGCGAATACCGGTGCGCATCGCAAGGTTCGCCGGTGTGTGCAGCAAGCGTTCGATCAGCCCCGGGTTGGTGCCGACCGGCGCGGCATCGAGCATCACGCTGCGCGCACCGACCAGCAGGCGCCCGGGCGTTTCGCTTTCCGACAGCGCACTGCCGATCGATGCCGCCGTGTCGTCGCCGGTGATCTGACCTGGTTCGACGATGACCTCGCGCAGCGACCGGGCCACGTCGGCGAAGTTCTTCGCATATCGGGGAATATGGAAACCGACCAGATCGCAGGCGAGCAAGCTGTCGACGATCTCGTCGCGCCACGGCAGGATGTTGAAGACGTCGGGGCCGGGGAAGGGCGTGTGGTGGAAGAACGCGATCTTCAACGTCGGATCGAGCTCGCGCAGGAAGGCCGGCACGAGCCACAGGTTGTAGTCGTGCACCCAGACGACCGCGCCGGGGGCAGCCTGCGCCGCGGCGGCTTGCGCAAACAGGCGATTGACTTCACGAAATACCGGCCAATCGACGCTTTCATACGAAAACATCGACGGGAACGAATGCAGAATGGGCCACAGCGCCTCTTTCGAGGTGACGTGGTAGAAGCTGCGTATCTGCTCGGCGGTGAGCGCCAGCCGCGATACCGCGAAGCTGCCGTACTGATCCTCGATGCGCACCACGCGCTCGAAGGGTGCCGGCTGGTGCGAGTTGACCTGCTTCCACGCGATCCATGCGCCGCGGCCGGGTCCGACGCGGCCGAAGAAGCTCTTCAGCGTGGGCACGATGCCGTTCGGGCTGCTGTTGTCTCGATAGACCAGCCGGCCGTTCTCGATGATTTCCTCGAACGGCGCGCGATGGTAGACGATGACGAGCGATGATTTTTTCACGGGCGGCTCCGTTCCAGGCCGAAATGGCGCAAGGCGTCGGCGATGCCGGCAGCGCCGGGCTGCGGGCTCGCATAGACGTGGGGAAAATCACGGACCGCCTCCAGCAGCCGCGGCTCGGCATTGCCGACCGCAACGCCTTTGAAGCCGGCGCGGAACAAGGACAAATCGTTCATCGTGTCGCCGGCCACCATGACGGCCTGCTCAGGCAGGCCCAGCGCGTCGATCAGGCGGCGCAGCGTCGGGCCCTTGGAGACGCCGCGCGGCAGCACGTCGAGAAACGTGTCGTCGCTGAGCAGGCAATCGAAGCCGGCCGCTTCGATCGTCGTTACTGTCTGCGCACGCAGTGCGGCAGGATCGTAGTAGTAGCTGACGCGCCGCGGGAAACTGCCCGGCTGCAATCGCAGACCCGGCTCGCCGTCGAGCAGGCGCAGCACCCGATCGCCGGCATCGCCCCACAGCGCATGGATCTCGTCCTGTAGCGGAGTGATCGGTTCGAAGGCTCGTCCATCGACCACGGTGGTGCCGACGTCGCCGATGACGTAGTGCGGGCGCGGCATGCCCGGCTGTGACACGAGGGCGCGTACGAATTCCAGATCGCGGCCGGTGACGAAGATCAGAACGGTCTCGGGATCGGCGGCCAGGCTCCGGTAGAGCGCTTGGCGCTGCTGCTCCGATCCGCCGAGAAACGTGCCGTCCAGATCCGTGGCGAGGATCAGGCGCGGCGGCGTCATGGGGCGGTAACCTGTATGCGGTGGCCAGCCGATCCGCTGTTCGCGGCTTGCTCGGTCGCCGACACGTCGGCAACGCTGGCGATCGCGGGATGCGCCAGTCGGATGCGGTCTTCGAGCGTGGTGGCCTCGGCGCGAATCGGCCGCGTCAGCAATCGCTCGATCGCCTCGTCGATCGGGGCGCCGCGATGAACGATGGCGTCGACCGTTTCGCAGATCGGCATCTCGACGCCGACGCGTTTCGCCAGCGCGAGCACCGAGCGTGCGTTGACCGCGCCTTCGACGACGTCCAGGCGATTCGCCAGCGCGCGTTCAGCCGAAACGCCGGTGCCCAGCTGCTTGCCGAATGAAAAGTTGCGCGATTGTTCGCTCGAGCAGGTCAGCACGAGATCGCCGATGCCTGCCAGGCCCGTGGTGGTGTCGGGATTGCCGCCGAGCGCTGCCGTCAATCGCTTGATTTCGGCCAGACCGCGCGTGATCAGCGCCGCACGCGGATTGCTGCCCAGCCCCACGCCGGCGGCGATGCCGCAGGCAATGGCAAGCACGTTCTTGACCGCGCCGCCGATTTCCACGCCGATGGCGTCGTCTGACAGATAGGGGCGAAAGCGTGCGCTGCCTAGCGTGACGGCGATGCGCGCCGCCAATCCATCGGGTGCCGCCAGCTCGGCCTGGCTGCCGCGCACGTCGGCGATCGTGATGGCGGTGGGCTGGCCGGCGGCCACCTCATCGGCGAAACTCGGCCCGGACAGCACGGCGAGCGGCCAGCGCGGCAGCTCGGCGCTGGCCACCTGCGACATCAACAGACCCGAGTCGCGCTCGATACCCTTGCTGCAGATGACCAGCGGTGTTCCCGGTGCCAGCAGCGGCGCCAGGCGTCGAACGGTGCTGCGCAGATGCTGCGACGGCACGACGACGAGTACGAGATCCGTGGCGCGGCGTGGCGTCAGAAGACGCGCCAGATCGTCGTCAGCGGCGATCGATTCGGGCAGCCGGTGTGCCGGCAGGAATGGATTGATTCGATCTTGCCGCACGCGCTCGAGGGCGTCGCGTTCACGAATCCAGAGCCGGGTGGGCCGGCCGGTGCGTTCGGCGGCGATGGCGAGGGCTGTGCCCCAGGCACCCCCTCCGATGACTACGATGCCTTCGAAGGGATCTATGCCCATCCCTTCACAAGACCGTGTGGCAGAGCCATTTTGTTGCACGGTTGGGCCTCCGCTCCGCGATCGCGTGGCCATCGCGGAAATGAAAAGACGTTCGCGACGTCTGCCGCTCACCTCATAGGATTGTGGTAAACGCCTGCTGCGCGACAAATGCGATCGCGGTAGGCGCTCGGGATGTACCGATCATCGGGCGACGAAGGTCGCAGCCGCGCTGCAGTGTCCTGCAGGATCGGCGATTACATCGGTCAATTGATTGAAGATGAGCGCATTTTAACGCGCTCAGCGGGATCGACCAAACGCATTCGGCGAGATCGACCAACGCATGGGTCGTGCCGGCGACGGCGGCGTCGATCGCGATGCTGTCTTTCGAGGCCAGCAGCGCGTCTTTTCGTGCTGAGGAAGCGCAAAAAAAAACCGGCCCCAACCGGGGCCGGCAAACGCGCATGCGATCTATTCGAACGGCTGGGGCCGCTTGGTCTTGTCGCTCGAAGGAGGCAGGACCGGCATCGTGAACTTCGGCTGATCCCCGGTCAGCGTTTTCAGGAACGCGACGATGTCGGCATTTTCCTGATCGCTGAACTTGCGGCCCAATTGCAAGCGACCCATGGTGTCGACGGCTTGCGTCAGCGTATCGGCGGCGCCATCGTGGAAGTACGGGTAGGTGAGCTCCACATTGCGCAGGGTCGGCACCTTGAAGTTGAAGCGATCGGCGTCCTTGCCGGTGACCGACGAACGGCCTTCAGCCGGATTCGAGGTCTTGTACGGCTCGACGATGCCCATCTTCTGGAACGAAGTGCCGCCCAGGTTCGGTCCATTGTGGCAAGCCACGCAGCCGCTGGTCTTGAACAACTGGTAGCCGCGCAGTTCCTGCGCGTTGATCGCCTTCTTGTCGCCCTTCAGCCACTTGTCGAAGCGCGCATTGGGCGTCACCAGCGTTTCTTCGAACGCGGCGATGGCCAGGGTCACTTCGTCGATGCTCAGCTTGTCGTGGCCGAATACTTTCTTGAACTCGCTGACGTATGCTGGAATCGACTTCAGCATGTCGACGGCCAGCGCGTGCGAGAACGCCATCTCACCCGGGTTGGCGATGGGGCCGCCGGCCTGTTCGCGCAGGTCTTTGGCGCGGCCGTCCCAGAACTGCGCCACGTTCAGGCTGGAGTTCAGCACCGTCGGCGAGTTGATCGGGCCTTTCTGCCATTTGTCGCCGATCGAGGTCTTCAGGTTGTCCGAGCCACCCATGCTGAGGTTGTGGCACGAGTTACAGGAAATGAAGCCCGAACGTGACAGGCGCGGATCGAAAAACAGCTTCTTGCCCAGTTCGACTCGGGCCGGGCTCGTGACCTTGGCCGCCGGAATGGGCTGTACCGGCTCGGCCGTCTGCGCATGCAGTGCGCCTGACACCAAGGTGGCACAGGCAGACAGGGCAAACGTCCGTATCGTCGAATTGAAGAGGAGTTTCATCTCAGGGTACCTTTGTCGTCGGTGAAGAGCCTTGCTGTGATCCGGCGGCGCGAGCCATCGGGTCCAACTTGTGTTCATCACAAGAGCATTGTCGGCGGCTGCCGCGAGTGCGACCTTGACTGGGCTCAAGGAAAGGCCCTGAAGCGATGAGGGGATTGGCGAGAAGCGAGCGTCGACATGGCAGCCGCGCATGCATCGCTGCTGCATACGACAGCTTGCCGCCGCGGGCAACGCGACTACGTGGCCGCAATCCGCATCAGCGATGCAGCGGCCGCATTACTCAGTGTCCCAGCGCAAGATTTTCCCGCCGCGGATCGGCGCCGCCGACCAGCATCATCCGGCCGTCGATCCGGGTGCGCATGATGCTGCCCAGGCCGCTGGTCTGCGCGGCGCGCGAGATCGCGTGGCCGCGCGCGGCCAGGCCATCGAGCAGCGCATCGCTGACGCCGCCCTGCATGCCTTCGACATAGGTGAGGCTGCCATTGGCCGAACCGAAGTTCGGCAGCGACACTGCCTGCTGCGCGTCCAGCCCCCAATCGAGATTGGCGACCAGCGTCTTGCCGACGTACTGGATGATCGCGGCGCCGCCCGGCGAGCCGGTGGCCAGCACGAACTCGCCGCGCCGGCCGTCTGCCGTCTTGTGGAACACCAGCGTAGGCGCCATCGTGCTGCGCGGGCGCTTGCCGCCTTGCACGCGGTTGGCGATCGGGCCGTCGGCGTCCGACGGCACGGGCGAGAAATCGGTGAGCTCGTTGTTCAACAGGAAGCCACGCGCCATGTGGAACGAGCCGAAGCCGCCTTCGATGGTGCTGGTCATCGATGCCACGTTGCCGTAGCGGTCGACGATCGACAGATGGGTGGTTTCGGGCAGGCCCCCGCGGCGGTCGCTGCCGCCGGCCGGGCCGAGCTGGCCGGCCGGTGCGGTGCCCAGCGTCCGCTGCGGATCGATCAGCGCCGCGCGCCGTTTCAGATACGCCTTGTCGAGCA
>JAFKGG010000101.1 GCA_017307915.1 Burkholderiales bacterium | reverse complement strand
GCCAGCCCGGATATCGACATCGTGATCGACGCCACCGGCCACCCATCGGCCGGCATTCGCCACGTGCTGGCCTGCTGCGAGCACGGCAAGCACATCGTGATGGTGAACGTCGAAGCCGACGCGCTGGCCGGCCCGCTACTGGCGCGGCGCGCGCACGAAGCGGGCATCGTCTATTCGCTGGCCTACGGCGACCAGCCGGCGCTGATCTGCGAGATGGTCGACTGGGCACGCAGCGCCGGCTTCGAAGTGGTGGCCGCCGGCAAGGGCACGAAATACCTGCCCGAATACCACGCTTCCACGCCCGACACCGTCTGGCCGCACTACGGCATCACGCCCGAAGACGCGAAGCTAGGCGGCATGAACCCGCAGATGTTCAATTCGTTTCTGGACGGCACCAAGTCGGCGATCGAGATGGCGGCGGTGGCCAATGCCACCGGCCTGCGTCCGGCCACGCACGGATTGGAGTTTCCGCCCTGCGGCGTCGACGATCTGGCGCGCGTGCTGCGGCCGCAGGCCGACGGCGGCCGCCTGCAGCATCGCGGCCAGGTCGAGGTGATCTCCAGCGTCGAACGCGACGGCCGGCCCGTGTTTCGCGATCTGCGCTGGGGCGTGTACGTGACCTTTGCCGGCGATTCGGACTACGTGCGCCGCTGCTTCAAGGAATATGGCCTGCTTACCGACGCCAGCGGCAACTACACGGCTATGTACAAACCCTATCACCTGATCGGGCTCGAACTGGGCATCACGGTGGCCTCGGTCGGGCTGCGGCGCGAACCCACCGGCGCGCCCGAGTGCTGGCACGGCGACGTGGTGGCCACCGCCAAGCGCGACCTGCGCGCCGGTGAAATGCTCGACGGCGAAGGCGGCTTCACGGTCTACGGCAAGCTGATGCCGGCGCAGGATTCGCTGGCCGTCGGCGGCCTGCCGCTGGGCCTGGCGCATCACGTGCGGCTGACGCAATCGGTGGCCGCCGGCCAGCCGGTGCGCTGGGCCGACGTGGCCTTTGACGCCGGCGATGCGGCGGTTGCGTTCAGGCGCGAGATGGAGCGAGTGTTTTCGGCGCCGGCGCAGAAACCCTCCTGACGCGCTGCCGGCCAGGGCCCGGCAATCGGAGCCATCAAGCCATCTGGCCGATGGTCTTGCGAAAGCGCGCCAACGAAAAACTGAACAGCGCTGCGCCGATGATCGCCAGGGCCAGGAACTGCTTCCAGACCATGTCGAGACCGGCGCCGCGATACAGGATCGCCTGCCCAAGCTCCACGAAGTGGGTGGTCGGCGCGAGCAGCATCATCTCGCGCACGAAGGCCGGCATGCTCTCGCGCGGCGTCATCCCGCCGGACAGCATCTGCAGCGGCATCATGGTCAGCATCATCAGCAGCCCGAACTGCGGCATGCTGCGCGCGATGGTGGCCATGAAGATGCCCATCGACGTGGTGGCGAACAAGTGCAGCGCCACACCGGCGAGAAACAGCGCGACCGACCCCTCGATGGGCACGTGCAGCAGTCCGCGCACGACGAAACTGAGCGAAGCCGCTGCCGCCAGCAACACCACCGCTCCCATCGACCAGACCTTGGCCAGCATGATTTCGGTCGGGGTGACCGGCATCACCAGCAGGTGTTCGATCGTGCCGTGCTCGCGCTCGCGGATCAGCGCTGCGCCGG
>JAFKGG010000146.1 GCA_017307915.1 Burkholderiales bacterium | reverse complement strand
CCGTCCTGATCTGGTCGCCAGGTTGTTCGATGCTTATCCGACCGACCGGCGTGGCGAGGTGCCCGAGGCCATGCTGCCCTGGTTCGAGATGCCGATCTACCATTGGTACGAAGGGCAATTGTCTGCGTCGTTTTCGGGCGAATACATCGAATCGGCCCAGCGTCGCTTTCCGCAGGCGCGCCGCTTGACATCCGCCCATGAAGAAGCGTTGCAGCTGCTGGCAGAGGTGGTCAATGATCCGGCAGTTCACCTGTCGATGCGTTTCGATTCCGGTGACATCCAGTTCCTGAACAATCACGTGATCTTCCATGCCCGCGGCGATTTCGAGAACTGGCCCGAGCCGGAACGGCATCGCCATCTGCTGCGCCTATGGTTGTGTCCCGCCAGCGGGCGGCCTCTGCCAAAGGCTTTTGAGCCGCGCTACGGCAGCACGACGCCGGGAGACCGCGGCGGCATCATCGTCAAGGGAACTTCGCTGAAGGTGCCGCTCGAACCGGAGTGAGCGGCACCCGAGGGGCGGCGCATCACAGCAGCAGTTCGACGCCTTGCCAGGCGCCGTTCGTCACCAGCCCGCGCGCCGTCTCGCACAGTTCGTTGGCGACGATGGCGGCCGCCGGAGAGCGCATGTCGTGCGCCATGGCATAGAGATAATTGCGCCGCGTGATCTGGGCGTCGGAAATCGACAGCGCTCGCCACCGCTTGCCGCGCTCGCCTTCCAGCAGTAGTGCCGACATCGGCTTGATGGTGACGCCCATGCCGTTGTAGACGCAATTCATCAGTATCGACAGCGAATCGATTTCCGCCACCACGTTCGGCGCCAGATTGTGCTGCTCGAATTCGACGGTGATGCGGCGGCGCAGGCCATGTGCGATGGTCGGCAGGATCATCGGCAGTTCGGCTGCCTCGGCCAGCGTGATGCTCATGCGGCGCCGCGGAACCAGCGTGCTCTTCTCGGGCAACAGAACGAACAGCTGCTCTTCGAGCAGCTCGGTGCTGTGCAGATCGGGCACGGCGTCGCGGCTGAACAGAATCGCCAGATCGAGCTGCCCCAGGCGCATCATCTGGCCGATGTGGCCGCTCATGCCTTCCACCACATTGAGCAGGATGCCGGGATATTTTTCGCGAATGGCGCGTACCAGCGGCAGCCCGATCGCAGAGGCCGTCGTCGCCGGCAGGCCGAGCGACACCATGCCGCGCACCTCGCCCGATTCCTGGCGGGCGATGGAAAGCGCCTGGTCGAGCTGGCGCAGTATGAAGCACGCATGGTGGTACAGCGCCAAGCCGCTCTCGGTCGGCGTGACGCCGCGGGCCGAGCGGTTCAGCAAGGAGCGGCCCACTTCCGCTTCGAGCTTGGCGATCTGCTGGCTGAGCGCCGGTTGGGCGATGAACAACTGGCGCGATGCCTTGGCCAGGCTGCCGCTCTCGACGATATTGGCGAAGTAACGAAGCTGTCTGAAGTCCATCGAAGGCAACCTGTTGGCAAGTCACGAAGTCGAACCCAGACTATATGACATCCTTATAGCTATTGTCGGAAAACGATACTTTCCATTGTGCAAGGCCGTTTCTAGAATCCAAAGCATTCGAAGCATTCCTTCGCAGCGCAGGTTCGATATCGATGAAGACAGAGACGGCACAGGCTCAGCACGGCGTCATCGCCGGCTCGGGAGCAGCGAACGAGGCGCGGCTGCTGCTCAACGGAAGTTGGGCCGACGGCGCTGACACCCAGGTCGTACTCGATAAATTCAGCACCCGTGCATGGGGCAGCGTGAGCCTGCCTTCGCGAGAGCAGGTCAGGGCCTGCGTAGCGGCGGCCGACGCAGCATTTCGAGCGAGCACGCTCGACCCGCACGCACGCGGCGCGATCCTCGACAAGGCAGCCGACCTGCTGGAACGGCGCAGCGACGGATTGATCGCCTTGCTTCAGATCGAAGCGGGGTTCACGCGTCACGATTCGCTGGGCGAGGTGCGTCGTTGCATCGCGACGCTGCGGCTGTCAGCCGAAGAGGCGCGCCGCTTGCGGGGCGAGTTGGTGCCGCTGGAAGGCGCGTCCGGGCAGACCGGGCGAATCGGTTTCACGCTGCGCGTGCCCTTGGGCGTGGTGTGCGCGATCACGCCGTTCAACGCGCCGCTGAACACGGTCGCCCACAAGCTGGGCCCTGCGCTGGCAGCAGGTAACGCGGTGGTGCTCAAACCTTCTTTGCATACGCCATTCACGGCCTGCGCCATCGCCCAGGCGCTGCTGGATGCCGGCCTGCCCGCTGGCCTGATGTCGGTGCTGCACGGTGGCCCGGAAGTGGCGCAGTGGCTGCTCGAGGAAACGGCGGTGCGCTTTTACGCCTTCACGGGCAGCACCGAGGCCGGCCGGGCGATCCAGCAAAGAGCCGGCCTGCGGCGTACGCAAATGGAACTGGGCTCGATCGCCCACTGCATCGTCTGCGACGACGCCGATTTGAACGCCGCTTTGCCCAAGATCGTCAATGCGGCTTATCGGAAGGCCGGCCAGGTATGCACGTCGATCCAGGTGCTGCTGGTGCAGCGACCGCTGATCGGGCACGTCGAGCGGCGGTTGGCCGACATGGTGGGCGCGCTGACTTTCGGCGATCCCGCCGATCCGAGCACGGTGGTGGGGCCGGTCATCAGTCTGGCTTCGGCTGAGCGCATCGCCGATTGGATCGATCGGGCCGTGTCACGCGGCGCACGCCGGCTGGCCGGCGGCGAACGCCGCGGCACCGTCGTGCCGCCCACTCTGCTGACCAACGTCGATGCATCGACGCCGCTGGGCTGCCAGGAAGTGTTCGGACCGGTGATGTGCATCGAGCCTTTCGATACGATCGACGAAGCGATCGATCGGATTAACGCCACCCCCTTTGGCTTGTCGGCCGGCCTCTTCACGAACCGGCTCAGCCATGCGCTGGCCGCGGCGCGCCGGCTCGAAGTGGGCGGCGTGCACATCAACGAGACTTCCAGCTCGCGCGTCGATCTGATGCCTTACGGCGGCTCCAAGGACAGCGGCTTCGGCCGAGAAGGTCCGCACTACGCCATTCGCGAGATGAGCGAGGAACGCTTGATTACCTTATTGTCCTGAGTGCCCTGAGCTGCGATCAACGAGGAAGACATGGCCATGATCAAAGGCGGCGAACTGATCGCCGAATATCTCATCAAGCAGAAGGTGCCTTATGTGTTCGGCATCTGCGGTCACGGCAACGTCGGCATTCTCGACGCGCTGCATGAAGTGCGCGACCAGGTCAAACTGGTGTCGCCGCGTCATGAGCAGTGCGCCGGCCACATGGCCGACGGTTACTTCCGCGTGAAGCATCAACCGGTGGCCACGCTGACCTCCACGGGCCCGGGTTCGGCCAACATGGTGATGCCGCTGGTGACCGCATTGTCGGATTCCTCAGCCTTTCTCGCCATCACCGCCAACGTGCCGACCGGCCAGGCCAATCGCGCGCCGTTCCAGGAGCTGTATGCGCACAACCAGGCTGATTTCGCGCAAGTGCTGCGGCCGGTGGTCAAGCGCAGCTTTCAGCCCAGCCGCGTCGACATGCTGCCGCTGGCGCTGCGCCAAGCGTTCGACACCATGGTGACGGGGCGGCCCGGACCGGTGAATCTCGACGTTCCCTACAACGTCTTCCAGGAAGAGGCCGACGTCGAGCTGCCTGCCGCATCGAACGTGTACGGCGCGCGTCGGCCGGGGGCGAATCAGGCCGATGTGACGGCTGCACTCGATCTGTTGGCGCAGGCCAGGCAGCCGGTTTTCTTCATCGGCCACGGCACGGCCTTGGCCGAGGCGGGCCCCGAAGTGACCGAGCTGCAGCGGCGCCTGGGAATTCCCGTGATCACATCCCCCAACGGCATGGGCTGCGTACCGGCAGACGATCCGTTGACGCTCGGCTTCATCGGGCGCAACGGCGCCTATCCGGCCAACCAGGCCGGCCGCCATGCCGATCTCGTGCTGTGCGTGGGCACGCGCTTCGACGACCGCTCGTCGTCGACCTGGATTCCCGGCTATTCGTGGAATTTTCCGGCCAGCAAACTGGTGCACGTGGATATCGATCCGCTGGAACTGGGGCGCAACTATCCGCCCACGCTGGGCGTGATCGCCGATGCCAAGGTGTTCTGCGCGCAGTTGCTGGCAGCGCTCGACGCCCGGGCAGACATCCGGCGCGAGGCCTACGCCGCCTGGCGCGACACGATAGCGGGCTGGCAGGCCGAGTGGGAAGCTTTCGTGCGCCCCAACTTCGCGGCCATCACGACGCCGATCCGGCCGGAGTACGTGGTCGGCGCATTGCAGCGCGTGCTGCCCGAAGACGTGATCCTCTCGCTCGATTCCGGCGTGCATCACAACTGGTTCATGCAGTTCTGGAAGCCGCAGCGCGCGCAAAGCATGCTCAACAGCTGGGGCTATTCGTCGATGGGTTTCGGCGTGTGCAGCATCCTGGGCGCTCAGCTCGCCGCTCCAGAGCGCCCGTGCGTGGCCGTGGTCGGCGACGGCGGTTTCATGATGGCGCCTTACGTCGTTGCAACGGCGGTCGAGTATGGGCTGCCGTGCGTATGGGTGGTGTGGAACAACTTCGCGTGGGCGGCAATTCGCGACTTGCAATATGGCCTGTTCGAGGGACGCGAGCTGGGCACCGCGTTCTACAAAGGCAAGCAAGGGCCGGGCGGCGAGCGCTACAACCCCGACTTTGCCGCCTGGGCGCGCGCTTGCGGCGCCGACGGCGTCGTGGTCACTCGCAGCGAAGACCTGAGCGGCGCCGTTGAGCAGGCAGTGAAGAATCGGCGGCCCTGCGTGATCGACGTGCACATCGACGCCGAGGTGCGGCCGCCCCCCACCGGCACCTGGCAACTGCCGCCGACTCCGTTCAAGGAGCCGGTGTTTGGCAAGCCTTATCGACGTTGAATCATCGGCGTCGAACGATAACGAGGAGACCTCATGACCACCATCGTTCCGGCACCGACGGCCTTTGCCGATGCCGGCCCCGAAAAGAAAGCGGTGACCCGCAATCTCGGCGAACTGCTGTGGGTACAGTATCCAGGCCATTTCAACCAGGCTCTGTCCAAGGCCATCGTCAGCCCCGAAACGACCGGTTGCCGCTTTTTCGATTACCGCTTGTCCTGCTATGAGCCTGGCGCCTATGTGGAAAGCCACGTTCACGCGGTGCAGGAGCAGATCTACCACGTGCTGAGCGGCGAAGGCGTGCTGATCCTCGATGGTGAGCGCCGGCTGGTGCGCGCCAACGACGTGACCTACATTCCGCCGGGCGTCGTGCACGAGTTCCACTGTACCGGCACCGACACGCTGGTGTTTCTGGTCGCCACCTGCCCACCCAGCGACGAAGAGCCGCGGCCGCGTTGAGCGGTCTGCGTCCCGATTGCCATCCCCTCCTGCGAACGTTCCCATGACATCACCCATCGCCCTCGTTTTCGGCGGCTCGCGCGGCATTGGCGCGGCCTGCGTCGACGCCCTGGCCGCCGACGGCTGGCAGGTCGCTCTCACTTACGTCAACCGCGCGCCGTCATCGTCCGCCGCCCGCGAATATGCCGTCGACATCCGCGACGCCGCTGCCGTGGCGCGGGTCTTCGATCAGGTGCAGGCCGATCTTGGGGCCGCTCCTTCGGCGGTGATCGCCAATGCCGGCATCAATGTGCCGGCAGCACCGGTCGCGCAATTCGATCCCGAGCATTTCCGGCAGCTCGTCGAGGTCAATATCGTCGGTGCATTCAACGTGCTGGCCGAGGCGGCCCGGCGCGTGCGTGATGGCGGTGCCATCGTGGCCTTGTCCACGTCGCTGATCCGCCATCCGGTAGCCGGCACCGGGCCGTACACGGCGAGCAAGGCGGCGGTCGAGAGCCTGTTGCGCAGCATGGCCAAGGAGCTCGCCGGGCGCCGCATTCGCGTCAACGGCGTTGCGCCGGGGCCGGTCGACACCGATCTGTTCAATGCCGGCAAGACGGAAGAGGCCAAGCGGCGCATGGCAGCATTCAGCCCCTTCGATCGCATCGGCCAGCCGGCTGAGGTCGCGCAGGTGGTGCGCTTCCTGGTATCGGAGCAGGCTTCCTGGATTCACGGCCAGATCGTGCAACCCAACGGCGGCATGGCGTAATGCCGTCCGCGCCTGCCGGCGAACATCGCGCCGGATCGGCCGGCGAGCCCGCCCAGGCCGATGACGAGGTGTGGGACGTGATCATCGTGGGCGCGGGCGCAGGTGGATTGACCGCCGCCTGCGTTGCGGCCCTGGGAGGTTGCTCGGTGTTGCTGCTGGAGCAGGCGCCGGTGGTCGGCGGCACGACCGCCATCTCGGGCGGCATGGTGTGGATCGCCGCGAACCATAAAGCCGGTGCAGCGGGCCGCCCAGACAGCGTCGAGGCCGCTCGCAACTATCTGGCCCACACGGTAGCCGCCTCGGATCGAAGCAAGCTGGAAACCTTTCTCGCCCATGGCGATGAGGCGATACGCCATCTGGAATCGCATACTTCGTTGCGGCTGCAACCGGTGGCGACATACCCCGACTACTATCCCGATCTGCCGGGTGCCACGCTCGGCGGCCGTGTGCTCGAGCCGGTGCCTTATGATGCGTCCGGCTTGGGCCCTGCTTTCAAGCTGCTGCGCGCGCCGCTGCCTGAGTTCATGCTGTTCGGCGGCATGATGATCAGCCGGCAAGACATTCCGCATCTGCGGCGCGCAGCACGCTCGTGGCGTTCGGCCTTGCATGTTTCGCATCTGCTGCTGCGCTATGCCGTGCAGCGCCTGCGTGCGCCGCGCGGCACTACCTTGTACCTGGGTAATGCATTGGTCGCCCGGCTGCTGCGCTCGGCGCTAGACCTGGGCGTGCAGATCCGCACGTCGACCGCGGCCCAGCGGCTGCTCGTCGATGCGGGCGGCCGCGTCTGCGGTGTCGAGACGATGCAGCCAGCCCAGGGCTGCGGGCAGTTGCATGCCAGGCGCGGCGTAATCCTCGCCACCGGCGGGCTCTCGCACGGCGGTGCGCTGCGTACCTGCTATGTGCCCGCTGCTGCGGGCGCGCTGACGGCCGCCGTCGATCCAGGGACGGCGGTGCGTGGTGCCTGTATGGCACAGGCGGTCGGGGCGCGGCTGAGCGCACCCACGCAGCAGGGCGCTTTCTGGGTGCCGGCGTCGACCTTCACGCGTGGCGACGGCAGCCGCGGCGTCTATCCGCACACGGTGAGCGATCGCGGCAAGCCCGGATTGATCGCCGTCGGCGCCGACGGCCGGCGCTTCGTCAACGAGGCGGTGTCTTACCACCGCTTCGTGCAGGCGCAGCTCGCCGCTGGCGATGCCGTGCCGGCGTTTCTGCTGTGCGACCGGCGCTTCCTGTGGAAGTATGGCTTGGGCAGGATCAAGCCGTTCACCGTTTCGGTCAGCGGCGCCGTGGCCAGCGGCTATCTGAAGCGCGCCGACACGATCGATGGTCTGGCTGCCGCCATCGGGGTGCCTGCGGCTGCGCTCGTCGATACGGTCGACGTCTACAACCAGCATGCCCGGAACGGCGAAGACCCGCTGTTCGGCCGTGGCGGCGATGCCTATCAGCGGCACCTGGGCGACGCCGACCATCAACCCAATCCTTGCGTCGCACCGCTGCAGCAGCCGCCCTTTTATGCGATAGCGGTGTACCCGGCGGATCTGGGCATGTCGGCAGGCATCGTCACCGACGACAGGGCGCGCGTGCTGGCGCATGACGGCCGGCCGATTCCCGGCCTGTTTGCATGCGGCAACGATATGCAATCGATCATGGAAGGGGCGTATCCCGGACCTGGCATCACGCTTGGGCCGGCGATCACGTTCGGCTGGTTGGCGGCGCGGGAAGCGGCGTCGGCGCCGCTCGTGCCAGGCACAGTGGAACTGCCCGGGTGAGGGCAGGCGTTTGTGAAGTGGGTCGAGCAGGAATTCGCTGCTCATGCTTGTAGCTTGCCGCCCTGGACGATGACGTATTCGTTCTTTTCCTGCGCGCCGCTGTTAATGACTACCGACATGATTGCCGTGATGCCGGCTCAGATCACCAAGCGGCTCATCGTCAATTCTCATTTGTGTTCGTTCGACCTTCCGTTCGAAACCACTCCCTGGACGGTGGGCATCGTCGGTCTGAAGTCGGCGCACCGGCCCGAGGCGTATCAGCTGTTTCTGGATGAAATCGTGAGGGTTGCGGGTTTGCTGGCCTGATTATTGTCTTCGTATTCGTTTTTGATTATATTGAATACGAACGATCGTGGAAGGATTCGGCTATGCCCAAAACGACAACTATGACAGTACGCCTGAACGAAACGCTTAGCGACTTCGTTGCCGCGAACGTGGGCGAGCAGGGCGCCTATGAGAACGTCAGCGAGTACGTTCGCGATCTGATCCGCCGTGACAAGGAACGGGCTGAGCAGGAAGCTTTCGATCGGCTCAAGGCCGAATTGGCCCATGCGTTTGCCGCGCCGGAGTCTTCCTACAAGCCATTGACCGCAGCCGAAGTGATCGCGCGCAACAAGGCTTGACGTGGTGGCCCCGATTCGCATCCAAGAGGCGGCGTCCTTTCGCCTCGACGAGATCTATCGCTACACGAAGAAGCATTGGGGCACTCGTCAGGCCGACCGATATATTACCGGCCTGTTCGCAGCCTTCGACCGCATCGAGAGCCACGGCGTGATGTCGAGGCCCGTTCCCGCCGAATTTGGAGTTGAGGGTTACTTCTTCCGCTACGAGCAGCATTTCGTCTACTGGCGGCGACTGTCGGATAGCGGCGTCGGTATCGTGACGATCCTGCATGAGCGGATGCACCAGATCGACCGTTTTCGGGAGGACTTTGGCCTGGCTCGGCCCGGCGAGGCTTCACCGCGCTCGTAGTCTGTTCACCTGAGCTTCACGGCTATGGCGCCGTGCGCGGTTGCGTCGCGCAACCCGCCGAAGCTGGGCTTCGGAGTTGATTCTTATAATTATTTTGGTGGGCGGCACAGGGTTCGAACCTGTGACCCCTGCCGTGTGAACGACGGAGATGGCATTCATTAGCGTTCGCTGAAGTTCAGTAAGTCATTGATATATATACGCGTGAGTGCGCGCTAGTTCGCTTGCGTTCGCCTGTGCTTTGCCGTACTTTTGCCGTACTCGCTGTGCCAGCAGAACTCTCTGCCGTGCACAGGATCGCAGGGCAGAGAAGGCGCGTAGGAATGACAGCGGACCGAATCGACAGCAAAACTTCGCGCGCACGGCTGAAGCCGCGGCGCGAGCCGTATTGGTTCCGACTGAGGGCAGGCGCCCAGCTCGGATACCGGAAGCTCACTGAAGGCGAGGGCACCTGGATCGCGAAGTGGCGCGACGACGGTGGCAAGCGGCACTACAGGCCGCTGGGCACGATCGTCGACGAAAAGGGAAAGGCGCCCGCCTTCGAGCTGGCGCGGCGCGAAGCCGAGCTCTGGATCGGCGGCCTGGAGAAGGGTGTCGCACCGGGAGCGACGACGGTCAGGCAGGCGTGCGAAGCCTACGTGCAGGCGATCCACGACGGTGGTAGCCAGAAGAAGGCGCTGGAAACGTCACAGCGCTTCGAGCGCCTGGTCTACTCCGACCCAATCGCTGCCGTCGATTTGAGCAAGCTGCGACCGCATCACGTGGAGGGCTGGCGCAATCGCATGGCAGCTACTCCGGCGAAGGTGTCGCGGACCAAGAACCCGAAGGCCGAGATCGTCACCCGAGAGCGGGCCAAGTCGACCGTCAATCGCGAGATGGCCGGCCTGCGCGCCGCGCTCAACCGAGCGCATGAACTCGGGATCGTGGCGTCCGATATCGCCTGGAAAAAGGCGCTCAAGCCTGTCAAGGGCGCTGATCGGCGCCGCGGGATCTACCTGTCCCTCAAGGATCGGCAGGCATTGATCGATGCTGCCAGCGACGAGATTGCACCGTTCCTGCGCGGATTGTCCTTGCTGCCGCTTCGGCCCGGCGCCCTTGCGTCGATGCGAGCGGGGGACTTTCATGCCCGGCTGGGGACGCTGACGGTGGGCCTGGACAAGAATCATCAGGAGCGGCGTATTTCGTTGCCGCAGAGCACCGCAAAGTTTCTCGAACAGCAGACGAAGAACAAGCTGCCACAGGCACCGATGTTCGCCCGTGCCGACGGTCAGCCCTGGGACAAGGATGCGTGGAAGTGGCCGATCAAGGATGCGGTACTCGCCGCCGGCCTGCCGCCAGGGGCCACGGCATACACGCTGCGTCACTCGACGATCACCGATCTCGTCGTGAGCGGCCTGGATCTGTTGACCATCGCGCAGATCAGCGGTACGTCGGTCGCGATGATTGAGCGCCACTACGGGCACCTGCGGCAAGAGCAGGCCAAGGCGGCGCTGGCCGCGTTGGCGTGGTGACGTTTATGGATAAACGCAGCTCCGACGAGCAGAGGCAGCGAGTACAGTCTTCCGGCGCGAATGGCGAGAGTGGCGAGTCACAAACAAATATTGCCCGAGCGGGCGCCACCGAGCCCCATGACGATGTCCAGAGCGCGGCATTTCTGGTCGCGGAAGCGTATCGAGAGATAGGACGCCGTGCCGATTGGCCGGATCTCGCCACTCGGCATGCCGCGGGCGACCCTCACGTTTTTGAGGTGCGCGATCCCGACGGTAGCGCCACCTACGAAGTTTCCTTCACTGCCGACGAACGCACAGCAATCTGCGATGCCTACGCCGAGGCTCGACCTGCGTACCGGGCTCAACCGGAACGGCTGCAAGAGGAGTTTGAGGTCTTCGTCGCCATGCTGGAGGGATGGGCGAATTGGCATCTTCTGGACGCATGGAGGAACCCGATCGAACAGAAAGCACGTCGACGCAGCCTTGAAGCGATTGCGGGTGCCCTAGAAGGCGTACGGGCCGCGATCTTGGAGCTTGATTTGGCTGCGACGGGCTTTGTGTACGCGAAGATCGCCGATGCGATTGCGCAGATCATGTCATCGGCCGATGGACAGCCGGAAAGCGGCACTCCGATGGTCGATCGCCCGCTTGAGGCGATGAGCAACGCTGCGGAGATGCGAAGGGATCTACTCGCCTACCTCGGTCCCGCGGCGGCCGCCGCGCGTCAAGCCGCGGATGAACTGCCGCATATTGATCGAAGCGGTGCTGACACTAGGCTCGTTACCGCGAGAGCATTGCGGGCCGAACTGGATCGACATGGCATCCCGTTTCAGACTTCAGGGGCTGGCTTTTCAGCCATCGCGCTGCGAGCCACCTTCGAGCTGGCCGGACTCCGGCTAGACCGGATCGACTACTGGCTGCGCAAGGCCGCAGAGGAGTAGCGCGATTATCAGAATCTAGGGGCGAGGTCAATCGCTGTAAAACGCCTGCCAACTACCGCCGCCCGTTTTACCGCGGTTCACGATCTCGGCCGATTTCTCGAAACTTCCCAGGCGCGTGCATT
>JAFKGG010000100.1 GCA_017307915.1 Burkholderiales bacterium | reverse complement strand
GTCGACCGCCTCGCCGCGCCAGGCCCGGCGCAGATAGACGAGCACGGCGATGGCCAGCAGCAGCACCAGTGCTGCCGGCATCGCACTCGGCCCGACTTCGGCAAAAGCGGCGGCCTGCGGGATCACCCAGACCTGCCAGGCGGCGACCAGCACGATCGCCAGCAACGCCAGCGCCACCACGATGGCGCCATGCCGTGCTCGGGTGGGGGGCGTCATCAGGCGAGCCCCAGATCCTTCATGACCGCTTCGGTGCTCGAGATGTCTTCAGCCAGCATCTTCGAGAACGCGTCGCCGGCCAGGAACACGTCGGTCCACTTGCGTTGCACGACCAGGTCTTTCCACGCCTGCGAAGCATGCATGCGCGTCATCAGGGTGACCAGGGCCTGCCGCTGCGTCGCGTTGATGCCCGGCGGGCCGAACACGCCGCGCCAGTTGGCAGCCGACACGTTCATGCCCAGCTCGCTGAGCGTGGGCACGTCCACGCCGGGAATCCGCTTGGTGCCCGATACCGCCAGCGCGCGCATGCGACCGGCCTGGATCTGCTCGGAAAACTCGGAATAACCCGAAATACCGGCCGTGACCTGCCCGCCCAGGATCGCCGCATTGGCCGGACCGCCGCCGGCAAACGCCACGTAGGCGGCTTCGCGCGGATTGCGGCCCAGCGTCTTGATGATCTTGCCCAGCAGCTGATGATCGGTGCCGCCCGACGAGCCGCCGGCCACGCTGACCGCGCGCGGATTGGCCTTGATCGCGTTTTCCAGGTCTTTCCAGGTCTTGTGCGGGCTGCTGGCCGGCACCACGATGACCCCCGCCTCTTCGGTCAGGCAGGCGATCGGCACCACGTCCTTGATGGTGACCGGGCTCTTGTTCTGGATGCCGGCGCCGACCATCACCGAACCGCCGACCATCAGCGCATTCGGCGTGCCCTTGCGCTGGTTGACGAAACGCGGCAGGCCGACCATGCCACCGGCACCGCCGACATTCTCGAACTGGAAGCTGCTGACCAGGCCGGCGGCGCGGCAGGCCTGTTCGATCGCGCGGCCGGTGCCGTCCCAGCCGCCGCCAGGGCCGGCAGGGATGAACATCAGCATCGATTCGAACGCTTGTTGCGCGGCGGCAAAACGCGGCAGCGCGGCGGCCAGCGGGGCCAGGCCGGCGGCGAGCGCCAGGCGACGACGGTGTGTATTCATGATGAAGCTTCTCCTCTTGGTTTGCGATTATGGCGCCGGCCGTCAGACGAGTCACGCACCGCCGGCAGCCGGTTGCGGTTTGCCGGGCAGCGCGCAGCAGGGGCGCAACACTCCGGGGGCGCCGTGCCAGACTAGGCACGCCGTCCTTGATTTCATAGCGCGCGCAACGAATCGAAATAGCTTTCGAGCGCAATCGCCAGCACCGACATCATCAGCGTGGCACCCAGCGCCAGCGCCACGATCGCGATCAGCACCGGCGCCCAGCGATTGGCCGAGGCACGGCCCGAACGCGGGTTGTAGCGTTCATCCCACTTGGCGTCGGGCGTCAGGCCGAACACGATCGCTTCCAGCATCGTCACCAGCACGACAATCACGGCCACGAAGAAGGCCGGGCTGCGGAACCACGGCGCCATGTTCAGCGCGATGCCCAGTGCCGGCAGCGCAATCAGCGGGTAGATCCACCAGTAACGTGCGCCCAGGTACAGGCGGTGCGC
>JAFKGG010000145.1 GCA_017307915.1 Burkholderiales bacterium | reverse complement strand
GCGCCGATGGCCGTCTTGTCGGCCAGGTTGCCGCCGACGTCCAGGCGCGCATGCGCACGTTGCGCCTGCTCGGCGATCCCTATACCGACGAACAGATCGCGGCAGCGCCCAAGGCGCTCGAAGGCAAGACCGAGATGGATGCCTTGATCGCTTATCTGCAAGGCCTGGGCGCGAGTCACGCTTCGGCCAACGCCAAAGGGAGCACGCAATGATGAATCCGCTATGGGGCAACCTGGCCGGCGCCATCACCGTGGTGCTGATGGCCGTATTCATCGGCATCTGGTTCTGGGCCTGGCGCGCGCGGCACCGCTCGGTGTTCGACCGGATGGCGCGCTTGCCGATGCAAGACGGCAGCGAGTGCGCGCAACACGACGAAGGTGATCGCAGATGAGCACGTTCTGGTCGGGGTGGGTCATGCTGCTGGTGACCTTCAACCTGGGGATCACTCTGTTCCTGTTCATATGGGGGTTGCGGGTGCGCATCCCCACCCTGCCCGACGGCACCACCGGTCACGTCTGGGCCAACGGCGTATTGCGCGAGGGCGTGCGCCCGCTGCCGCTGTGGTGGGTGCTGGTTTCGGCGACGATGTTCGTCCTCGGCATCGGCTATCTGGTGCTGTTTCCCGGCTTCGGCAGCTATCGCGGCCTGCTCGGCTGGACGGCGCATGCCGAACTGGCCGATGACGTCGCCCGCACCGAAGCGAAACTGGCGCCGCTGCTCGCGCAACATGCGCAGCGATCGATCGAGCAATTGGCTGAAGACCCGAGCGCCACTCGCCTCGGCCAGCGCTTGTTCCTGGACAATTGCGCGGGCTGCCATGGCGTGCAAGGCCATGGCAATCCATCGCTGGGAGCGCCGAATCTGACCGACCGCGACTGGCTCTACGGCGGCAATGGCGAGACGCTGCTGGCCAGCATTCTCGACGGCCGGCGCGGCGTGATGCCGGCGCAAGGCGCGGCATTGGGCTCGGCCGGCGTGCAGGAAGTGGCCCAGTACGTGCTGAGCCTCTCGGGTCGCGCCAGCGATCCGGTCAAGGCGGCTCTCGGCAAGGCCCGATTCGGAGTCTGCGCCGCTTGTCACGGCGCCAACGGCAAGGGCAACCCGGCGCTGGGCGCGCCCGATCTGACCGATGCGGTGTGGCTGTACGGCGGCAGCGGGCCGCGCGTCGAGGAAAGCATCCGCGACGGACGCAGCGGCCAGATGCCGGCATTTCGCGATCGCTTGTCCAGCGACGAAGCACGCGCCATCGCCGCCTGGGTCTATGGCCAGTCGAATCACGCAGGACTGACGCAATGAGCGAGCCGCGGCGCCGCGACGGCTGGTATCGCCATCCGCTGTTCTGGCTCGGCTCGTTCGTGCTCGCCGCTTCGCTGGCCGGCTGCGCATGGATGATCGTGCTGGCGGCGCGCTATCCCGATCCGCCGCTGGACACCGGCAGTGGACAGATTCTCAAGATGCCGCTGCGTGAGGCGCCGCCATCCGCCGCTGCATCCGCGGCTGCGCCCCCCGCAAGCGCATCATCGCGATGAGCATCGTTCCGCTGATGATCCTGGTGTCCTTGCTGGTCGTCATCGGCGCCGCAATCGCGTTCTTCTGGGCAGTCGGGCACGACCAGTTCGAAGACCTGGAATCCCCTGCGTTCCTGCCGATGTTCGACGACTCGCCGGTGCCGCCGGCCTCTTCGCAGACGACAGGCGCGCCGGCCCGCGACATCACCGCCGCCGGCCTTTCACCCGCAACGCCGCCATCTTCGCCTCACCCAGCGCAACCATCGCATCGGTGAGCTGCGCCATGTAGCCGGCCATCGACTTGCCGTCGCCCGACTGCAGCGACACGAAAGCGCCGTCGAACCCGACCATGCCGAAGTGGGCCATTTCGTCGGCCACTGCCGACGCCACCGCCTCGCCCTCGCCGCAGAACGACGAACGGATCATGTGCCGCATGTAGTCGCGGCCCTCGGTGCGCACTTCGATCACCGTCTGCATCGCGCGCGGCGCTTCAGCCGCTTCGTTGCTCATCACCAGCACCAGCAGCAGACGCAGGAAGTCTTCGCGGTGCACGAACACCTCGCCGGTCTTGCGCAGGTACCAGCCCAGCCGCTCCCGCGGCGTGCCGCCTTCGGGCGGATGCCGATGCGCCTGGCGCATGGCGTCGAAGAAGCCGCGCGCACCTCGGGCCATGACTTCGGACAGCAAGCCGGCCTTCGATTCGAAGTGGTGATAGATCGCGCTCTTCGGGATACCGGTGGCCTCGACCAGCGCAGACATCGAAGTGCCCGCATAACCGCGCGCCGCCATCACCCGCGATGCGGCATCGAGGATTTCCTGGCGCGATCGCTGACCGCGCCGGTTGCCGATCAGCGGTTCGCCATCGGCGGCGCTGCTTGCCAGGGAATTGCTGCCTGAGGACGGTGTTCGTTGCATCCGCGCAAGTGTAGTCCAAGGGTTTACCCGTCCTTGTATTTATGTACCAATCGGTACAATACTTGCACCGAAGCGCCAGACCTCGATTCGGCGCCCCATCGCGCACCGCCCGCCCACCATCGACGCGAACCCCGAGGAGACAGACGCATGACCGAGCACTACGACGCCGACGTCGCGATCATCGGCTACGGCCCTACCGGCCTCATCGCGGCGCTCACACTGGCCAGACACGGCGTTTCGGCCGTGGCCTTCGAGCAGCATCGCGACATCTATCCGCGCGCCCGCGCCGTCACCGTCAACGACTGGACCATGCGGATCTTCCAGAGCCTGGGCGTCGACGAGCCGGTGCTCAAGCAGATCGACCCGCAACGCGCACTGCGCTGGGTGCGCTACGACGGCACGGAAATCTTTCGTGTCGAGCACCCGCCCTCCACGCTGGGCGTGAAGCCGCGCTTCTACAACATCTATCAGCCGACGATGGAAGCCACGCTGCGCGATTGCGCGACCGGCTATGAGACGCTGCTGAACGTGCACTACGGCGTCGAGGTGGTTCGCCTGGAGCAGGACGACACCGGCGTCACCGTGATCAGCCGCGACCTCGCCACCGGCGCCACCCGCAGCACCCGTGCACGCTACGCGCTGGGCTGCGACGGCGGCAGCAGCACGGTGCGCAGCCAGATCGGCGTGCAGTTGCTCGGCGACACGCTCGACGTGCTGTGGATCGTCATCGACTGCCGCGTCAAGCGCTGGTGGCCCGATCGCAATCTGCTGACCTTCTGGTCGGACAAGGAACGGCCGGTGGTCGACATCGCGCTGTCGGGCGCCAACCATCGCTGGGAACTGCCGCTCAAGCCCGGCGAGAGCGAAGCTGACTTCGCCACGCGGGAGCAGGTCTGGCCGCTGCTCAAGGCCATGGGCGTAAGCGAAGATGACGTGGAGATCCATCAGTACGCGTTTTATCGCCATCACACACGCATGGCCGAGACCTGGCGCAAGGGGCGGATCTTCCTGGCCGGCGACGCGGCGCATCTGATGCCGCCGTGGGCCGGCGCCGGCATGCAGACCGGCATGCGCGACGCCTACGACATCGGCTGGAAGCTGGCCGGCGTTCTGCAGGGCCGGTTCGACGAACGCTTTCTCGATACCTACGAAGCCGAACGCCGGCCCAACGCCGCGTTCTATACCGAGCTGGCGGTGCAGTTAGGCCGCATCATCAAGCAGGAACTGAGCGAAGAGGAACAGGCCGCGCTCAACGCGCCGCCACCCGATCCGGCCAATCCGCCCGAGCCGCCGCTGATTGCGCCGCCGGTGCTGGCCGCGGGTTGGCTGCGCGGCCCGCTGAACGAAACCAGCATCGTCGGCCGCATGGTGCCGCAGCCGATCGTCGGCGACTGCCGTGGCGCGATGGCACGCCTGGACGAATTGCTCGGCAAGGATTTCGTGCTGCTGGGCGATGACGTCGATCCGGCCACGCTGCTGTCGCCGCAGGAAAAGGCCGGCTGGGATACCTTGGGCGCACGTTACGTGGCAGTGCGCCCGCAGAACAAGTACACACACGGCCCCGCCGAGCTGGTCGACCTTGACGAAGTGATCGGTCCCTGGCTGCGCAAATACGGCGTGCGCGCGGTGGCCGTGCGCCCCGACAAGTTCGTCGCCGCGGCCGACGTCAGCGGCCTGGCCGTGCCCGCCTGAAACCGGCTCGCCGCCGCACGGCATCCACCCGACAAGGAGTTTTCGAGATGAGCAGTGTCACCGAACTGGGCTACGTCGGCATCGAAGCCAGCAAGCTCACCGATTGGGAACGCTTCGGCGTCGACCTGCTCGGCCTGCAAGTGGCCGACCGAAGCGACGGGCAGTTGACCTTGCGCATGGACCACAAGGCGCACCGCTGGATCATTGTGGCCGGCAGCGCCGACGATCTGGCGTTCACCGGCTTCGAGTGCGCCAGCGAAGCCGACCTGCAAGCGATCGCCGCACGGCTGCGCGCCGCCGGCACGCCGGTGAACGACGGCGATGCCTCGCTTGCCGCAGCGCGCAAGGTGCAGCGCATTGCCGTCACCAGCGATCCGCTGGGCAATCGCGTCGAGCTGTACGTGGGGCTGGCCGATGCCGCCACCGCGTTCCGTTCCGATCGGCTGTCGTCGAGTTTCATCACCGGCCAGGGCGGCATGGGGCACCAGGTGTTGATGGAGCGCGGTGTGGATCGCCGGCAGCTCATCGACTGGTACGGCATGCTCGGCTTCAAGCTCACCGATACGATCTCCCAGGAAGTTGCGCCGGGCATCGTCGCCGAGGTGGCGTTCCTGCATTGCAACGGGCGCCACCATACGGTGGCATTCGCGAACATGCCGTTTCCGAAGCGGATGCACCACTTCATGATCGAGGTGGCCGACATCCGCGATGTAGGCCTTGCCTACGATCGTTGCATGGACGCCCGGCAGCCGTTCGAGATGACGCTCGGCATGCACCCGAACGATCATATGTTCAGCTTCTACGTACGCACGCCGTCCGGCATGAACGTCGAATACGGCTGGGGCGGCCTGGTCATCGACGAAGCCACCTGGCAGGTTCAGCACCTGGACAAGCTCAGTAGCTGGGGACATCGACCGCCGCAGGTAGTGTCCGAGCTGCTGCAGGCCTGAGCGCCGATACGCTTTTCGCCGGGCCCGGCCCGGCGTTCTTTCATCCCGCATCCTTCAAGGACATCAGCATGCCCCTCACGCAGGCCGAGACCAGCCGCAGCGTTCGCACCAAAGACTGGACCTTGCACTACCAGGAAGCCGGCCAGGGCCACCCTATCGTGCTGCTGCACGGCAGCGGCCCGGGTGCCACCGGCTGGAGCAACTTCGCCGGCAACATCGAGGCGCTGGCGCGCCATTTCCGCGTGCTGGCCGTCGACATGCCCGGCTGGGGCGAGTCGGATGCTGTCACCGTCGACCGGCTCGATCATGTCGAGGCCGCACGGCAGTTCCTCGATGCGCTTGGCATCGACAAGGCTGCGTTCGTCGGCAATTCGATGGGCGGCGCCACGTCGCTGCGCTTCGCCACCACTTACCCCGCGCGTATTTCACACCTGATTACGATGGGACCGCCCACACCAGGCCCCCGACTGTTCAGCGCGGGCGACGGCCCCAGCGAAGGACTGAAAGCGCTGGTGCAGGCCTATCGCGAACCGACGCCGCAGAACATGGGCCTGCTGATCGAGATCATGGTGTATGACAAGCGCTTTGCCACACCCGCGCTGCTCGAAGCGCGCTCGGCCGCGGCCTTGGCCCGGCCCGAGCACCTGAAGAACTACCTGGAAGGTTTGCCGAAAGGAGCGCCGGTTCCAAAATGGTTCAACCTCGCCGACTTGACCAAGCTGAGCGTACCGACGCTGTTGATCCACGGACGCGACGACCGCGTCGTGTCTTATGAGCACTCGCTGGTGCTGCTCGCGCACATCCCGAACTCACGGTTGGTGATCCTGAATCGCTGCGGCCACTGGGCGATGATCGAGCATCCCGACGAGTTCAACCGGCTGGTCGTCGATTTCGTCGCGAACAACTAGAAGCGCTGGAAGCGAACAACTTCCGGATCCATCTCCAGGCCAGCGCCTCTTCGGCCGACGTCCGCGACAGGCGCACCGGCCCGGCGGCCCCATTTCCACCGCTCATAGGCAAATAACCTACAATCAGGTTCTTTCGCGCCCCTGGGCGCCAACAAGGCCCAGTTCCACGGGCCCAGGCTCAGTGCCGATCGACATCCTCCTCCTCTTCACCCTTTGCGCGCCTGCGCGCTCGATGCAATGGGCCTGATGCGCAGCGTACGGCCGGTGCTGCCGATCCTGATCGGTGCAGCGCTGACCCTGAGCCTGGCGCTCGGCATGCGGCAGACGCTGGGCATCTTCATGCCGCCCTTGACGCGCGACATCGGCATTCGCGTGTCCGATTTCACCATCGCGATCTCGGCGCAGAACCTGGTGTGGGGCGTGTTGCAGCCGTTCTCGGGTGCGCTGGTCGTGCGCTGGGGCTTTCGGCCGGTGATGCTGGCCGGCGCCGTGTTGTACGTCGCGGGCTTGACCACGCTGGCCCTGGCCCAGGGCCTGTGGCAGGTGATCATCGGCGCCGGCGTGCTGACCGGCATGTCGATGGCCTGTATCGGCAGCTCGGTGACGATGGCGGTGACGGCGCGCGCGGTGCCGGTGGCGATCCGCAGCACAATGCTCGGCATCGTGGCGGCCGCCGGCTCGATCGGCGCGATGCTGGCGGCGCCGGTCGGCCAGTGGCTGTCGGTGCACTACGGCTGGCGCGTCGGCGTGCTCGGTTTCGTGGTGTTCGCGATCGCGATACTGCCCGCGGCCTGGTATGCCGGCCGCGTCGACAAGCTGCCGCTGCCGCCGCCGGTGCGCGACGACACGGTGCGCAACACCTTCGGCTCGGCGGCGCTGATGGCCCTGCGCAATCCGGGCTTCATGGTGATGGCGCTGGCCTATTTCGTCTGCGGCATGCAGCTCGTGTTCCTGACCACGCACCTGCCCTCGTATCTGGAAATCTGCGGCATGGATCCGATGCTGAGCGCACAGGCACTGGGCGTGATCGGCGGCGCCAACGTGCTGGGCAGCCTGTTCTTCGGCTGGGCCGGCAACCGTTGGAACAAGCAGGCGCTGCTCGGCGGCATCTACATTCTGCGTTCGATCACGCTGGTGTGGTATTTCATGGGAGCGCCGACGCCGGCCGGCACGCTGCTGTTCGCCGGTATCATGGGTTTCCTGTGGCTGGGCGTATCGCCGCTGGTGGCCGGTTCGGTCACCGAGATGTTCGGGCTGCGCTGGCAGGCGATGATCACCGGGCTGGCGTTCTTCAGCCATCAGTTGGGCAGCTTCGCCGGCGCCTTCGGCGGCGGCGTTCTGTACGATCTGCTTGGTTCTTATACCTTGGCCTGGCAACTTGGCGTGGCGCTGGGCTTGGCTGCCGGCATCGGGCAGCTCGCGTTCGCACTGGCCCGGCCGATGCCGCCGCCGCCGCGCTCAGCGGCGCCGGCCTGAACCATAGCCATAGCCCACACGGAGTGTTCGCATGCCCAGTCTCGTTCGCCGCCGCACCACTCAGCATCTGTTCACCGGCTCGGCCCTGCTGGCGACCGGCCTGATCAGCACCGGCTGCGGCGCACTGCGCCCGGCCTCGGGCGACAGCGCATCGCGCGCCCAAGGCAATGAAACCGACGTCGCAAGCTTCACGCGGCTGCTCGCCGCACCGCATCGCAGCCCCGGCAATGTCGCGCGCGACCGCTATCGCCATCCGGCTGAAACGCTGGCCTTCTTCGGCGTGCGGCCCGACAGCACGGTAGTCGAGATCCTGCCCGGCAGCGCCGGCTACTACATGGAGATCCTGGCGCCGTATCTGCAGGCGCGAGGCCGCTACATCGCCGCCAACCGCGACGAAGCCGCACCGCCCAATTACCTGGCCGACCACCGCAAGCTGCTCGAACGCCTGCGCGCCGAGCCGGCGCTGTACGGCAAGGTGCAGGTCACCCGCTTCAACGCCGACAAGCACGAGATCGCGCCGCCCGGCAGCGCCGACTTCGTACTCACCTTTCGCAACCTGCACAACTGGATCGACCGCAACGAGATCGACGGTGCGCTGCGCGCGTTTCATCGTGCGCTCAAACCGGGCGGCGTGCTCGGCGTGGTCGATCATCGCGGCCGCAACGATCTCAGTCAGCAGGCGCAGATGAACAGCGGCTACGTGCGGCAGGATTACGCTACCGCGCTGATCGAGAAAGCAGGCTTTCGTCTGGTCGGCAGCTCCGAGGTCAACGCCAATCCGCTCGACACCAAGGATTATCCGGCCGGCGTCTGGACGCTGCCGCCCGCTTTCCGGCTGAAAGACCAGGACCGCGCTCGCTACGCCGCAATCGGCGAAAGCGATCGCTTCACGCTGAAATTCATCCGTTCCTGAACAGATCGAGCAGCACCTGGCCGCTCATCGTCAGCGCGGCCAGGCCGATGGTGGCCTTCAGCCAGCCGCGATAGCGCGCCGGATCGAAACGCTTGCGCAGGTTCAAGCCGGTGAAATAGCCGACGACGCCCAGCACGGCCAAGGGTGCTGCGGCCTGTAGCACGTCCGGCGTGAACATCCCCTGCTGCGCCATCAGCGTGCTCTGCCATGTCTTGCCCAGCAGGAACAGCACGTTGAGCACGGCGATGATCACCGACACCGGCATATCCAGCAGCAGAAAGTAGATCAGCAGCACCGGCCCGGCGACGTTGATCGCGCCTTCGCAGAAACCCGCCATCAACCCGAACGGAAACGCCAGCAGCAGCGGATGACGGCGCGGGAACTCGGACTCGGTATGGCCGAGCCAATCGAGCAGCAGGAACGCGCACAGCATGGCAACCATGATCACCATCAGCCAGCGCGCTGGAAACCCCTGCAATGCTGCCACGCCCAGCCAGGTGCCGATCGGCGTCATGATCAGCAGCGGCCAGAAGCGCTTGAGCGCCTGCAAGCTCAACGACTGCCGGAACACGAACAGCGTGCAGAAGATCATCACCAACGTCGGCAGCACCAGCATGATCACGGTCGGTTTGAAGCCGACCACCAGCGCCATCAGCGGTGTACCCAACAGCGGAAAGCCGATGCCGACGAAACCCTGCATCAGGCCGGCGATAAGGGCGATGACCAGAATCGCCGCCCATTGCACGGCGGTGAAAGCATCGAACGATAAATCCATCGCGATTCGAGACCCGTTTCAGATGCAATAGAAGACGCGACGACCGGCGCCGCTCATTTGACCGTCATCGTGCCGGGCAGCCACAGCGAGATGATCGGAAACGCCACCAGAATGGCCAGCCGCAGCGTGTCGGCAAGCACGAACGGCATCACGCCGCGGAACAGATCGCCGGTGCTGACGTTCGGCAACAAGGACTTGATGACGAACAGATTCATGCCCACCGGCGGGCTGATCATGCCGATCTCGACCACCACCACGATGATGATGCCGAACCAGATCGGATCGAAGCCCAGGCCCACCACCAGCGGAAAGAACACCGGGATGGTCAGCATCACCATCGACAGCTCTTCCATCACCGCACCCAGCAGCAGATAGATGACGCAGATGCCGGTGATGACCAGCCACGGGCGATCCTTGAACTGCGCCACCAGCTGGCTCAGATCGTCGGGCATCGACGTGTAGTTCAGGAAATTGGCGAACACCAGCGCGCCGATCAGGATCAGGAACAACAGCGCCGTGGTGCGCGTGCTCTCGGCCAGGCAGGCCAGCAGGCTGCGCCAGTTCAGCCGGCGGTAGGCGAATGCCGAAACCAATGCGCCGAACGCGCCGATGCCGGCACCTTCGGTGGCGGTGAAGATACCCAGATAGATGCCGCCCATCACGACCAGGAACAGCACCACCACCGGCCAGACGCCGCCCAGCGACGACAGGCGCTCGCGCCACGGGGCGCGCGGCCCGCGCGGGCCGGCGTCGGGCTGGCGCAGCGTGACGATGAATACGGTCAGGCACAGCAGCGCGGCAGCCAGTATGCCGGGCAGCACACCGGCAGCGAACAGCTTGCCGATGTTGGTCTCGGTCATGATCCCGTAGATGACCATGACGGTAGACGGTGGAATCAGGATGCCGAGCGTGCCGCCGGCCGCCACCGAGCCGGCGGCCAAGCGATCGCTGTACCCGAAGCGGCGCATCGACGGATAGGCGACGCGCGCGAAAGTGGCCGTGGTGGCAATGCTCGAGCCGCAGATCGCGCCGAAACCGGCGCAAGCCAGAATGGTGGACATCGCCAGCCCGCCGCGCCAATGGCCGACGAAACGATTGGCGACGCGAAACAGGTCGGCCGAGATGCCGGCGCGCGCGAACAGATTGCCCATCAGCACGAACAGCGGCACCACCGACAAGGTGTATTGAAAGCCGGCGTCGATCACCGTCGATTGCAGGCTGCTCCAGGCCGCGCCCCAGCCCTGGATCAGACCGATGCCGATGCTGCCGGTGATGGCCATCGCAAAGGCGATCGGCACGCGCAGCAGGCCCAGCGCGAGCATCGCCAGAAAACCGATCAGCGCCGTCGTCATCGCACCGCCTTGCGCCGCAGCGCCGAGAACTGGTCGATCGCCATCGCAATGTTGACCAAGGCGTCGATCGCCGCCGCCAGCGCGATGAACCAGATGAACGGCGCCAGCGCGATCGACAGCACCATCGTCGAATCGCCGATCGAGGCCACGTCGAGCGCCTTGCCCGCCATCAGCCAGGCCAGCCACAGCAGGCAGGCCGCCATCAGCAGGCCCATCAGCCCCTCGATGAACAGCACCACCCGCGGCGGCACCAGCTTGTCGAGAAAGTCGAGCGCCAGATGTTCACGATGCCGGGTGACCAGCGGCAGGCCCATGAAGATGATCACCACCATGGCCAGCTCGACCAGTTCGGTAGTGCCGCGCAGCGGGTGGTCGAACAGATAGCGGCCGACCACGTCGACGAAGGTCAGGCCGACCAAGCCGAGCAGCGCCGCGGCGGCGGGCACGACGAATAGGTATTCCCAGCGGTCGATGACGCCGGTGTCGTGATCGGGCTGCGCCGGCAGCGGCGCTTCGGGAGGCGAGGCGGAGTTCAAGGCTTGTTCGTCGTTCGCGGCCGCTCAATCGCCGCGGTCGAAGACGCGCAGCAGTTCGGAAGGCTCGAGATGGCCGCGCAACTGGAAGTCGAGGATACGGAACAGCTGCTCGGTGGTGGCCGTCAGCGGCAAGGGCACATCGTGCGCGGCAGCGAAGCGGTGCACGTTGTTCAGATCCTTGAGCATCGTGGAAGAAGCGCCCAGCGGTTTTTCCACGCCGTCGAGCATGCGCGGCACGAACAACTGCAGCAGCGTGGAATCGGCCCAGCCGCCTTGCAGCGCCTGCGGCAGCCGCGCCGCATCGATGCCGCCGCGCAGCGCCAGCCGCAGCGCTTCCGAGATCGACGCCAGCGCATTGGCCACCAGGATCTGATTGCACAGCTTGGTGACTTGGCCAGCGCCGGTGGGGCCCATCAGGTTGACGTTGCGCGCATAGTGCTGCAG
>JAFKGG010000144.1 GCA_017307915.1 Burkholderiales bacterium | reverse complement strand
GATGAAGCCGCGGTAGGTGTCCACGATGGCCGTCTTCAGCGGCGGGCCGGCCGCACGGTCTTCCTTGCGTGAGGTAAGCGGCATGCCGACCACCTCGCCGCTGGGCGCGAACCCCCAGCAGTGATACCGACAGGCGAAGAACCTGCGGTTGCCGCTGGCCGGCTGGCACAGCAGGTTGCCGCGATGCGAGCAGCGATTGGCCACCACCCGCACGCCGTCGGCAGCACGCGTCACGATCACCGGTTCGGTGCCGATGTTCCGGCGCACGAAATCACCGCGCTGCGGTATCTCGGATTCGTGGCCGACGTAGACCCATCCCTGCCCGAAGATTTCGCGCATCTCGCGCTGGAAAATATCGGGATCGGTATAAAGCCGCGCGTGAACGGCTGCGTCGCGGATCAGTTCGCCGATCGGCGTCATCGTGGTGCTCCTTGCATTGCGGGCCGGCCCGGTTCAGTCGGCGGCACGTTCCCAGATCAGTGCGGCAGTGCGCGCCTGCGGCGTGCCCTCTTCGATGCGCGCCAGCAGGTGCAGCCGGCCGTCGATGAGTTGCGCGCGGCGGCGTTGCACGCCGCCTTCCCAGTTCGGAAACAGGCTCATCATCACGTGGTGCACGATGACATCGCCTTCGATTTCATAGGTGCCGCAGTAGCTCATGAATGAATCGTAGGCACCGGCCTTTTCCGCGGCATTGGCGTTCCACTGGCCGCCGCTGGTGAACGGCGCACGGCCGCGCCGCGCCAGCATGCAGCTCATGTGCCGCGCGCCGTACTCGATGTAGCCGACCGGCTGTTCACCCATCGGATGGGTGACGCGGCCGTCGTCATAGGTCTGCCGCCAGCTCAGCAGCGACCAGCGGCCGACCACATCGGCGCGATCGAGCGCCGTGCCGCTGCTCTCGTTCGAAGCGGACATCTCAGGCACCCTTCGCGGCGCCATGCGCCTGCAGGAAAGCCGAAACGTGCGCGACGAATTCATCGGGGTGCTCGATCTGCACCCAATGGCCACAATGTTCGATCACTTCGAGCCGCGCTTTCGGCAGCAGCGCCTGCAGCTTGTGCGAGACGGCCAGCGGAATGACGCGGTCTTGCCGGCCATGCAGCAACAGCGCCGGCTGCCGGATGGCGCGCAGCTTTTCCTCGGGCAGCGCCAGCGCATCGATCCAGCGCTGGCGCGGCGCCGGAAACAGTGCCGCGAAGCGCGCCTGCACGTCGTCGCGGATCGACGCGCGATAACGCATGTCGACCAGGTCGTCGGTGATGAACGACGGGTCGTAGACGAACACGTCGAGCAGCTCGCGCATCGCCGCATGCGAGGGCACGTAGCCCCATACCTTGTCCAGGCCCTCGGAAAGCGGAAACGACACGCCCACCGCCCCCATCAGCACCAGGCTGCGCACGCGCTGCGGATGCTCGCTGGCCAGCGCCAGTGCAATCGCCCCGCCGAACGAATTGCCGACCACCGACACCTGCTGCAGCCCGAGCGCATCAAGCAGATCGACGAGCTGACGCACCCACAGCGCGCGATCGGGCGTGACGCCTTCGGCCACACGCGTATAGCCGAAGCCGGCCATGTCGGGCGCGATCACGCGCATCTGCTGCGACAGCCTGGGAATCGTCAAGCGCCAATTGGCCCAGGCGGTGACGCCGGGGCCCGAACCGTGGATCAGCAGCACCGGCTCGCCGCTGCCCTGATCGTGATAGTTGGTCGTGATGATGCTGCCCGTGATCAGCTCGCGGCCGATTTCGGGAATGGGCGCGGCGCCGCGGCCATTGACTGGCTGGGACATTGCTCCTCCTGATTATCGCGTTGGTCGATACCTTACTATACAATCCCAAAATATGGAATTATTAAATACAAACCCCGCTCAATTACTATAAAAACCCGTTCTCGATAATAATCAAATCTCGTATTATCGAATTCATTCAAAAACCGAAAGCCCCGCAATGGAAGTGAAATCCCTCGGCTATGTCGGTGTCGCCAGCCCCAGGCTCGATGAGTGGGCCGACTTCGCCACGCACCTGCTGGGCATGCAATGCCAGCATCGCACGAACGCATCGCTGGCGCTGCGCCTCGATGAACGGCAGCAGCGCTTCTTCGTCGATGCCGGTCAACCGCAGGATCAGCACCTGTTCGGCTGGGAAGTGGCCGACGGTGCCGCGCTGCAGCGGCTGGCCGCCCGGCTGGAAGCGGCCAAGGTGACGGTGCACGCGGGCGGCGCCGCGCTGGCCGCGCAGCGCGGCGTGCGCGAGCTGATCCGGTTCCACGACCCGGCCGGCCACCAGCTCGAAGCCTTCCATGGCGCGCAACCTGCCGACACCGCATTCGCGCCGGCACGTTCGCTGTCGGGCTTTCGCACCGGCGCGCTCGGGTTGGGGCATGCCGTGCTCACCGTCACGCAGATTGCGCCGATGCTGGCCTTCTATCGCGACCTGCTCGGCTTTCGCATCAGCGATTACATGCTCGAGCCGTTCCACGCCTATTTCCTGCACGTCAACGCGCGGCACCACAGCCTGGCGCTGATCGAAACCGGCCACCACGGCGTGCATCACATCATGCTCGAGCTGCTGTCGCTCGATGACGTGGGTCAGGCTTATGATCTGGCGCAGCAGCAGCCCGATTGCGTCGGCGTCACGCTGGGCCGGCATAGCAACGATTTCATGACTTCGTTCTATGCGCGTTCGCCGTCGGGCTTCATGATCGAATACGGCTGGGGCGGCCGCGCGATCGATCCGCTCGCCTGGCAGGCGCAGCCCTTGCAGCACGGCGCCAGCCTGTGGGGGCACGAGCGCTACTGGTTGTCGCCCGAAAAGCGCCGCGAAGCGCTCGACATGCGCTTGCACGCAGCGGCCGACGGGCAGCGCGCGCCGGTGCAGGTCATCGAAGGGTATTTCGTCGCAATGCCACCCTCTTGAACTGCGCGGCGCTGCCTGCGCGCGGAAACCGGAAATCCCTTGGTAAGATTTCCGTGTCATAACATTTCCGTCAGGCAGGTGCCGAATGTCTTCCAGCCTCACCCGCATGCTGGCCGTGTTCGATGCATTCTCGGCGCAGCACCCGGTGCTCACGGCCGAAGACATCATGGCGCGGCTGGGCTACAGCCGCGGCACCGCCTACCGCTATCTGCGCGAGCTGGTCGCGGTCGGGCTGCTGGCGCGCGTGGCCGGCGGCGCTTATACGCTGGGGCCGCGCATCATCGAGCTCGATTTCGCCATTCGCCAGTGCGACCCGGTGCTCAGCGCCGCCATCCCGATCATGCAGGCCTTGCGCAAGAAGCTCGATTGCGACGTGCTGCTGACCAGCTTCTATGAAGACCGCGTGGTCGTCACGCACCATGAACGCGGCGACGACCTGATCACCGTCAGTTTCGGCCGCGGCCGCGTCATGCCGATCTTGCGCGGCGCGCCGTCGAAGGCGATCCTCGCCTGGCTGCCGCCGGCCAGGCAGAAGCGCCTGTATGCCGAGCACGCCGCCGACGCACAGGCCGCCGGCATGGGCGCGAACTGGAACGAATTCAAGACCAGGCTGTCGGCGATCCGCAAGGCCGGACATTGCGTCTCGTTCGCCGAACTCGACCCCGGCAACGTCGGCATCGCCGCCCCGCTGACCACTGAGCCGCCGCACACGCCGGGCAGCCTGGGGGTCGTCTTCAGCCGCTCGCGCTACGACATTCTCGACAAGGCACTGGTGGTCGAGATCGTGTGCAACGCGGCCGCGCAGATCGATGCGCTGGCCTCGCAAGCCAAGAACGGCGGGGCTGAACTGCTGCCCTGGCCGGGGCGGGAACGCTTTCTGGCCTGATAGCCTGCCAACCGTTCTCACCGAAAGGGATTTTTCATCGAAACGAAAAGGATCTTCCCAACAAAATCTCTCGCAGTTCGATAATATGAAACTATAATCGAATCGGTGCCGCCACCTACCGCTGGTCGATGGGTCGTTTTCCGCCATGACGCATGAAGCGCTGGCAGCCCGACGCGGCACCTCACTATTACTACTGCGAGGAGATACACCCGTGGACCCGATTCGTCGCCGTCTTCTGAAATCCGGCGCCGTGCTGGCGTCGGTCGGCAGCCATGCCGCCGTGCGCGCGCAAGAGGCCTTTCCGAGCAAGCCGATCCAGCTCGTCGTGCCCTTCGCCAGTGGCGGCGGCAACGACGTGATGGCGCGCCTGATCGCGCCGTACATGGCGGCCAAGCTCGGGCAGCCCGTCTACGTCGAGAACAAGCCGGGCGCCGGCGGCAACATCGGCGCGCAAATGGTGGCGCGCTCGGCGCCTGACGGGCACACGCTGCTGCTGGCGACCAACACGCTGACGCTGAACCCGTTCCTGCTCAAGAACATTCCGTTCGACGTGACCAAGGATTTCGCACCGGTGGCACGCGTGGCCAACCAGCCGATCGTCGTCGTCGTCAATCCGAAGCTGCCGGCCAACACGATCGAGGAATTGGTCGCCTACCTGAAGGCCAACCCCGACAAGGTGTCGTACGCCAGCCCGGGCAACGGCACGCCGCACCATTTCGCCACCGAGATGTTCAAGCAGGTGGCCGGCGTGAGCATGGTGCACGTGCCGTATCGCGGCGCCGCGCCGGCGCTCACCGATCTGATCGGCGGCAACGTGCAGGTGATGTTCGCATCGATCATCTCGGCGCTGCCTTACATCAAGGACGGCCGTGTGCGTGCCATCGCCACTGCCGAAGGCCGGCGGCTGTCGGCCTTGAAGGAAGTGCCGACGATCAAGCAGTCGGGTTATCCGAGCTATGAGGCAACCATCTGGGGCGGCCTGATGGCGGCCGCCGGCACGCCGTCGGCCATCACGCGCAAGCTGGCCGACACGGCACTGGGCATCGTGCAGCAGCCCGAGGTCATCAAGCAGATGGAAGCAGCCGGCTTCGAGATCGCGGTGGGCGGCCCCGACGAGTTGCAGGCCACGCTGCGCACCGATCTGGCGCAATGGGGCAAGGTGGCCAAGTCGATCGGCATGGTGGCCGAGTGAGGGCGGCGGCGCGCTCCGCGCCGCGAAGTGTCAGCCTTCGATCGTTGGCCGCGGGCCGCCAGCCTTGGGCTTGGCCGTGCTGGTGGCCGCACGCTGCTGACGCGCGCCCGGCCGGTGGCCGGCCCCAGGCAGTGCCCAGGCAGTGCCCAGGCAGTGCCCAGGCAGCGCTTCAGGCAGTCGCGATATTGCGCCGGAACACCAGCGGCTTGCCGCCGTGCTGGCGCTTGAACATCCACTGCGCCAGCGCCGAATCCAGATAATCGGCGTGGCCGGGAAACCAGCGCGCCAGTTCGGCGGCAAACGAACGCGCGACCTCCGTATTGCCGGCAGCCACGTATTCGCGCACTTCGTGCGCCGACTTCAGCACCGCGGCATGCTCAGCCATGTGACAGTCGCGCGGCGGAAACTCGGTTTCGGTCATCCACCGGTCTTCCAGCCCGAAATGCTGCTCGGCATGGACGAAGAATTCGTCGAGGTATTTGAGCACCTCATCGTCGGGGCAGCTCAGCAAGCGGTTGACGACGTCGACGAATTCCTCGTGGACCTCATCCATCGGCTCGTAGCCGAGCAGCAGAGCGTCGGACCAGACCAGCTCGGTATCGGAATCGGTATTCATGTTCATGACTCAAGACCCAAACCGCAGCCGGCGGCGCCGGCACGGCAAGGAAATTGTCCGCCCATTCTAAGCTGTCGGCGGGATTTCGACTGCCCCCGGCGCCCCGGTTGCGCCGCGCCCCGAGGCGCGGCCGGCCGCGCCCGGGCTACCTTACTGCGGCTTGATGCCCGCTGCCGTGGCGATTTTGCGCCACTTGTCGTATTCGGCAAGCTGGAATTTCATCAGGTCGTCAGGCGAAGTCAGGAACGGATCGAGCCCGGCCGATTCGAAGAATTCGAGCACCTTGGGCGCCTTCAGCGACTGCGCGATCAAGCCGTGCAGGCGATTGACCACCGCCGGCGGCGTATTCGCCGGCGCCCAGGCGGCCACCCACCAGGTCATCTCATAGCCGGGCACGCCGGCCTCGTCCATCGTCGGCACGCCGGGCAGCGCGCCGACGTGCTTCTTGCCAGTGACGGCCAGCGCACGCAGCTTGCCCGACTTGATGATCGGGATCGCCGACACCAGATCGGCCCACATCACGTCGATCTGGCCGCTGACCACGTCCATCGTCGCCTGCGGGTTGGTCTTGTACGGAATCGACAGGATGTCGGTGCCGGTCATCTGCTTGTACAGCTCGCCGCCGGCACGCGTCGACGACCTGCCCCAGCCGAACTTGAGCTGGCCTGGCTTGCTGCGCACCAGCGCGGTCAGATCATTGACGTTCTTGACCGGCAGTTGCGGATTGGCTACCAGCACCAGCACGCCCTGCGCGATGCCGGTGATCGGCGCGAAATCCTTGACGAAGTCATACGGCACCTTGGCGAACAGGCTCTGGTTGGCCGCATGCGTCGAGTTGGTGCCGATCAGCACCGAGTAGCCGTCGGGCTTTTGCGTCGCGACATGCTCGGCCGCGATCATGCCGCTGGCGCCCGGCTTGGTGTCGATCACCAACGGCTGGTTCAAGGCGCGGCCGATGTCGTCGCCCAGAGTGCGCGACAGCGCATCGATGATGCCGGCGCAACACGGTACCAGCCTGATCGGCCGGGTCGGAAACGCATCGCTCTGCGCGGCGGCCAAGCCCGGCATTGCCGCCAGCAGCAGCCCGGTCATCAGACGCCGTAATATCGACTTCCGTTCATGCATGATCAGGTCTCCTCGGTTTTGATGTAAAGCGCCGCTCATGCAGCGGCGAATGTCGTCGGCGGCGCCGCGCTTGCGCTGTCGCAGCCGCGGCAGCGCAACCCGTCAGCGCCCCGTCCAGTTCGCGGGGCGTTTCTCCCTGAACGCCAGCAGGCCCTCGCGGGCGTCTTCGGTCATCGATATCAGACCGATCTGGCTTTCGGTGAACGAGATCGATTGCTCGAAGCTCATCGATTCGCAGGCGCGGATCGCATAGCGCCCGCGGCGGATCGCGGTGGGCGATTTGTCGAGCAGCCGGCCCACCAGCCAGTCGAGTTTGGCATCGAGTTCAGCCGCCGGCACCACGTAGTTCAGCAGGCCGATTTCCTTGGCCTCTTGCGCGGTGATCGGCTCGCCGGTCAGGCACAGCTCGTTGAGCACGCGCGGTGCGATCAAGCGCTGCAGCACCGACAACACTTGCATCGGGAACACGCCGACCTTCACTTCGGGCAACCCGAACTTGGCGTGGTCGGCCGCCACCGCCATGTCGCACATCGACAGCAGGCCCATGCCGCCGGCCATGCAGGCGCCGTTGACGCGTGCGATCAGCGGCACCGTCGACAGTTGCGCGGTGCGCAGCAGGTTGGCATAGATCAGGCTGGGCTTGGAATAGTCGAACTGGAACGCCTTGCCGGTGCCCAGATCGGCGCCGGCGCAGAACGCCTTGTCGCCGACGCCGGTGATGACGATGGCGCGCACTTGCGGATCGTCGTTGGCGCTGCGAATCAGCTCGGTCAGGCCGCCGATCACGGCTTCGCTCATCGCGTTGCGCTGGTCGGGGCGATTGATGGTGGCGCGCAGCAGTTGGTCGCTGCGTTCGATGATGAGGTCACTCATCGTGATGGTCTCCCATGCTCTGCTTCCAGGTAAACGTGTATTGGCCGCCGACGCGCCGCCGGTGCGCCAGGCCGACCGCGGTGTTCATGCGCAGGCAGCCGGGGATCGTGCGCAGCCGCGTCAGCATCGTCTGCTGCAGATGCGCGTAGTCGCGCACCCGCACGGTCAGGAACAAACAATATTCGCCAGTGGTCCAGTTGACGATTTCCACTTCGGGAATCGTCATGCAATGATCGAGCGTTGCCTCGACGCCGGCGGCCGGATCCATCTGGATCCAGACGAAGGCATTGACGCCGAAGCCGGCCGCCTCGTGATCGACTTCGACGCGATAGCCCAGGATCACGCCCTGGCTTTCGAGCCGTTCGATGCGATCGAGCACCAGGCCGGCAGAGACGTCCATCTCGCGCGCGATGGCGCGCGCCGACATCCGTGCATTGCGTGCCAGCAGCGTCAGGATGCGCCGGTCGACCTGGTCGAGCACCGGGCGCGGCGGACGATCGCTGGGCAGCCGGTCATTCATGGCGTGCGGCGCAGCAGCAGTGTATAGATGAAGCTCATCACCACCGAGCCGTCCTGCTTGAAGACCTCGATGGCCAATTCGACGACACCGTTCTCACCGTTCGACGTGGGCCGCGCCGACACCACGGTGGCAGCCGCATTGATCGTGTCGCCGCCATAGACAGGGCCCTTGGCGCGCACCTTGTCCACGCCCAGGAAGGCCACCGTCACCGTGCTGTAGATCAGCGTGGCACTCAGCAAGCCGATGGCATAGGCAATGATCACCGGCCCCGGCAGGATGACGCCGGAAAACGGCGTATTGGCGCGCACCCATTCGGCATTGGTGTGCAGGGGCTGATGAAAGCCGGTGGTCAGCGCCGTGATCATCGTGATCTCGGCGTCGCTGACGGTACGGCCGAAGCCTTCGAAGCGCGTGCCCACCACGGCGTCTTCGAAACCGCGCCAGTTCGGCGGGCGTGGCGCGGCTTTGGCGGCAGTTGCGGAGTCGGAGCCTTGTGCGTCGGATGAGTTCATGTTTGATCGTTCATGAGGCTTGGCGCAGCGCGCGCCGCGCCAGCAGTTCGGCAATCTCGGCCGCGTCGAAGCCGAGTTCCTGCAGGATCGCCACCGTATGTTCGCCGTGCAGCGGCGGCGCGCGGTGCTCGCCGCGCATCAGCGAACCGATCGGCAGCGAAGCCACGGTCAATTCGCCGTAGGCCGGATGCCGCAGCTCCATCGTCATGCCGCGCGCCGCCGTGTGCGGGTGCCGCAAAGCCGCGCCGATGTCGTTGACCGGCGCGCAGGCGACGTCGGCCTGCGCCAGCAGTTCGATCAGCTCGGCCACCGTATGGCGGCGCAGCACCGGGCACAGCTCGCCGTAGACGTAGTCGCGATGCTCGGCACGGCCGCCCAGCGTGGCCAGCCGCGCATCGGCAGCCAGCTCGTGCAGGCCCAGCGCCTGGCACAGGCGAAGCCAGTTGGTGTCGGTCATTATCGCGATGACGATCTGGCCGTCGGCCGCATCGAAGGTACCGTAGGGCACCGTGAAGTAATGACCCGAGCCGGCCCGCTGCGGCTGCGCGCCGGTGGCCAGGTAGTAGCCGCCGTGATTGGCCAGCAGCGTCAGCAGCGAGTCGTACATCGCAATGTCGAGATACTCGCCTTGCCCGGTATCGCGGCGGCGATGCAGCGCCGCCAGAATGCCGATCACCGCGAACAGCCCGCTGGCGGTGTCACCGATCGGCACGCCAACCTTCAGTGGTTCCTGGTCGGGGTTGCCGTTGGTGCTCATCATGCCCGAGTAGGCCTGTGCCACCAGATCGAGACTGCGCTTGTTGGCCAGCGGCCCGTGCTGGCCGAAGCCGCTGACGCTGCAGTAGACGACACGCGGATTGATCGCCTTCACCGCTTCGTAGCCGAAGCCCAGCCGCTCGATCACGCCGGGCGCGAAGTTCTCGACTACCACGTCGGCATCGCGCAGCAGCGCCATCACCACCCGCTTTCCTTCGGGGCTCTTCAGGTCGACGGCCAGGCTGCGTTTGTTGCGATTGAAAGCCACGAAATAATGGCTTTGATCGTTTTTCATCGGCGCCATCTCACGGCCGACGTCGCCGTGCTGCACGCCTTCGATCTTGGTGACCTCGGCGCCCAGATCACCGAGAATCTGCGTGGCAAAGGGGCCGGCGATGACGTGCGTGAAATCGACGACGCGGATACCGGCGAGCGGCGCTTGCATGGCGGGAAGGGTCTCCGGCGCGAGCTGTCGGGCAGTGCTTCACCGCTCTGACGTTTGAATTATTTTAAGGCGAATGAATCATCACTCGATCGAAATCAAGTGCGATCTCGCCTCAATTGAACGAATACTAGGCCCCTCGCTTTTCAATTGTCAATGCGGCAAGACGCTTCGGATCGGCAGCCGCGCCTCCAGCCACTGCGCCAGCGCCAGCAGCCGGTCTTCGCGGCACTTGGGCGCGACGAACTGCACGCCGACCGGCAGCGCGCTGCCCGGCGGCCAGACCGGATACGACAGCGCCGGCACTTGCGCGCCATTGAAGGCAGGCGTGTAGGGGTTCCAGCTCATCCAGTCGCGGCCGGGCCAAGCCTGCGGCACTTCGCGGCCGGCCTCGAAGGCGGTGATCGGCAGCGTCGGCAGCATCAGCAGGTCGACGTGCTCGAACAGATCGTTCAAGCGATTGGCCGCCGCGTCACGCTGCGCCAGCGCCGCCAGCAGATCGGCATGGCTGGCGCGCTGGGCCGGCTGCGCGAAATCGGGCAGGCCGGGGTCCAGGCTGGCGCGCTGGTTTTCGGACAGCGCATCGACGATCGCCGCGCAGCCGAAGCGATACAGCAGGTCGGCAGGCGCCGACGCGGCATGGATGTCGTAATCGACCTCGCACAGTTCCACGCCTTCGCGGGCGAGCAGCGCCGCTGTCTGACGCAGACCGGCCTGAACGACCGCCTCGCTGTCCTGCCAGCGCCGCGCATCGAGCACGCCGATGCGCAGGCTCGGCACGGCGGGCGGCGCGAACGAAGCATCCAACCCAATCGAGGTCCAGTCCTGCGTCGAGGGGCCAGCCACGACGCGGTAAACGTCGTTCAGCTCGGCAGCGCCAGCGGCGATCGGCCCGCTGTGCACCAGGTTGAAGAACGCCGGCGGCAGCGGTGCGACCGGGATCCTGCCGAAGCTGGGCTTGAGCCCAAGCACGCCGCAGAATGCGGCCGGAATGCGCACCGAGCCGCCGGCATCGCTGCCGATCGATACGCGCACCACGCCGCTCGCCACCGCCGCCGCGCAGCCGCCGCTGCTGCCGCCGGGCGTGAGAGCCGGGTTCCACGGATTGCGCGTGATGCCGAAGCCCGGGCTGTCGGTAACGCCCTTCCAGTTGAATTCGGGCGCGCGCGTCTTGCCCAGCAACACCGCGCCGGCGGCTTCGAGCCGCTGCACGAACACGGTACTGGCCGTCGCCGCCACCGAGCTGGTGGTGAGCGAGCCGCGCCGCGTCGGCCAGCCCGCGACCGCGGCGAATTCCTTCACCGTCATCGGCATGCCGTCGATCGGGCTCGACGGGCGCCCCGCCCGCCAGCGCGCCTGCGACGCAGCAGCGGCCGACAGGGCACGGTCGGCGTCGATCAGCGCAAAGACGTTGAGCTCGGCGTCGACCGCGTGCGCATGCGCCAATGCCGATTCGGCAACCGCCACGGGCGACAGCGTGCCGGCGGCGTAGTGCTCGCGCAAAGCCGAAAACGCTTGCCGATGAATCATGTTGCGCTCGTGTTCACAGGCATCGATACCGTCATCGCCAATGCTGGCCCCCACGCCTTCACGACGTGGTTCGGCATGCTCAACCTTCCAGCTCGGCCCACATTTCGCGATCGCGCTCGGCCGTCCAGATGCGCGGATGCACGATGCCGCGCGCCTCGTCATACGCCCGGCTTACGTCAAACGGCATGCAGTGATCGAAGATCGCCGTGTTCCCATAGCGCGGCTGCA
>JAFKGG010000143.1 GCA_017307915.1 Burkholderiales bacterium | reverse complement strand
GGCAGCAAGGACCAGCCGGCATCCTCATGACGATTGATCAGGTTGAACATCACGTTCGGCCAGCACTGCTGCGCGTTCCACACGAGCTGCACGATCGCGCCCGGCAGTGACCCGATGACGACCCAGGTCAGGCCGACCAGCGACGCGCGCGACGGCCGGCTCACCGCATGCGCGAAGATGGCCAACGCCAGCAAGCCGGCGAAATATTTCGACAGCAGCGCGCCGGCCAGCGCCAGCCCGGCCAGCAGGTAATCGGGCGCACGGCCGCTGCGGCAGGCGCGCAGATACAGCAGCACCGTCAGTGCACTGAAGAACATCAATGCGATGTCGGTGGTAACCGCCACGTTCGAGGCGTTCAGCGGCACCAGCAGCAGCAAGGTGGCGCCGCGCCACGCCAGCGCCTCGCCGTAGCGGCGCAGCATGAACCAGCCGGCCATCGCCACCACCGGCACCACCAGCAAGGCCGGCAGCCGCAGCACGAAGCGATGCCCCGAAACGGCATCGAGCGCCGCCAGCCACCAGCCGATCATCGGCGGATGATCGTAGAAGCCCCAGTCGGGATTGCGGCCCCAGTACAGGAAATAGGCCTCGTCGCCGGTTATCGGCAGCCACGCCGCGAGCACGGCGCGCAACGCAGTGATGACCAGCAGCACCAGCAGGAAACTGCGCCGCGCGGCCCGAGGATCTGCGAACGAGCGTTCGAAAAACAAAATCATCTACGAGCAGGAGAAGCGGATCGTGCACTCGCGCGCACAAAGAAAAAAGGCGCACATCTCTGTGCGCCCCAAACGGCAGCGTTGCTGCCTCTCCTCCTCCTCGATACTCGGTTCTGGTGCCGACCAGCCCTGCTCGGGTGCCGGAAGATCCGGCTGTCAGAGGGCTGCGCACCAAGATGTGGCGATCCTAATCAATAGCCGGCGGCTCGTCCATGATTTTCTGGCCTACAGGAACTCAGAACAAACCCTTATAAGCCGGCGGGCGGCGACGGCCGGCCGCGCCCTATCGGGTGCGGTCGACCCAGGCCAGCATGCCGAGCGCCAGCACGAAGGCGGCAATGCTCGGAATGCTGACCGACAGCAGCGGCGGCCAGGTATTGAGCAGCCCCAGGTGAGCGAACAGGCCGTTCAGGAAATGGAAAGCGATGCCCAGCATGATGCCGGCGAACACCTTGTAGCCGATGCCGCCGGCGCGCGCCTGCAAATAGCCGAACGGCAGCGCCAGCGCCATCATGACGATCACCGCAAGCGGATAGACGATCTTCTTCCACAGCGCCAGCTCGTACTGGCCGGCATCCTGCCGATTTTCCTGCAGATGGCGCAGGTAACGGTACAGGTTCAAGCCCGACATGCGCTCGGGCTGCACCAGCAGCACACCAAGCAGTTCGGGCTTCAGATCGGTCTGCCAGGTGAATTCGCTGCTGCGCCCCGGCTCGGTGCGCAGCAGCGGCGGTGCGCCGGGAGTTTCGGTCTCGGTGAAACGGGTCGTCTCGACCTCGGACAAGCGCCAGGCATCGGGCGCCACGAAGCGCGCGCTGCGCGCCTCGACGATCTGCGCCAGCCGCATCTCGGCATCGAACTCGAAGATGCGCAGGCGACGCAAAGTGCCGTCGGGCAGCATTTCGCCGATGTTGACGAAGCGCAGCCGCCGCACTTCACCGACCGCATCGCGCTGCGAATCCTTCAGCCACATGCCGGAGCGGAACTGCCCGGCCACCGACGCGCCGATCGCCGTCAGCCGAAGCTGCTGCGCCAGCCGCTCGGCCGGCGGCGACAGCCCCTCGCCCACCACCGCCGTGATCAACGCAATGCCGACGCCGATGCGTGCCACGGTGACCAGCGCCTGCCGCCGGCTCAGGCCGGCGGCGCGCATGGCGGTGAATTCGGAATTGGCGGCAAACTGTGCCAGCGCATAGATCGAGCCGATCAGCGCCGCGATCGGCATCAGTTCATAGATGTGCGCCGGCAGGCCGAGCAGCACGAAGGCCAGCGCGTGCTGCAGCCGATAGCCGCCGCGGCCGACGTCGTCGAGTTCATTGATGAAATCGAAGAACGCGAACAGCGCCAGAAAGCCGATCAGTACGAAAGCCACCGCGGCAGCGATCTGCCCGCTCAGGTAACGGCGCAGAACCTTCATGTGCGCAGCCTCAGGCGGGCGAACGACCAGCGCGGCAGCCTCACGCGGCGCCAGAACAGAAAGCCGATGATCGCCAACAGCGCCGCATGCAGCACCCATACGCCCAGGCCGAACGACATGCGCCCGTCAGCCACCCAGGCCTGCACCACCGACAACAGATTGTTGTAGACCACGTACAGCAGCAGCGCCACGATCAGGTTGATCGAGCGCCCCACGCGCGGATTCATCGCCGACAGCGGAATCGCCAGCAGCCCCATCAGCACCGCCGACACCGGCAGGCTGATGCGCCACATCAGTTCGCCCAGGTTGCGCTGCGTGGGTTCGGCCAGCAGCTCGAAGGTCGACTTCACCTTGCTGCGGTCATCCGACAGCGACGGATTGCGCGGCGCCAGCCGCAGCCCGTAGCGTTCGAACTCCATCACGCGAAAATCGGCGCGGCCCTGGCCGCCGTCGTAGCGGCGGCCGTCTTCGAGCACCAGGAAGCGGTCGCCGTTGGGCTGGTTCTCGATCCGCCCGAGCCGCGACACGACCACCACCAGCCGCTCGTCGCGCTGCTGCGTGACGAACACGTTGCGCACCTCGTTCTGCTCTTCGTTGAGCGATTCGACGAAGAACACGCGGTTGGCGGTGGCCGATTCGCGAAAGCGGCCGGCGGCCACCTGCGAGATGTCTTCGCGCTGCGTGAAGCGCTGCTGGTATTCGCTGGCCTGCCGGTTGGCCCAGGGCGCGGCCAGGAACGTGATCAGCCCGACCAGCACCGCGATGGGCACGGCAAAGCTGAGCACCGGCCGCACCCAGGCGGTCAAGCCCTGGCCGCTGGCGAACCAGATGACCATTTCGGAATCGCGGTAGGCGCGCGTCAAGGACATCAGCACCGCGATATACAGTGTCAGCACGAGCAGGATCGGCAGCACGCTGACCGAGTTGAACGCGATCAGCGGCAGCACGCTGGCGGTGTCGACGCGGCCGGTGGCAGCGCGGCCGAGCAGGCGGATCAGCGACGTCGTCAGCATGATGACGAACAGGGTCGCGAACACGACGCCGGCGAGATTGATCAGGTCGCGTCGCAGCGCCTTCTTGAACAGCATGGACCTGCGAGGCCTCCGGGCCCTCGTATAATCGGCGGCGTCTGCCTGGGAAGAATAACCAATGCAATTTAGCACAAGCACCTCGAGCCCCGACCGCCTGCGCACGCCGTGCGCGATCCTGCCGGTACTGGCCGGCAAGAAACTCACCGCCGCGGGCAGTGCGCTCGACGCCGCCGGCGGCGGTGCGCTGGCCCGGCTGCTGGCCAGCGGCGACCTGCAGGCCAAGGCCGGCGCCACGCTGCTGGCGCATCTCGACGGCGCGATCAAGCGCGTGCTGCTGGTGTCGCTGGGCGACGCCGAGGTGCCGGCCGACAAGGCCTACTGCGACGCGGTGCGCGGCGCCTGGCGGGCGGCCGCCACGCTGGCCGCCGACGAGGTGGCCTCGCTGCTGCACGAAGCGCCGGTGGCACAGCGCGACACCGCCTGGAAACTGCGCATGCAGGTGGGCATCGGCCGCGAGCTGGCCTATCGCTTCGAACGCATGAAGAGCAAGCGCGAGCCGCAGCCGGTGCGTCCAGCGCGCGTCGTGCTGCCGGTGGCACGCGCCGAAGCCACGGCCGCCGGCACGGCGGTGGCGCAGGCCGCGGCGCTGGCCAACGGCATCGAGCTCACCAAAGACCTGGGCAATCTGCCCGGCAACGTCTGCACGCCCACCTATCTGGCCGACACCGCGCGCAAGCTGGGGCGCGAGTTCAAGTTCAAGGTCGACGTGCTCGACGTGCGCAAGATGGAAGCGCTGAAAATGGGCGCGCTGTTGTCGGTGGCGCGCGGCTCCGAGCAGCCGCCCAAGCTGATCGTGCTGCACTACCAGGGCGCCGGCCCGCGGCAGGCGCCGGTGGCGCTGGTCGGCAAGGGCATCACGTTCGACACCGGCGGCATTTCGCTGAAGCCCGCCGCCGAAATGGACGAGATGAAATACGACATGTGCGGCGCGGCCTCGGTGCTGGGCACGCTGCGCGCGGTGGCCGAGATGGGCCTGAAGATCAACGTGGTGGGCGTCATCGCCGCGTCGGAGAACATGCCCAGCGGCCGCGCCACCAAGCCCGGCGACATCGTCACCAGCATGTCGGGGCAGACGGTCGAGATCCTGAACACCGACGCCGAGGGCCGCCTGGTGCTGTGCGATGCCCTCACCTACGTGCAGCGCTACAAGCCCAGCGCCATCGTCGACATCGCCACGCTGACCGGCGCCTGCGTGATCGCGCTGGGCCATCATCACTCGGGGCTGTTCACGCCGCAGCAGGCCTTGGCCGACGAGTTGCTGGCGGCCGGCAGCGACGCCGGCGATCCGTGCTGGCGCATGCCGCTCGATGATGAGTACCAGGAACAGCTGAAATCGCCGTTCGCCGACATGGCCAACATCGGCGGCCGGCCGGCGGGTTCGATCACCGCCGCGTGCTTCCTGTCGCGCTTCACCAAGGGAGCGAACTGGGCGCACCTGGACATCGCCGGCACGGCCTGGAAATCCGGCGCCAACAAAGGCGCCAGCGGCCGCCCGGTGCCGCTGCTCACGCGCTTTTTGCAGGCGCGCGCCAAAGGCTGATCACGGTGACCCAGGTCGACTTCCACTTCAACGCGCCCGACAAGCTGCACTACGGCTGTCGGCTGGTCCGCAAGATCTATCGGGCCGGCAAGAAGGTGCTGGTGTGGAGCGACGACGCGACGCGGCTGGCGGCGTTCGACCAGATGCTGTGGAGCTTCGCCCAGCAGGAATTCATCCCGCACGTGAACGCGACCGACCCGCTGGCCGCCGAAACGCCGGTGCTGCTGTCCAGCGGCACCGTCGATACGCCGCATCACGAGGTGATCGTGAACCTGGGCGGGCAGACGCCACCGATGTTCAGCCGCTTCGATCGGTTGATCGAGGTCGTGGGCATGGATGACGCCGACCGCGGCGCGGCGCGCGAGCGCTGGCGCTTCTACCGCGATCGCGGCTATCCGATGGTGCGGCACGATCTGGCCGCGGCGGCAGGCTGAGCATGGAAGACGAACTGCGCCGCCTGGCCGGCCAACTGCCGCACACGCCGGCCGCGTCGTCGCTCGACGACGCGATCCCGATGTTGACTGAAATAGTCGAGGTTCCGCGTTACGACAGCGCCGATCTGCCGCCCACGATCGCCGACGTCGACTGGCCCAGGCTGGCGCTGCGCGTGCAGGAAAACGTGCTCGAACGGCTGCTGGACCGCTCCAATGCGCTGCTCGACGAGCAGTTGAAGATCGGTCTGCAGGCGATCATCGAACGCACCACGCAGACACTGGCCGCAGAGCTGCACACCCATCTGCAGCAGATGATCAGCGAACTGGTGGCACGCACCGTCAACGAGGAATTGACCCGCGTGCACGACGAGATCACGCGCGCAGCGAGCGACCCGCAAGAGCCTGTCTGAAGCGCTCGCGGGCGCTCCCCTAACATCGATAAGCCGCCGGCGCAAGCCGGGCACGGGCCTGCCCTGCCTGATTGACGGTGCTGACGATGGCTTCGATACTACGCGACGCCGGAAACGGCAGGCCGGCCGCAGTGTCGCCGCGCCTGGACCGTCTCTGAGCGACCACATACTCGCACCAGGGGAAATCATCTTGCGATCGACAGGCACACGCACCGGCATTGCGTCACTGATTTGCGCCGCCATTCTGGCGGGTTGTGGCAGCGGCTCCGATTCGAATAACGATGGCGGCCAGACACCGGCTCCCGCGCCGGCACCAGATCCCGGGCAGACGCCCTCGCCGGCGCCCGCCCCCGCTCCGGGTCCCGGAGAAACACCCGCCCCAGCGCCCGCACCTGCGCCCGGCGCGGCCGGCACCGGCGCCGAATGCCTGAACCCCGAGACATGGCAGAACGGCACCGTGATGACGCTGAACATGCGCACGCTGATGGCCGGCGGCGGCAGCAATGATCGTACGGTCAACATCCAGATCAGCGCACCGGCCAGCTTCCAGGGGCAGACGGTGATCCAGAACCACAGCCAGATGCTCGGGCTGGGGGGCAACACCTACATCCAGGTGGACGGCACGCGCGAGACCGTCTATGGCAGTACCAGCGACGTGACCACCGGCGGCACTGCCACCACGGTGAACTCGCCACCGCTGGTGATGGATTCGGGCCTCGCGCCAGGCCAGTCCGAAACCTTCAGCTATACGTCCACCACCAGCTACGCCGGCACGCCCGTGCCGATAACGGCTTCGTCGATCGCCTACACGCAGACGCGGCGCTTCGAAGGCTTCGAGACGGTGACGGTGCCGGCCGGCACCTTCGTCGATGCCTGCAAGTGGAGCTACGAGATCGCCGTCACCAGCCCGGTCGCTTCGCTCACCACGTCGACCTTGTGGATCAGCCGCGGCACCGGCATCACCTTGCGCATTCTGTCGGGCGGAAGCGATGACGTGCTGATGTCGGGCACGCTCAACGGCCGGGCGATCACGCCGTAGCCCTTTGCGTCGCGCCCGGCGGTGGCGGCGCAAGCTGCCGCCGGGTGTGCGGCGGCAGCTATAATCGCAAGCTTAATCAAAGACTTGCGAACATGACCGCCTCCTCATCGAGCGCCGCCGGCGCGCTGGCCAAGAGCTTCGAACCCGCCGACATCGAAGGCCACTGGTATCGGCTGTGGGAATCGCGTGGCTGTTTCGCCGCCGGCAACCAAGCCGGCAAGCCGGCCTTCAGCATCCAGCTGCCGCCGCCCAACGTCACCGGCACGCTGCACATGGGGCATGCGTTCAACCAGACGGTGATGGACGCGCTCACGCGCTATCACCGGATGCGCGGCGACAACACGCTGTGGCTGCCCGGCACCGATCACGCCGGCATCGCTACGCAGATCGTGGTCGAACGCCAGCTCGATGCCAAAGGCGTCTCGCGCCATGACCTGGGCCGCGAAAAATTCATCGAGCGCGTCTGGGAATGGAAGCAGGAATCGGGCTCGACGATCACCGGCCAGATGCGCCGGATGGGCGCTTCCACCGATTGGAGCCTCGAATACTTCACGATGGACCCGAAGCTGTCCGAGGTCGTGAAGGAAGTGTTCGTCTCGCTGTATGAACAAGGCCTGATCTATCGCGGCAAGCGGCTGGTGAACTGGGATCCGGCGCTGCTCACCGCGGTGTCCGACCTGGAGGTGGTCAGCGAGGAAGAAGACGGCCACCTGTGGCACATCCGCTATCCGCTGGCCGACGGCAGCGGCACGGTCACCGTGGCCACCACGCGGCCCGAGACGATGCTGGGCGATACGGCGGTGATGGTGCACCCCGAAGACGAACGTTATGCGCATCTGATCGGCAAGAGCGTGCGCCTGCCGCTGTCGGGCGCCGGCGATGATCCGGTGTTCGACGGCGCGGGCCTGGCTCTGCCGCAACTGGTGGCGCAAGGCGCCGCGCACGGCTGGCGCGAGATCCCGATCATCGCCGACGCCTACGTCGATCGCGAGTTCGGCACCGGCGTGGTCAAGGTGACGCCGGCGCACGATTTCAACGACTATGCGGTGGGCCAGCGCCACGGCCTGCCGATGATCGACGTGCTGACGCTCGACGCGAAGATCAATGACAACGCACCAGGCAAATATCGCGGGCAGGATCGCTTCGACGCGCGCAAGACGATCGTCGCCGACCTGGAACGTCTCGACCTGCTCGAATCCGTCAAGCCGCACAAGCTGATGGTGCCGCGCGGCGACCGCACCAATGCGATCATCGAACCGATGCTCACCGACCAGTGGTTCGTCGCGATGAGCAAACCGTCGTCGGCCGATTCGCTGCTCGGCGGCAAGAGCATCGCGCAGCGCTCGCTCGACGTGGTGGCCGACGGTTCGATCCGCTTCGTGCCCGAGAACTGGACCACCACCTACAACCACTGGCTAAACAACATCCAGGACTGGTGCATCTCGCGCCAGTTGTGGTGGGGCCATCAGATCCCTGCCTGGTACAAGGCCGGCAGCGACGGCCAGCCGATCCACGACGGCACCGTATTCGTAGCGCGCGACGAAGCCGCCGCGCGCGCGCAGGCGCAGGCCGCCGGCTGGCAGGGCGCGCTGGTGCGCGATGCCGACGTGCTCGACACCTGGTTCTCGTCGGCGCTGGTGCCGTTCTCGTCGCTGGTCGATCCGGCGCAGCCGTTCGCCGACGGCCGCCCCAATCTGCTGCCGCAACTGGCGCAATACCTGCCGTCGTCGGTGCTGGTCACCGGCTTCGACATCATCTTCTTCTGGGTGGCGAGAATGGTCATGATGACGCTCGCCTTCACCGGCCAGGTGCCGTTCCATCGCGTCTACGTGCACGCGCTGGTGCGCGACGCCGAAGGCCAGAAGATGTCCAAGAGCAAGGGCAACACGCTGGACCCGATCGACCTGATCGACGGCATCGAGCTCGATGCGCTGACGGCCAAGCGCACCTACGGGCTGATGAACCCGAAGCAGGCCGCATCGATCGAGAAGCGCACGCGCAAGGAATACCCCAGCGGCATTCCCGCCTTCGGCGCCGATGCGCTGCGCTTCACGTTCGCGTCCTTGGCCGGGCCCGGGCGCAACATCAACTTCGACCTGAACCGCTGCGAAGGCTATCGCAACTTCTGCAACAAGCTGTGGAACGCCACGCGCTTCGTGCTGATGAACTGCGAGGGGCAGGACAACGGCTTTGCGCCGCACACGGCCGAGCAGTGCGTGCCGGGCGGCTACATGCACTTCAGCACGCTCGATCGCTGGATCGCCTCGCAGTTGCAGCGCGTCGAAGCCGAAGTGGAAAAGCACTTCGACGAATACCGCTTCGACCTGGCCGCGCGCGCCATCTATGAATTCGTCTGGAACGAATACTGCGACTGGTATCTCGAACTGGCCAAGGTGCAGTTGCAGGGCGACGATCCGGCCAGCGCGCGCGGCACGCGGCGCACGCTGCTGCGCGTGCTCGAGACCGTGCTGCGACTGGCGCATCCGATCATTCCGTTCATCACCGAAGAGCTGTGGCAGAAGGTCGCGCCGCTGGCGATGCGTTATGGCGAGCGCGGCGAGCAGACGCTGACTGGCGAGGCGCTGGCCGCGGCGCAGGCCGAGCAGCGCTTCACGATCATGACGCAGGTTTATCCGAAAGCCGAATCGCAGAAGATCGACACCACGGCCGAAGCCTGGGTGGCCGAACTGAAATCGCTGATCGACGCCTGCCGCGCGCTGCGCGGCGAGATGAGCATCTCGCCGGCACAGCGGCTGCCGCTGGTGGCTGCCGGCGATGCGGCGCGGCTGGCCGGCTTCGCGCCCTATCTGCGCTCGCTGGCCAAGCTGGAAGCGGTCGAGGTGGTGGCCGAGCTGCCGGCCGATTCGCTGGCGCCGGTGCAGATCGTCGGCGATGCGCGGCTGATGCTGAAGGTCGAGATCGACGTCGCCGCCGAACGGCAGCGGCTCGACAAGGAGATCGCGCGCATCGACGGCGAGATCGCCAAGGCGCAAGCCAAGCTGGGCAACGCCAGCTTCGTCGAGCGCGCGCCGGCGGCAGTCGTCGAGCAGGAGCGCGGGCGGATGGCGGCGTTTGGTGCCACGCTGGAACGCTTGCGCGAGCAGCGGCAGCGGCTGGGCTGAAGCCCGGTCAAGGCCCCCTACCCCCGGGCGCCCCGCAAGCGGGCGCCGGTGCCGCACGCAACGTGTTGGCCGTGTGAGAAATGGGAGACGATGCTCTCCTTGCCATCGATGAACGCGCAAGGCATTCTTCCGCGCGGTTGCCCGGGCGCCGCCCGGCATATCTCAACGAGCCGCCGCCGGATCGGCTGCGCCTGCACTGGCGCAGCGCAGACAAAGTCTCCCTGATCCCGGCGCGTCATCGAAGGAGCCTCTCCAGTGCAATCGACGCAAACGCGGTTCGGCCGGCGCCTGCGCGCCTCGTTGGGCCTGTTGCTGGGTTTAGCTTGTCTTAACGTAGGTGCACAAGACATCAATAGCGTAAAGCCGTTCTTGCGCTGTCCTTCCGGCAGCTTCCTGCTCGAAGGCGCAGCAACGGCGTCGCGGCTACTGCACGTGGCCCGCAGCGACGGCCAAAGCACCACGCTGATGAGCGGCTTTCTCACGGAGTTCGCCCTGAACGGCATCGGCTTCAACCCGCTCGACCGGCGCATCTACGGCAAGCGCGGGCCCAACAACAGCCCCACGTTCTATGCGCTGGGCGCAGACGGCACGTTCGCCGGGCCGTTCATCGTCGCAGGCATGACGGGCAACCAGGCCAACAACGTCGGCGACGTCGACGGCGACGGCTACCTGCATGTTCTGGGCGGCAACGCCGGCGCTGTCGGCATCGCCGGCAGCGGTGGAGTCGCCGTCGTCGACGTCACGCCGTCGCGGCCCACGTTCATGACCGTGGTGCGCACCTACCTGCGCACGGCGGCCCCCGAGATCGGCACGGCACTGGGGGTGGACATGGCCTATAACGCCGGTGACGGCCTGTTCTACAGCCTGCGCAGCAGCAATGGCCAGATCGTGACGATGAACCCGTCCACCGGCCAGGTCGCGCTGTTCGGCACGGTGACCGGCATGCCCGGCTCGTACGGCGCGCAATATCTCACCATCGACCAGCAATTGCTGGTGATCGACAACGCCACCGGCGACCAGCTTCGCATCGACCTGCGCGATCCGTCGCTGCCGGTGTTCGCTGCCGGCAACGTGGGCATCACCAACATGAGCAATACCGATGCAGCGGCGTGTCCGCAGCAGCGCTTCTTCGCCGAACCGCAAGTGGTGCCCACGCTGGCCCCCTTCGGGCTGGCGCTGCTGGCTACGTTGCTTGCGACCGGGGTAGCGGCGACGCGCTGGCGCGGTAAAGGGTGATGGAATGATGCGCCGGCGCAAGGCCGGCGCCGCGCTCGAACGGCCGGCGAGGCCTCAGCGATGCCTCAGCGATGCTTCAGATAGAAGGTCCACTCGCGCTCGGCCGTATCGGTGCGCAGCAGCTCGTGGCCGGTCTGCCGGGCAAACGCCTCGAAATCACGCGGCGCACCGGCATCGGTAGCGACCACCTTGAGCACCTGGCCACTTTGTAGTTCGGCCAGCGCTTTCTTGGTACGCAAAATCGGCAGCGGGCAGCTCAAACCGCGGGCGTCGATTTCGCGTTCAAAGACGGGTATGGGATCGGTCATGATCGGTTCGCGCACAAGCATCAAAGCCTGTAAGTTTAGGCCATGCGCGAATCCGCTGCCATTCGTCCGGAGCCATGCCGCCATGGAGTCACGAGACCTTGCTCAGATCAAGCCGAACCCGCCCACCAGCGCTCCGGCCGCGATCAGCCACAGCGGATTGCGCCGGCTGAACAGGAAGAAACCGAACGCCACCACCGACAGCAGCGCCAGCTTCCAGTCGGTGTCGTTGGTGACCGCGATGATCCAGCCGGCCGACAGCGTGAGCCCGATCGCGATCGGCGACAGGCCGCGTCGGATTGC
>JAFKGG010000099.1 GCA_017307915.1 Burkholderiales bacterium | reverse complement strand
TCATTTGAACGCAACGTACCCGCGACGAACGCGGGGTCAGCCCTGGGAGAGAAGACGTGTTCGATTTGGACCAGCTCATGCCTGCAGGCCGCGGGCGGTCTTATACGCTTGAGGAGTGGAGCGCGCTTCGTCGCGTTGGCCGTACACGTACCTTTGGGGAGGTTTCCTCCGGCCGCCTCAAGACGTATAAGGTAGGAACGCGTCGCTTCGTTACGGAGGAAGCTGACGCGCAATGGCTGCGTGACCGGGAAGCAGAGGCGGGGGTGTCGGCATGACGACGTCCTTCCCTGCCGCGGCGGCCATCGAGGCCGAACAGCTCTTTCGCGACACGCACGCCAAGATCGTCGAAGGCCGCAACTGCGATCCCGATGCGCTGCTGCGTGCCGTCACTCGCGCCGCCGCACTCGACGGCCAGCGGATCGCCCCTTCGACGTCGTTGCACCAAGGGCTGCGCCGCTTGCAGAAGCTGCTCGAGCAGGGAGCGCGGTCATGACGCATGCCGAATTCGCTGCCCGCGCCGAGCTGATCGGTGCACAGATTCGTACCGCCGGCCTTGCGTTCGATGCGTGCGTGATTGCCGCAAAGCGCCCGGCGGACTCGCCCGACTATTTGCCCTATCTCGTCGGCGCGCAGGCCGGCCTGATCGTCGCGCTGTTCGCGGTCGCGGACGCTGCACATTCGTTACTGCGCGAGGCGGGCGAGAACTGGCCAGGGCCGAAAGCGTGATCAGCGCACTCGTTACCGGCGACCTGGTCAGCGATCCCGTTCAGCGTACCACTCAGGCCGGCGTGCCATTCGTCACGGCGAACCTGCGCGTCGCCGCCGGCGAGCAGGCGGTCTTCGTGGGCCTGTCCACCTTCTCGCAGACCGCAATCGATCGCCTCGCCGACCTGAAGCAAGGCGCGACCATTGCAGCGGTCGGCGTGCTCGAGCAGCGCGTATGGACTGATCGCGAGGGCAACGAACGCACCGGCTGGCGCCTGACCGCGAACGAGATCATGACGCCGTACATGGCCGGCAAGCGGCGCCGGGCGGTCGAGGAGCGCGACGAGGCATGAGCGCGCACTCACATGCCGCAATCGGCGCCGATCGTCGTCCGCTGCCGCCGCATGGCCGCGTGCTGGCCGATCTGCGCGCCGCAGGCAAGGTGCCGAAGCATGGCATCTGCGTGCATCTGGGCTACTGGCCGCAGGGCGACAGCCGCGTCTATGCGCCGCTGGCTATTCCCGCCGGCGAGCCAGCCGCCCGGTACTCGTGGCACATCGTGCGCGATCTCGACGTCATTGTCCGTCACCAAGGCGCGCCGCTCGAGGTCCAGGCCGAGGCCGTGCGCGAGCTGCTGCGCTGGGCGCCGCGGCGCCTGCGCATCCTCGAAGACCGAGGCGACGTCTTTCGGCTGACGTGGGTCAAGTCGGTCGCCTGCGGCATCGAGATCGAGCGCCTGTCCGAAGTCGTGCTCGGGCCGTGGCAGCGAGGCAGCGAGGTGGCATCGTGAACGCGCCGGCCAGCTTCGAGGTCGTGGAGCATCAATCGTTCGAGCTGCTGGACGACGCGCCCGCAAGCGCCGACGGCTTCGAGTACATCTCACTGTCCGACCTGGACTCGAACCCGCCGCCGGAGCGCGAATGGATCGTTCGGGACTGGCTGCCGCGCGGCACCCTGGTGCTGATGTCGGGCGGCGCCGGCATCGGCAAGACGCTGCTCGCGCAGCAGAT
>JAFKGG010000098.1 GCA_017307915.1 Burkholderiales bacterium | reverse complement strand
GGCGGCGAACTGCCGCGCGTGCGCGCCGACGGCAGCGGCCAGGCCATGACCACCAACCAGGGCGTGCCGATCGGCGACAACCAGAGCTCGCTGAAGGCAGGGCTGCGCGGCCCTGCGCTGCTGAAAGACTTCATCCTGCGCGAGAAGATCACGCATTTCGACCACGAGCGCATCCCCGAGCGCATCGTGCACGCGCGCGGCTCGGCTGCGCACGGCTATTTCGAGTGCCAGGAAGCGCTCACCGATCTCACCTGTGCCGCGCCGTTCCAGAAGGCCGGCAAACGAACGCCGGTGTTCGTGCGCTTTTCCACCGTGGCCGGCGAACGCGGTTCGAAGGACACGGCGCGCGACGTGCGCGGCTTTGCGATCAAGTTCTACACCGAGCAAGGCAACTGGGACCTGGTCGGCAACAACATGCCGGTGTTCTTCATCCAGGACGCGATGAAGTTTCCCGACCTGGTTCATGCCGTCAAACCGGAACCGCACCACGGCATGCCGCAGGCGGCGTCGGCGCACGACACCTTCTGGGATTTCGTCTCGCTGATGCCCGAATCGACGCACGTGCTGATGTGGCTGATGTCGGATCGAGCCATTCCGCGCAGCTTCAGGATGATGCAGGGCTTCGGCGTGCACACTTACCGCTTCGTCAACGCGCAAGGGATCTCGCACCTGGTCAAGTTCCACTGGTCGCCCAAGCTCGGTACGCATTCATTGGTCTGGGAGGAGGCGGTCAAGATTTCGGGGGCCGATCCCGACTACCATCGCCGTGACCTGTGGGAGGCGATCGAGGCCGGCCACTACCCCGAATGGGAACTGGGCCTGCAGGTGTTCACCGAGGAGCAGGCCGAGCAGTTCAGCTTCGACGTCCTCGACTCGACCAAGATCATTCCCGAGGAACTGGTGCCACTGCGCCCGGTCGGCCGGCTGGTGCTCGACCGCAACCCCGACAACTTCTTTGCCGAAACCGAGCAGGTGGCGTTCTGCGTGGCCCACGTGGTGCCGGGCATCGACTTCACCAACGACCCGCTGCTGGCCGGCCGCATCCATTCCTACGTCGACACGCAGTTGTCGCGGCTGGGCGGCCCCAACTTCCACGAGCTGCCGATCAACGCGCCGCTGGCGCCGGTGCACAACAACCAGCGCGACGGCATGCATCGGCAGGCGATCCATCGCGGCCGCGTCGCCTATGAGCCCAACTCGCTGGGCGGCGGCTGCCCGTTCCAGGCCGGCACAGCGGGCTTCGTGCCGTTTCCTGAACCGGTGTCGGGCGATGAGCTGCGCGGCAAGCCCGAGAAGTTCGGCGAGCACTATCATCAGGCCACGTTGTTCTACGAGAGCCAGGCGCCGCACGAGAAGAAGCACATCGCCAACGCATTCCGCTTCGAACTGAGCAAGGTGACCGTACCGGCGGTGCGTGCGCGGATGGTGGCTTCGCTGCGCAATGTCTCCGAGGAGCTGGCCGTGCAGGTCGCGCAAGGCTTGGGCATGGAACTGCCCGAGCCGATGCCGAAGACCTTGGCCGATGCGCCCCCGCCCGAGATCACGGCATCGCCGGCGTTGTCACTGAGCGCGCGGCCCGGCGACGGCGGCATCGCCACGCGCAAGGTGGCGATCCTGGTCGCGCCGCAGGTCGATGCCACGTCGGTGAAGACCGTCGCCGATGCATTGATCGCGCAGGGTGCCGTCGCGCGGCTGGTCGGCGCTCACATCGGCGCCTGC
>JAFKGG010000142.1 GCA_017307915.1 Burkholderiales bacterium | reverse complement strand
TCGGCAATCTGCCGCGCCTGCTCGTCGATGATCTTCCGGCCCGGCCAGAAACGGTGCCAAGCTCGCCGCGCCGGCGGTATCGCCGCCGCCGGTGCAGCCGGCGGCTGCACCGGAAAACTCACGACCTGATGCGCTTGCGCCCGGTGGCTGTGGTAATCGGCCTCCAGGCCGGCGGCACGCGCCAGCAACTCGATCAGATCAGGATGGTAGAAGCGAACGTGCTCCGGATCGCGCCAGAACCCCAGCAACTGGCTGCGGATGGATTCCGGGTCTGGAAACACGAAGACCGCGATGCCCCCCGGGCGCAATGCCTGTGCAATCAACGCCATCAGATGCTGCAGGACGTCGATCGGCAAATGCTCGACGAAATGGGAACAAAGCAGCCCATCGTATTCGCCGATCTGCCGTCCCAGAAAGGCGAGCGCGTCGTCCTCGGCGATGTCGAGCCCGATGGAGCGGCCATAGCGGGCTGCCATTGCGCTGCGCTCCACCCCTCTGGCGGCAACTCCTCGGCGACGCAGCGCATGCACGAAGATGCCTGGACCACACGCAAGATCGAGCACGCGCCTGCACTCAACGAAATGCGGCAGCACGGGCGCAAGCTGGCGATCGAGCAAGGCGTGATCGCGCTGCACGAACTCGTACAGGGCATAGTCGAAGCGGCGTTGCGCCGGCGCTTGCAGCGCGGCCAGCGCGGGTGCTTCCTCGCCGGGTGAACGCAGCTGCGCGTGGGCATCGGCGAGCGCAGCGTCATACCAGCGACGCGCATCGTCGTCTTCGAACTGCGCCGCGGCGGCGGGATAGACCAAGCTTGGAATGCCCAGGATCGGCCCCAGGCGGACCAGATCGAGCGTGGCGCCGGTGATCTGCTCGATGATCAATGCACGCGGACGAATCTTCAGCAGGCGCTCGGCCACACGGGTGTTGATCAGTTGCTGCCGAAAATCCGCGCGTACCGGCTGCCAATGCGCGGCAATCGCCAGCGCAAGCTGATGCGGCGAATCGGCCTCGACGGCGACTGTTTCCAGCGGCAGACTGTCGTCGAAGCGAACCGAGATCAGCTCGTCGAAGCGAACCGAGGTCAACCCGTCGTCGGGCGCGACGCTGGGCTCTTGCGCACCGACACGAACACGCACCACGGGAGCATCGTTAGAGGACATCGGAGAACCCCGCGCGGGTCTTCTCGAACCACCACCAGCCGCCGGAAAAAATCAGCAGGGACAACGCGACGTAGCCCGGATAGCCGGCCCATTGCGGACTCTGCCCGAACACCAGCACTGCCCGCGCCTGCTCGATCGCATAGACGGTCGGCACGGACTCGAGCGTGCCGCGCAGAGCTTCCGGTATCGCCGACAGCGGATAGAACACCGGGCTCAGGAACAGCAGGGCCGTCATGAGAAAGCCGATCGCCTGGCCCGTATCACGCACATAGGCGCCCAGCGACGAGACGAACCACGACAGCCCCAGCGTCATGATCAGCAGCGGCAGCAAGATCACGGGCAGGTAGAGGATCGACCACGACAAGGTCTGCCCGATAGCCAGCAGGTAGATCAGCAGAATCGCCAGGGCGGCACCGAACTGGAAGACTGCCGCGACCAGCTGCACCGCCCCCAGCAATTCGAGCGGGAAGACAACCTTCTTCACATAGTTGGCGTTGTCCACGATGAGGGACGCCGAACGCACCACGACTTCGGAAAAGAGCGTGAACACCGATATGCCGCAAAACAGCAGCGCGGCAAAGCGGGCGTCTTGCCGCCCCAGGTCGGCCCAGCGAACCTGAAAGACGTAACCGAAGACGTAGACGTACACCGCGAGCATGAGCAGCGGCGCGAGCAGCAGCCACGTCATGCCCAGCCACGAGCCGCGATAGCGCCGCGAGATTTCTCGCACCGACAGCGCCCACCAGAGCCGCCGCCCTCGCCACAACGAAGCGAGCGCGTGCCAGGGCGCGTAGCGCGGTTGATGTGCGGTGGTCACTGCTCGACCTCCATCGAGATCGAAGCCATCGGTACACCGAGCAAGCCGTGCACGGCGTGCGACGACTCGCAGTGCAGGATCAGGGCCTCATGAACCCATTGATGCAACACGTGCTGATCCTGCGTGCCCGAGGCCAGCGCCGTGGAAATCGAGTATTGGCCCGACGGCAGAAACGGCAGGCGGAAGCGGAATTCGGCATGCGCGGCCGCGCCCGCGCGCTGCGACATGGGCTTGTCGCGATAGGCGATCAGCGTATTGTCGCCGAACAGCACCTGGCCATGACGGTTCTTGAGCATGAAGCCGACGCTGACCCGCTCGATGGCCTGATGCGCCATCCATTCAATGCGCAGAATGACCTCTTCGCCGCCCACCACCCAAGCCAGCGGCCGGCGTTCGGTGTCCAGCAGCGCGATCATGGTCACGGCGGCCAGTGCGGAGCCGAAACCCTTGGTCTGCGGATCGAAGACGTCGACGCGGATGTCGTTGCGCAGCGGCGATTGCATGAGAAAGTCGCGCCGCATGTCATGCCGCGGCAACTCGGCCAGAGGACTGCGCGATTGCGGCACGGCCGCAGTGCCATCGATCGCCTGCTGGGCCGAGTAGATGTGTTCCAGATACGCTTCGGTGACTTCCTTGGCGGAACCGCCCATGCGCAATTGCCCGTGATCGAGCCAAAGCGCCCGGTCACAGAGTGCCGTCACGGAAGAGACGTCATGGCTCACGAACAGCAGTGCCCCGCGCTTTTTGAAGTCGCGCAGGAAACGCATGCACTTCTGGGTGAAGACCGCGTCGCCGACCGCCAGCGCCTCGTCGATGATCAGAATGTCGGCATCGACGTGCGCCACCACGGCAAAGGCCAGCCGCAGAAACATGCCGCTCGAATAGTGCTTGACCGGCTGATGGACGAATTCGCCGATGTCGGCAAATGCCAGAATGCTGTCGAGCCGTTCGTCGATCTGTTTCGACGACATGCCGAGTATCGCCGCATTCAGGCGCACGTTCTCGATGCCGTCGAACTCGGGGTTGAAGCCCGCGCCGAGTTCGAGCAGCGCGGCCACGCGCCCATAGGTTGAGACGCTACCCGTCGTTGGCGTGAGCGTGCCGCAGATGAGCTGCAGCAAGGTGGACTTGCCGGAACCATTGCGGCCAACGATGCCTACGCTCTCGCCAAGCGCGATACGGAAATCGACATTCTGCAGGGCCCAGAACGGCCGCGCCTGGCGCCACCGTCTGGGCAGGAACTGATCCAGCAGCCGATGCTGCGCTGATGGATAGACGTCGTAGCACTTTCCCAGCCCGTGCGCCTCGATCAGCACGGAGGAGGTCATGCCTTTACCTCTTGGCCGGGTCGTCCTTCTTGCCCTGAACCGACTGAGCGGGCACTGCAGGCCCCGGCCTGCCGGAATAGAGTTCCATGATCGCGGCCTGATCGGACTCGATACCCTGCAGCTTGCCCACGCGCTGATAGGCGGCCGTCAAACGTTCGCGGCGGAACTTGGCGCGCTCTTCCTCGATCAACTTCTCTTTGACGCTGTCGAAGGGGATCGTCGAGGCAGCCCGATGCGACACGAGGCGGATGACGTGATAGCCGAAATCGGTCTTGACCGGGCCTGCAAGGTCACCTTCCTTGCGCAGCGCAAAAGCCGCGTCTTCAAAGGGTTTGACCATGCGGCCCCGCGGGAAGGTGCCCAAGTCGCCCTTGTTGCGCTCAGCGCTGGGATCGTCGGAGTATTCGGCCGCCAGCACATCCATGGCAACGCCGCTCCTGGCTTTGGCCAGCACTTCTGCTGCACGAGCCTTGGCTTCTTCGTCGCTGCGGTTCTTGGTGGATACCAGCACGTGCTGCGCTTGAACGCGCTCGGGTTCCTGGAAACGCTCCGGATTGGCCTTGAACGTTTCGAGGGCCAGCTTCTCCAAGTCGGGCTGGGGCGGAGCGTTGATTTCACGCTCAAGCATGATCTTGGCCAGCGTGCGTAGCTGGTTGTCCTTGACCAGGAATTCTTCTTCGGGGGTGAGCTTCAGCGCCTTGGCTTCGTCGCCCAGCTTCCAGTAGGCGAAGGTCTGCGCAATGAAGTTGCGCAGTTTTTTCTCGTCGCTGAAAAGCTGTTCCTGAGCCTGCTTGGGGCCATAGACAGCCGCCGAATGGCGGATGTCTTGCTGGGTGACGACTGTCTTGCCGTGCTTGACGACCACCTTGTTCTGGATGGCCTGCGCGCCGGCGAAAATGGGAAACGCGGCGCATGCCGCGATGAAAACGAACTTCTTCATGCCGACCACGATAAAAAAGACAGGCCGGAAACCGGCCTGTCGGGTACTTCGATCAGAAAAGAGATTCTAATTGATCGACAGATAGAACGTGCATTTCCCAGCGGCGCAAGTCGTGTTACCAGCCGCGTCGGTATTGAACACGTTGATGAAGTACTCTTTGCCGCCTTGCTCGACGACGCAGTACTGGTTCTTATACGTGTTCATGTTGTTGCCGGTCACGGTGTAGACCAGGTTTTGCCGGGAATCGGCAACGGCCCACGCGCACTTGGCGTTGGCGTTGACCGGTGCGGTAGAGCCTGGGCAATCCGACACCACGACGTACTTGCCCGGATCCATGCCCGCGGTGCGCGTCACGTCGACCTTGCTGGACAGAATGTTTGACGTGTTGGCAGTCGTCACGCGATAGGACGCGATGGAAGCCGGCGTCATGGGCACAACCGTCACCTGCGGATAAGCCGCAACGAACGCGTTGGTCTGCGTCAGTGCCGTGCCAGCGGGCGCCGCCGGGCAGTTGGCAGGCGTGCCGCCGCCACCACCACCAGCCTGCGAGGTGCTTGCGGAAAGCGAGCCGCTATTGTTGAGCGTGAACGTGCAGGTCGATGCCGCCGAGCCGCTGCACAAACCACTCCAGTTGCCCGCGTTGTAGCCGCTCGACATGGTCAGCGTGGCGGTGACGGTGGGGCAGTCTTCGCCGGTGGTGCAAGTGGCCGTGGCAGTCGAGCCATTCAGCGTGACCCCGCTGAGCGAGATCGTGCCGCCGGTGGGCTGGATGACCGTCAGCGTTTTCTGGGTCGGCGTGGGTGTGCCGCCGCCCCCGCCCCCAACCGCCGTGACCGACAAGGTCACGTTGCCGCTGGCGTCGAGCTGCATCGAATTCAGGGTATAGGTCGTGCTTCCGGGGTTGCTACCCCCCGAAATGGTGATGGTCGCATCAGCAGCCCACAGGGCGCCCGATGCACCAAGTGCCAGCGAGGAGATCGCTGCCAGCAGATATTTTTTCATCGCCACTCTCCAAATTACTTCAAAAAACAAATTACTTCCGGGACTGCCCAATTCTATTGATTGGATTCGTCCGCACAATCAGCACAAGGGAGTAGACCTTCAGGGTTACGTCCCCTGCCATACCACCCAGCATGCAGGTCCGTACTACTAACGGCTTATCAACCTGAGATCAGGCCAGCCGGGACAGACCCAGTTGCTCGAACCCTAACAAGTTCAACACACGGGTCAGTCATCTACCACTGCTGCGCCACCAGTGGTGGTTTTTGGCCGCCATTCGGTATGCAAGACACTGCAGGCATCCAAAGATACGCATAGCTGCTGCCATGTGTATGAGCCGCCTGCAGAGACAGAGACCTGCATCAATGTTACGCGTCTACAAGGAAAAAAAGCGCTGGCGTTTCCACCAGCGCTTTCTGCACTACAAACTCCCTAACCCGGCTACTTACGGAAGCGGAGTCGGAGCAACGATGGTGCGCTCAGCCTTGTGCACCGTGCTGCCCATGTAGTTGGACAGAACGTTGACACCATCAACCGTCAGCGTGCCGTTTTCGAAGCTCATCGCCGCGAAACCGATCACCGGCAGACCGGTCAGCGATACGTCGCCGTCGGTCAGCACGCGGGCGCGAGTCAGGCCGAGGTCATTGGGGAAACCGATCCGCAGCCAGCCAGCGTTGAAGCCGGAATCCAGCGCCAGTTCCTTGTTGGTGAACGCGGCACCGAAGACCTTCGCACCAGCGGTAGCCGGCGAGACGATGCTCAGCGTGTTGACCTCGTTGCACAGCGTGATGGCGCCCGGCTCTTCCGTCGGCGAGAAGTCACCTTCGGCCGGGGTCTGCGTGCGCTCTTCGCGGTCATAGTAGACCGGCGTGATCGGGTCGCACGATGCGGAACGCGAGGTCGACCAAGCTTCCTGGAACGGAGCGCGGACACCACCGTTGACGTAGGCGCGTTTCGTCGGGAACGAAATCACCCAGTCGGTCATGGCGGCGATTTCCGGCGCAACGACGTAGTCGTTCATGATCGCGCTGTGCATCAGCAGAGCCGACACGTTGTCGATCGGGCGAACGCTGTTGTCGAACGTGTAGGTGTTGACGCCGCTCAGGATCGTGGCTTCGGTGTTCACCGATTCCAGGCTCGGCGACAGGCTGCCGGTCTGCGAGTGCAGGTCAGCATACGAGTCGATCGAGTCGAAGAAGCCGTCGAGGGCCACGGCGTCGACCGAGGTGGCGACACCGGCGTTCACGTTGATCAGCGTGGCATAGCCATACAGACCACCGCGCGGCAGCGTGATCAGCGTGGTGACGGTGTTGAACACACCGTTGGCAGCCGTACGGATCAGCGCGCAGTTAGCGGGCACACCAGCAGAGGTGTGGGTAGCGGCCGTAGCGTGATCCGGGCTATCGACTTCACCCATCTCGATGATTTCGATGTGGCCTTCACGGGTACGGGCAACGCTGTTGACGCTATCGCCACGATATTCCGTGTTACGGAACTCGACGCCGGCTGCCGGGAGGGCAGGAGCCGTGCACGAGGTGTCCGCCGACGTGATGATCGTGCCGTTGGCCGAACGGGACAGCGTGGCAGCCCACTCGTCGTACGGCGACAGGTAGAGGTTAAAGTCCAGTACTTCCTGGCTGTTCTTGCCTTCGAGGAAACGGACCTTAACGGCCTTGACGCGGTTCGTCGTGTTCACGACATGAACGTACGTGTCGAAACCGTTTTGAACGGTGTAATACGGATACAGCAGCACTTGGCCCGTACCGTCGTGGTTGACGTGGACCGCATGCGCGGTGCCCACGGCACCCAATCCGGCGGCCATCGCAGCCACTAGTAGTTTTTTCTTCATCGCTCTCTACCTTCCTATAGGGGGGAAAGACTAAAGGGTGAGCCTGTAACTTGAGGATACATACCTAGCGCACCACGCGGCTGATTGTACATGAGGTACTCTCGATTTCCAGCAGGCGCACAACCGATACGTTCTACATCGCGTTGCAGGTTAACAACAATTCAGCGGCGGAGGTAATACCACCATTGACCATCGACCAACACCCACCGTTCCGTGATGACCCGTGTCACCTTCCACGGCACGGCACCTTTGATGCCTTTGACGGCATCCGTCGTGAACTCGATGTCGACGTCGCAAGCTTCATTCGAGACGCAATCGACCTTCAGCAGCTTGGCGTCCAGGTACTTGGCCAACGGCGGGCGAGCCCGCAGATGGTTTTCGTACGACATCTTTTCACGATACGCCGGCGTAATGTAGCCATAGGCCTTGCGAAAGTCGAGACCGATCATCGCCTGATAACGCTCGATCGCCCGCTGGCCGATACGTTCCACCGGCGGCGGACCGGGTTGGGTGGTGGCACACCCTGCCAGCAACAGGGCTGCCGCAGTGGCCAACGCCAGTGACCATCTATACAACATCCGCGCCTCTCTCCTTTTTACTTCGGCCCCGAGATCTTACAGACCTTCGGTGCGCCGCAAGAAGCCCCGGGGCGCAAACGTGAAGCCGAAGCGCGCTTCGCTCGCCTCGTCACGCAGATAATCCCCCGGATGCTCAGCTTCATAGGCATCGATGGCCTCCCAGGGGCCGGGGCCCCAGTTGGGCAGGACCGGATGTCCGTTGATGTTGCCGTCTTCGACGACCACGTAGTCACCCGCGACGGTCAGCGGCCGCAATAGCCGCAGCTCAGCCAGGACATGGTCGCAGCGATGGTCGCTGTCGAGAATCGCGAACATCGGGCCGGGATATTCCTTGCGCAACTGCGCGATGCGTGCAGCCACTTCCGGGGCGGTCGACGAGCCGACCCAGAATTCGATGCCTGGATAACTACGCGCACGCGTATCCAGGCTCTGCGGCTCGATATCCACGCTGAAGACCTGCGCCCGCAGGCCCAGCGCCCGGACGATCGTCGAGAAATACATGGCCGACCCGCCATGACGGGTGCCGAACTCAACCACCAGGCCCGGCCGCAGCTCGGTCAACAGTTCCTGGTAATTCCACATGTCCGAAACGGATTTGAGGCAGGGAACCCCCAGAAAGCGCACGCGCTCCCAGACACCCTGTTCGTAATACCAGCGGTGATACAGATCAGGGGCTTCGAGTTGGCTCATGAGATGAACAGGCACCTGTCACGCGTGCTAATTAGTATATGTCGCCGTTCGTCGGCGAATTTGTACCGGGCGTCGGTTTCGCGCAGACCGCGAGCGGCGCGGCGCCCGAATCAGGGTTTCGCGGCCGGCGCGGCTGCGCTCGCCGGCTCGCTGGTGTGGCGGCGCGCCGAGCGCACCGCGGGCCGTCTTGCAGCGACCGTGCCGGCACTGGCTGTGCCGGAGGCAGCCTTCGACACGGTGTTGCCGGCGGCATTGCCTGTGGATCCGGTTGTGCTGGCCGGTCTGGGCACAGATGCCGGGGCTGCTTGAGCAGGAGCTGCCTGAGCCGGGGCTGCTTGAACCGGGGCCGCCGGAGCCGGAGGTGCGGCAATGGCGCTGCCGGCCGACGGCGGCGCGACGGTCCCGCTATTCGAAGCGGTCGCCGGCTTGGTCGCGACGCCCGCCGCCCCCTCGGTCGCCGCCGATGAGCCCGCCGGCGCCGCCGCTGAGCCGCCTGCCGCCGTTGAGCCTCCAGCCGCCGCCGAACCGGCAGGCGCCACTGCACCCCCGACGGCCGAAGACGACGCCCCCGCCGGAGCCGACGTATCCGGCGCAGGACCGGCGCCGCCGGCCGGACGCACCGGCTCGATCGGCGTCACTGCGCGGCGAACCGGTGCCGGCGGTTGCGTGCCGACGTTCGGATCGGGCGTGATCTCGTTATTGCCGTCGTTGGGCATCAGCGCCGGGCGCATCGGCTCGATCCACAGCCGCTGCATGCGGTCGCGCATCTCGCCAGTCAGTTCGCGCAAGTCGGCGTCGCTGCGCAGCACGCGCGGCGTAATCATGATCAGCAGTTCGGTACGCCGAGTGGATTGGCGGGTTGCACCGAACAGCGCGCCAACCAGCGGAATGTCCTGCAGCACCGGCAAGCCCTGGCGGCCGCGCGTGGAGTTGTCGCGAATCAGGCCGCCCAGCACGACGGTTTCGCCGGAACGCACGGCGACGCGGCTTTGCACCTGCCGCTGCAGGAACGTGCGCTGACCCGTTGCCGCATCGACCTGGCCGACGTCGGTGACGGTCTGGTTGATCGACATCGACACCATGCCACCAGCGTTCACGGATGGCGTGACGTTCAACACCACGCCGGTGTCCTTGTATTGGATCGCCGTACTGATGTTGCCGCCGACGGTGACCGTACTCGACGACTGGATCGGCTGCTGATCACCCACATGGATCGCCGCCGTATGGTTGTCCAGCACCAGCAAGCTGGGCGTCGAGATCACATTCAGCAGCGACTTGTCGGCCAGTGCGTTCAGCACGGCGCGGATCTGCCCCAGCGGATTGGTGATCGAATACGAGAAGCCGGGCTGCGCCGGCCCGATCGAGCCGCTCTGGTTCAGATTCAACTGGCCGATACCGGTGTAGCCGTTGCGATTGTTGGAGAAATACCACTGCAGGCCGTAGGACAGCTCATCGGCCAGCGTGACTTCGAGGATGCTGGCCTCGATCAGGATCTGCGTCGGCGCGATGTCGAGGCGGCGCAGCGCGGCCTCGATCTTGGTGTATTCGGAACGCGGCGCGAAGATCAACAGTGCATTGTTGTAGTCGTCTGCCACTACCCGCACCTGCGGCCCGAGGTTGACCTGCGACAGCATCGGCCCGCCGGTCGTGCCCGCGGTGCCGATGCCACTGCGCGTGCCGCCGATGGTCGTGCCCGTGCCGCCCAAGGTGCCGCCCAGCGTTCCACCCAGGGTGCCGCCGATCGTGCCGGTGGTGCGCCCCAAGGTGCCACCGAGCGCATTGCCGAATGCACCGGTGGTACCGCCGATACCGCCCAGCGCGCTGCCGAACGCGCCCGTGTTGCCGCCGAAACCGCCGATTCCCCCGACTCCACCCACGCCGCCGAAACCCCCTACGCCGCCGACCCCGACGCCGCCCACGCCGGGCACACCGGCTCCCACGGGACCGAACGCGCTAGTGCCGGAGAACAGCGCATTCAACAAGCCGTCCAGATGCTGCGCGGTACCGTTTTGCACCGCATAGACGAACAACTGCGGCTCGGCGCCGCCGGCATCGCGCGGCCGATCGAATTTCTCGATCCACTGCCGCGCCTGTTCAAGATAGTAGGCACGCGGCGTGATCACCAGCAGCGCGTTGAGCCGCTCGATCGCCACCACCTTGACGATGCCGGCCAGCGGACCCGGCAGCGACAGCGCCTGCGCCGCTTGCGCGGCGTTTGCCGCCGTGGCCTGCTGGCGCTGCTGCGCATTGCCGGTGGCAGGTGCCGGCGCCGGTGCGGCCCCGGCCGGCGCTGCGGCGCCACTGACACCGGAAAGAATCGCCTTGATACCGGCATCGACGTCGGCCACCGACGCGTGCTGCAGCGGGAACAGGCCCACCGACATGCCCTTGAGCATGTCGACATCGAAGATCGAAACCATCTCGAGCCAGCCCTCGAGCTGATTGCGCGAGCCGGCCAGGATCAGCAGATTGCGCAGCGCATCGACGCGCACGAAGGCATCGATGGGCACGATCGGCCTGAGGATGTCGGCCATCTCGGTAGCACCGACGAATTCCAGCGGCACCACCACCAGATTACGGCCCGGTGGCAATTGCGGCGACGGGCGCGTGAGTACCGGCGCCAGGTCGCGCACCACTTCCGCCTTGCCGACGTGATAGACGCCGCGCGGATCCTGCACCATGACCAGTCCATTGGCTTGCAGCAGCGATTCGAGCACCGGCAGCAGGCGGTCGCGCGGAATCGGCGCATTGGTGTGGATCGTGACGCTGCCGGCGATCGGCTGATGCAAGGCGTAATCGAGCTTCAGCGCATCGCCGAGCACGGCGTGCACGACCTCGGTGACCGGCACCTGTTCGAAGTGCAGCGACACGCTGGAGCCGCTGCCGATCTTGGCGCTGCGTTCGGGTACTTCGCCGGTGAAGGTGTCCGTGCCGCGCGTCACCGTCGGTTCGCGACGCTGCTGGCGGTTGGGCTCGCGCGCCGGCAGGTTCTCGAAGGTGCGCCGCCCCGACCAGCGTTCGCGTTCGACGCTGCCGGCGAGCACCCCAGGGCGGTCGGGCGACAAGGCCATGTCTTCACCCGACGGGAAAGACTGGCAGCCGGACACGCCGGCCACGAATAGCAGAACTGGGGTCACACGTCGCATATCGAACAAACCTCTGGTCATAGCTGGGGCCTCAGTCGCGCGGCTGCTGGTTGCGCTGCCACAGCAATCGTCTACCCACGGTCGCGCGCTCGGCACCGGAGGTGCCGGCGGCCGTGGCCGGCGCCGCGCCACCGGGTGCC
>JAFKGG010000097.1 GCA_017307915.1 Burkholderiales bacterium | reverse complement strand
CGCCCAGCGAGTCCGGCAGCAAGCCCTTGAGCACCTGCGCATCGACCGGCTGGCGGCTGCCCGAGGCGCCGGCCGCGGCACCACCGAGTGCGGCCAGCACCTCAGCCGCGGCCTTGCCGCTGGCGGCGGTATCGCCCGACTTGCTGGCGGCTTCCATCTTCTTGCCGGCTTCTTCCATGCGCCGCGCCATCGCGTCGATCTTGCTGGTGTCGATGCTGACTTCGCCTGACGGCGTCTTGATCGATACGCTGCCGCTGTTGCCGGCCATCATCGCCGCCGGTCCGCCGACCAGGCCGGCGCTCAACGCGCCGACGATCAGGTTGGCCACGATGCCGCAGACGATCAGTACCGCGGTATAGGGCAGCGCCTTTTCCTTCGGACACTTCATCAGCGTGGGCAGGCCGACGTAGATCAGATAGATCGAATACAGCCCGACCAGGCCGAGGATGGATAGCGCCGGGATCAGCGAGAAGATGCCGGCCAGCAGCATCGCCGTGCTGCCGTAGGCCATCAGCTTGAACGCTGCCAGCGGATTCTTCTGGCCGCCGAAGGTCGGCGCCAGCGCGTTCACGATCAGCGACATCACGTAGATCATCGCCAGCGTCAGCAGGTAGCCGACCAGCGCACCGGCCAGGCCGGACAGGATCGGCATGCGAAACGACATGCCGAAACCACCGATGCCGATCAGCGAAAAACCGATGAACTGCGCGATCGCCGGTATCGCCGCCAGATAGACCAGGTATTTCTTGTAGATGCCGCCGATGTCGTCGGGCTCGGCGTCGATCACCGGCCATTCGCTGTTCGGGGTGAGCAGGATTGCCTTCACGCGGTCGATGATCGCCATGCCAGTGTCCGCTCGATGCTGATGGGAAAGTCAGTGTAGATCGGTGTGGTAGGCGTACACAATGGGGTTGGCCTTGTGCACCTCAGGGGAAGGGGGCGCAAATGCTATAATTTCGCGGTTTACCCAACGCCCGCCGGTTAGCGCCTAACCTTACCGTATACCGCCACCGCCAACGCTTTTTGCAGTACCCCGAGGGATGCGTTTGATGCGCCCTGGGGATACCGGAAAACGCGTGGGGTACGGGTGCGCCGGCGAGTCCCGCAGGAGTTGCCGTTTGTCATCCGAATCCGTGCTGGCCAGCCCGGCCAAGCTGATCCCCGACGCAGCACCGGCTGCCCTCGTTCTAGCCGACGGCACCGTATTTCACGGCCGCTCGATCGGCGCGCCGACGCAAGCGGTCGGCGAAGTCGTCTTCAATACCTCGATGACCGGCTACCAGGAGATCCTCACCGATCCCAGCTATTGCCGTCAGATCGTCACGCTCACTTATCCGCACATCGGCAACTACGGCGTCAGCGCTGAAGACGTCGAAGCCGCACGCGTGCATGCCGCCGGCCTGATCATCAAGGAACCGCCGCTGCGCCACTCGAACTGGCGCGCCAGCCGCAGCCTGGCCGATTATCTGCGCGACGAGGGCATTCCCGGCATCGCCGGCATCGACACGCGCCGGCTCACGCGCCTGCTGCGCGACCAGGGGGCGCAAAACGGCTGTCTGGTGGCCGCGGCCAACCCGGGCGACACGCTCGACATCGATGCGGCACGGGCCGCCGCGCGCGCGTTTCCGGGCCTGGCCGGCATGGATCTGGCCAAGGTCGTCTCCACCCGCGAACCCTATGCCTGGACCGAAGGCGCCTGGCAACTGGGCAGCGGCTATGCGGCCGGCCCGGG
>JAFKGG010000141.1:11764-13230 GCA_017307915.1 Burkholderiales bacterium | reverse complement strand
GGCCCTCGTATGGTCGCCATTGTCAAGCGAATGATTGATGGGTTGAGCAGATCGATGAGGTGATGCGACCCGGACGGATGCAGCGACGATGAATCAGACTCGTATGCGTGGGTTGGGTACCACAGTTCATCGATTCGTCGTGTGGACTGCCTCGGTCTAAGGGCGCGGATCAATCCTCTCGGAGTGCCGCTATAGGGCCGGCGAGGGTTTCCACGATCGTTGTCCGGATCGCATCACCGCATCGATCTGCAAGGTTCATGTTCTGGCTTGCCCCCGTTCAGTGAGCCGCGGTATCGGCAGCGCCGTGTGCCTGCTGCGCAATCGCCCAGACGAAGCCCGCCAACTCACGGGCTACCGCCACGCAGACCTTGTTGTGGTGCACGCCCCGTTCGTTCAGCTTGCGGTAGCGCTGGCTCAGCCGCAGCTGCGCCTTCCAGGCCGTGGCCCGGATCGGATCAGGCAGTTGCTCCTGACGCTGCTGCGCCTGGCGTCCGATGCGCGGGGTGAACCGGTAGTTCCATGCCGCCTCGGTCAGCAGCCTGCGCGCATGGGCATTGCCGGTCTTGGTGATCGAGCCCTTGCGCACCCGCTCGCCGCTGGACTGCTCCGAGGGCACCAGCCCCAGGTAGGCCATCAGCTTGCGGGGGTGCTCAAAGCGCCTGAAGTCGCCGATCTCCGCCACCAGTCCCACCGCCGAGACCAGGTCGATGCCGCGCAGCGCCTGCAACGCCTGCACCACCGGCTCGAACCGCCACCCCTTCACCGATGTCCCTAGCGCCTGCGTCAGCCGCGCCACCCGCGCATCAGCCGCCTGCACCGCCAGGTGATACTCGGTGAACGCGATCTGGCTGCTGGCGTCGCCGAAGTTCAACTCCCCCAGCCAGCGGTAGTAGCTCTTGGTCCAGTTCGTCTTGCCTGCGTAGCGCTCGTCGTGGCGCAGCAGGAACGCCTTCAGTTGGTGGCGCGCTTGCGTGCGGGCATTGACCGCATCCTCGCGTGCCCGCGCCAGGTCGCGGATCGACTCGTCGGCCCTGTCGGGGATCGTCACGGCCCGCAGCTCCCCGGCCCGCGACAGCTCGGCCAGCCGTACGCTGTCGCGCCGATCCGTCTTGACCCGCTCGCCCGGGCGCTTGGGGATCAGCGACGGAGCGATCACCTCGCACCGGTATCCCTTGGCCGCCAGCGCCCGCTGCAGCCCGTAACCGGTGGGTCCGGCCTCGTACACCACCTGCACTTCGGTGGGCTGCCCCAGCTTGGCCAGCGCCTTCAGCAGCTTGGGCACGTCGTGCGCAATCTGGCCGATCAGCCGAGCCGCCGTACGCTCGCCCGCCTGCGCCGCCGCCACCGCGATCGTGTCCTTGTGAACGTCCAGCCCAACGTAAACCTTGATACCCTTGTCCATGGCCGATCTCCCTTTGTTTGCTGCGGAACCCGTTTCCTCAGCATGTAGCTCGGCGCGGCTCGCC
>JAFKGG010000141.1:0-11673 GCA_017307915.1 Burkholderiales bacterium | reverse complement strand
GGCCTCCCGCACTTCATGGGCGACCATGATGTCTAAGCCTACGCCTCTTTCAAGAATCGTAGCAGCGAGGCATTGAAGGCGGCCGGCGCTTCCATCGGCGTCAGATGGCCGACACCATCGATCTGCTCGAAGCGCGCGCCGCGGATCCGTTCGGCCAGGCCGCGCATCACCGACGGCGGCGCGGCGTTGTCGAATTCACCGACGATGCACAGCGTCGGCACGTCGATGGCGGGCAGCGCTGCGCGGCGATCGAAGCCCGCCAGCGCACGCAGCGCTGCTTCATAGGTAGCCGCCGGCACGGCACCCATCGCTGCCTTGGCCTGCGCGATGCCGGCGGGGTCGGCCGCGGCGGTGGTCATCGCCGGCACCAGTTGCTCGGCCAGCTCGGCCATCGATTTGCCGGCACGCAGCGGCGCCAGCCGGTCGTCGAGGAAACGCTGCTGCCATTCGCCGCCGGGTTTGCCGAAGGCGGCGCTGGTGCCGACCAGCACCAGCGCCTGCGTGCAGCCGGGGGCGCGAGCCAGCGTTTCCTGTACGACCATGCCGCCCATCGAATGGCCGACCAGCACCGTGCGCGCGGCATTCACATGCCGGATCAGCGCCAGCACCGCATCGGCTAGCGCTGCCATCGTGTAGGGGGCGACCGGCGCGCTGCCGCCATAACCGGGCATGTCCCAGGCAATGGCGCGGTAGCCGGCCTCGGCCAGGGCCTTCATCTGCGGCGACCAGACCGAACTGCCGCCGCCGACGCCGTGCAGCAGAATCACCGCCGTATCGCCGTTGCCGGCCTCGCGATAGGCGGGAACCGCCGTATCCATCGGAATACTGCTCATGAGAGATCTCCTTGTCATCGGGCGATGGCGGATCGGCCGGCCCGTATCGGTCCATTTCACCCGATTCTATCGGGCCGGCTGCGACTGATGGCGGATCTGCCTGGGCGCGACCATCGCTTCCAGTCCATGCAGCTTGAATGCGATGAACTGCGTGACCTGCATCGAGCTGAAGTTGTCGTCGGATGCGAGGATCAGCGTCGGCGTGCCGTCGATCGGCGGACCCAGGGTCAGCGCCTCGAGGTTGTCGACCATCAGCCGCGTGCCGTCGGCGTTGCGCACGCTGCCCAGTTCCAGCAGCAGGGTCTTGGCCATCGGGCGTATGCCAGGGGTGCCGGCAATCGCGGAGTGCTGCGACACGTCGCTGGCGCCGTCGAGGCTGGCCAGGTACAAGCGCACCTTCATGCCCGGGCCGACCGAGAATGAGCGCTCCAGCGTCAGGAAGCGCTTGTCATCGAGGGCCAGGATGTCGGCCAGTCCGTTGATCGCCGGCAGGCCGGGCAGCAAGGGGGCCGCCATTACCGGATCGGTGCGATAGATGTATTCGCGGCCGGCGCGGCCGCTGCGCCGCTCGAACGACAGAAAGCGGCTGTCGCTGCCGGCCGAGGTGGTGGCGGCCTCGCCGTCTTGCAGCAAGGCGTTTTCGGTGGCCACCCATACGGTCTTGCCCGAGGGCGTGAGGGTCAGGCTCTCGAAGCCGCGGTTGTCGCGCACGCCGCGCTGCGGCGCCGGCAGATAGTGCGCGGGCACTCGATACGAGCGCACGAAACGGCCATCGACGCGCATTTCGGTGAGCTGCGGGTTCTGGTCTCCGAGCAAGCCGCGCGAACCTTCGCTGGACCAGATCAGCCGCCCTTCCGGTGTGACGCGAATCGCCTCGGCATCCAGTGTGCCGCTCGGAAACGGTGAGCCGTCGGAGCGCCGCAAGGTCACGGCACGATCGATGACGACACCGTCGAAGCCGGCGTCATTCGAACGTGTGAAGCGCTTCAGGTCCAGCGCCAGACGATAAGCGCGTGGCGGTGCGAAACGGCCGCGATCGTCGCTGATGGCCCAGAACAGGCCGCTGGCCGGGTCGTAGTCCAGCCCCGAGATGCCGCCGAAGCGCGTGCCCAGCGCCGGCGTGCCCGCCGGCACGATCTGCTGGCCGAGGTATTCAAGGCGCGGCAGCGGCGGCGGTGCGTCGTCGGCTGCCATGCCCGTCGCGGCGCCCACCGCTTCGGCGGCGATCGCGCCGACCGTGCCGTCCGACGCCATATCGCCCGGTGGCTGCGCGATCAGCGGCGTCGATGCCGTCAGCACCACCAGCGAAGCCAGCATGCCCGGCAGGGCAAGGCGGCGCGGCGGCAGTGCGAGAAAACGCAGCAGTGAGAGACGATGCAGGAGCGAACGCAGGGGCATGGCGGCAGATCATGCCAGCTTACCGGTTGCTACCTCTTGGCAATGCCGACCGCCCGCGAATCACGCGGTTGCCACCAACCGTTTCCGGTCGCCACCAGCCGTTTCGTCGGTGTGCCGACGTCTCCCATAAAATTTTCCTAATGCCATCGGCGCGGAAAACAATATTTCTCAGAGATAAGCGCAGCTCCGATACTCGCGGGATTTTCCCGGTTCCATACCTATCTCTGTATACAGGAGACACGATGCGCACCAGCCGCCGACAATTCGCCGCCTGTCTCGGCGCTTCTGCCCTGGCCGGGGTATCGAAACTTTCGCTTGCCCAGGACAAGAACCTGCGCGTGCTGGTGGGCTTTGCCGCCGGCGGCGCGGCCGATACGGTGGCGCGCGCCGTCGGTGAAGGCTTGCGCGATGCGGGCTATACCGTGGTCATTGACAACAAGCCCGGGGCCAGCGGCCGCCTGGCAACCGAGATGCTGATCGGCGCGCCTGCCGACGGCACGACGCTGCTGATGACGCCCTTGGGCAACCTGACGCTGTATCCGCACGTCTTCAAATCGCTGCGCTACGACCCGCTTGCGCAGCTCGCCGGCGTGGCTAGCGTCTGCAACATGAGCTTTGCGTTGGCCGTGGGCGCGGGCAGTTCCGCCGCAACGCTGCAGGACTTCATCGCACAAGCGCGCAAGGATCCCGCCAAGGCGGGCTACGGCACGCCCGGCATGGGCACGGCGATGCACTTCATCGGCGAGCTGCTGGGCCAGCATGCCAAGGTGCCGCTGACGCACATTCCGTACAAGGGCGGCTCGGCTTCGGTCACCGATGCCATCGGTGGCGCCATCCCTGCGGTGATCACCACGCTGCCCAATCTGTTGCCGATGCACCGGCAGGGCAAGCTGCGCATCCTGGCTGTTTCCGATCCCGAGCCGAGCCCCGCGCTGCCCGGCGTGCCGACGTTCAAGTCGGCCGGCTTTGCCGATCTGGTGGTGACCGAGACCTTTGCCTTCTTCGCGCGCAGCGGCACGCCGGCGCCGGTCATCGCGCAGTTGAACCAGGCGATCAATAGTGCGGTCGAATCACCGCGCGTCGCCGGCGTGTTGCAAAAGGTCGAATATCAGCTCAAGACGATGAGCCCTGACGCGCTCGACCGGCAGGTGCGCGCGCAGCATGCGCGCTGGGCTGCCGTCGTGAAGGCTTCCGGCTACAAGCCGGAAGAATGAGCCGCAACGCTCGTCGAGCAATGCTCATCGAAAATGCCCATGTCCGAGCCGGACGGCTCGACCCGCCGCCAAGCAGGAGCCGCCGTGCCGCGCCGTAACGTCGTCGTGATCATGTCTGATGAACACGATCCCCGCATCATGGGCTGTGCCGGCCACTCCTTCGTGAAGACGCCGCACCTGGATGCGCTGGCCGCGCGCGGCATGCGCTTTGCCAATGCCTATACGCCGAGCCCGATCTGCGTGCCGGCGCGGGCCGCGTTCGCCACCGGACTGCGCGTGCACCAGACGCGCCATTGGGACAATGCCAGCCCCTACACGGGCAGCCCGCGCGGTTGGGGGCACGTGCTGCAGCGGCACAGCGTGCGCGTCGAAAGCATCGGCAAGCTGCATTACCGTGCCGAGGAAGACCCGGCCGGTTTCGACAAGGAACACATTCCGATGCACGTGGTCGGCGGCTACGGCATGGTGTGGGCCTCGATCCGCGACCCGTACGTCGCTTCGCCGAGCAGCAAGCGGATGCTGGGCGAGCGCATCGGCGCCGGCGAATCCAGTTACACCGCTTACGACCGCGAGGTCACCGCGCGCGCCGTGCAGTGGATCCGCGAAGCCGCCGCGCGGCGCGACGAACCGTTCGTGCTGTATGTCGGTCTGGTGGCGCCGCATTTCCCGCTGATCGTGCCCGAAGCGTTCTATGCGATGTATCCGCTGCACAGCCTGCCCGAACCGAAGCTGCTTCCGGCCCAGGGATACCAGCGCCACCCATGGGTGCAGGCGTATGCCGACTTCATGGACAACGAGCAGCAGTTCGACAGCCCGCAGGAACGCCTGCAGGCGTTCGCGGCTTATTACGGGCTGTGCAGTTTCCTCGATCACAACGTCGGCGCCATCATGCAGGCGCTGCGTGAAGCGGGCTTCGAATCCGACACCACCGTGATCTATACCTCGGATCATGGCGACAACCTCGGCAAGCGCGGTTTGTGGGGAAAATCCACGCTGTACCAGGAAAGCGTCGGCGTGCCGATGATCATGGCCGGCCCGGCCGTCGAACCCGGGGTGTGCGAGACGCCGGTGGATCTGCTCGACCTGTTCCCGACCATCCTGCAGGCCGCCGGCATCGACCCGCAGCCCGAGATGGGCGAACGGCCCGGTCGCTCGCTGCTGGAGATCGCCGCGCAGCCGGCCGACCCCGAGCGCGCCGTGTTCAGCGAATACCATGCCGCGGGCAGCAACACCGCCGGATTCATGCTGCGCAAGGGGCGCTGGAAGTTCCATTACTACGTTCGCCACCGTCCCGAGCTGTTCGACCTGGATGCCGATCCCGAAGAACTGAACGATCTTGCCGGCGACCCCGCCCATGCCGACGTGGTGCGGCAGATGGAAGCCGAACTGCGGCGCATCTGCGACCCCGAAGCCGTCGATGCGCTGGCCAAGCAGGATCAGCGCGCGATGATCGAGCGCCTGGGCGGCCTCGCGGTGGCCGCGAAGATGGGTGCCGGCGGCGCGACGCCGGTGCCGGTGGGCGCCACGCGCACGGCGTAGCGCGCTGTGTGCACGGCGTGGCGTGCCTCGCGTGCGACATAGCCTGCCATCGCCTTTCGGTACAGTGCCGGGATGACGCCTCGGCAACTGAAGTATTTCATCGAGATCGCCCGCAGCGGCAGCATCACTACCGCTGCGAACGCCTTGCACATCGCGCAGCCCGCGCTCAGCCACCACATCGCGGCGATGGAGGAAGAACTCGACGTCGTGCTGTTCGACCGCCATGCGCGCGGCGTGAAGCTGACGGTAGCCGGCCAGCGCCTGCTGGAGCGCGCCACGTCCATCCTGCGGCAGATGGATCGGCTGAAGGACGACGTGCAGGATGCGTCCGCGCAGCCGCGCGGCCTGGTGAGCCTGTGCATCGTCAACTCGGTGTCGCTGATCCTGGCCGCGCCGCTGTTGCGGCTGCTCGAACGGCGCGCGCCGCAGGTGCAGCTGCAGTTGAGTAGCGCCATGTCGCGCGAGGCGCACGCGCTGGTCGAAGCCGGCCGCGTCGATCTGGCGTTGCTGCCGACCGGCGCCGAGTCGCCGCGCATGCAAGCCATACCGGCCTTTGAAGAGCGCCTGTGCCTGTTCGGCCGGCAACATCTGTTCGGCGACGCGCGCGGCCCGATGCCGTTTCGCGAAATCGGCGATCGGCCGCTGATCGCGCCGGATCATCACCACGATCTGCGCAAGATGATCGAGCGGACCGCGCTGGCGCAGAACTGTCCGCTGAACGTTCGTTATCAACTGAGCAGCGCCGACCTGCTGCGCAGCCTCGTCAAGGCGGGGCTGGGCTTTTCGATCATGCCGCGCAACGCCTTCCCCGACGACGAAGCGCGCGGCATCGTCGTGCGCGAAATCGTCGATCCCGACATGGTACGCACGCAGTCGATCGTATGGATGGCCGATCACGCACTGACCCCGGCCGGCGAGGCCGTGCGCAACGCGCTGCTGGAGCTGATCGCCGAACTCATCGAAAACGGTACGCTGAAGGCACGCCTGCTCGCCTGAGCTTTGGAGATTCGATCATGCTTTCCGATACACCCGAAGCGCGTTCCGGCGCCCCGCTGCCCGATGGGCGAATCGACGAGGTTTACGCCGCGCTGGTGAATGCGCTGGGCCAGGCGCAGGTCGTGCGTGATCCGCAGGCGATGTCTGCGCACGCGGGCGACTGGAGCGAGGCGCAGCCGACCACGCCCGCGCTGCTGCTGCTGCCGCGCACGCCGCAGCAGGTCGCAGCGGCGCTCGCGGCCTGTGCCCGCCTTGGGCAGCGTGTCGGGGTGCAGGGCGGGCTGACCGGCCTGGCCGGCGGTGCCACGCCGCTGGGCGCCGAAGTTGCGCTGTCGCTGAAAAAACTCGACGCCATCGAGGAAATCGACACCGTCGGCGGCACCGCCGTCGTGCAGGCCGGCGTCGTGCTCGAAGAACTGCAGCGCGCGGTGCAGGCGCAAGGCTGGTATTTTCCGCTCGACCTGGGGGCGCGTGGCTCGTGCCAGATCGGCGGCAACGCGGCCACCAACGCCGGCGGCAACCGCGTCATCCGCTACGGCACCATGCGCGAATTGGTGCTGGGCCTGGAAGTGGCGCTGCCCGATGGCCGCCTGCTCACGATGCTCAATCGCGTGACCAAGAACACCACCGGCATCGACCTGAAGCATCTGTTCATCGGCGCCGAGGGGGCGCTGGGCGTGATCACGCGGCTGGTGCTGAAGCTGTCGCCCAGGCCGACCGCCTCGGCCACCGCGCTGTGCGCATTCGATTCGTTCGAGTGCGCCACCCGGCTGCTGCGCGAACTGCGAACGGCGCTGCCGAGCCTGTCGGCGTTCGAGCTGATGTGGTCGGATTTCGTCGAGGCGGCGATGGAAGTGTCGAGCCTGCGCCAACCCTTCGGCACCGCTTACCCGGTCTATGCGCTGATCGAGACGCTGGGCAGCAGCGAGGCGCAGGAAAGGCAGCAACTGGAACATCTGCTCGGCGAGGCGCTGCAGGCCGGCACCGTCAGCGACGCGGTGGTGGCGCAATCGCTCGATGATGCGCAGCGGCTGTGGGCCTATCGCGAATCCGTCGCCGAGTTGCTGGCGCGGCTCAAGCCGTTCGCTGCCTTCGACGTCGGTATTCCGATGGTGGCGATGGATGCCTTCGTCGAATCGGTGAGAGATGCGCTGGAGCGCCGCTTTCCGGCGCAGCGCCATCTATTCTTCGGACACATCGGCGACGGCAACCTGCACGTGATGTCGGGGCCGCATGAACGCGCCGAGAGCCTGCATCAGGTCGAAGAGGTCGTGTATGCGGCTACCGCCCGTATGAACGGGTCGATCTCGGCCGAGCATGGTATCGGTGTGATCAAGAAGGAGTTTCTGCACCTGAGCCGATCGCCGGACGAGGTCGAACTGATGCGCAGCCTGAAGGGTTTGCTCGATCCCGCCGGCATCCTCAATGCGGGCCGTATCTTTTGACCCGCAAGCGTCGGCGGCCCCCGGCGTACCACCCGGCAACCCGGCGTATAGTTGACGGCACGAAGCGCAACGCGGCGTGGCTCAGGCTGCGACTGACCTTCGATCGATCCAAGCTCTGCGCCTCAGTGCCGACACCCGCCATGAATCGCCACCTCGCTCACGTTTTCATCCTCGCCGCGTTCGCTGCCGCTACCGCCGGCTGCTCCTGGTCGTTCGGCGAGGGTTCCGGCGCGGCACCGGCCAGCACCGACAGCGCGGTGGCGGCCGAGCCGCGCGCCCGCTTCACCTGCAAGGGCGGCCTGGAGTTCTCGGTGCGTTTCACGCGCGCGCCCGACGCGGCGGTGATGGCCTTCAACGAAGGCCGCATCGTGGCGCTGTATCCGCAGCGCGTGGCCTCGGGCTATATGTATGCCGAGGGGCGCGAATCGCTGCGCGGCAAGGGCAGCGAGGCGACCTACGTCGATCGGGCGGGCGTTTCGCACGAGTGTCGCGCGCAGGATTGACGGCGCGCGCCCGTGGCGAGCCGGCGGCCTTGGCCTCGCTCAGTCCACCGAGATGTTGCGCCCGCGGATGAACGGCACCCACTTGCCGCGTTCGCGCCGCGCGAACTGCTCAGCTTCTTCCGGGCTACCGCCGAGCAGCTCGCCGCCCACTTGCGCGACGCGCGCCTTGAACGCCGGCGTCTGCAGCGCCGTGTTCATGGCGGCGTTCAGCCGAGCCACCACCGGTGCCGGGATGCCCGCCGGTCCGAACAGGCTGTTCCAGCTATAGGCATTGAAGTTCGTCAAGCCCTGTTCGGCGAAGGTCGGCACCTGCGGCTGGCTGGCGCTGCGCTTGTCGCCGCCGATGCCCAGCCAATGGGCCCGGCCTTGTTCGACGAAGGGTTTGGTCGCGATCAGCGTGTCCACCACCAGGTCGACCTGCCCGCCGGCCAGATCGGCGAGCGCCGGCGCCGCGCCGCGATACGGAATGTGCTGCACCGTGATGCCGGCTTCGCTGACGAACAGCTCGCTCATCACGTGCGAGACTGATCCGCTGCCAGCCGATCCGTAGCGGAACTTCTGAGGCTCGGCCTTGGCCTGGGCGATGAACTCCTTCAGCGTCGGCGGCACGCGATTGGCGGCTACCAGCACGAGCGGCGCTTTCAGCACCAGACCGATCTGGATCAGATCCTTGTCGACGTCGAAGGGCATCGTCTTGTAGACGCCGGGGTTCATCACCAGCTGCGAGCTGGTGCCGAAGCCGATCGTGTAGCCGTCGGGGGCTGCCTTGGCGACGAGGTCGGTACCCAGCACGCCGCCGGCGCCGCCCTTGTTGCTGACGATGACCGGCTGGCCCAGCACGCCGGTCATCGCCTGCGCCAATTCGCGTGCCACGGCGTCGGTGCTGCTGCCGGCCGGGAAGGCCACCACCAGGTTGACCGGCTTGTTTGGAAACGCCTGCGCCGCGGCCGTGCCGGGCAAGGCCACGACCGCCATGAGAGCCGAGAGCGCGCCGAACCAGGCGCGCCGCTGTGATCGATCCGCCTTCATATCATCTCCTCCGGAGTTGTCTTGAAACAGAGCGCGTGCCGCGGCACGCTGCTATTCGATGTCCACCCGCAATCCCTTCAAGAATCGGGCGATGCAGTTGTAGAGCCCGACCACCAACGTCAGCTCGGCGATCTGCCGGTCGGACAGCAGCTTGCGCACGGCGGCGAATGCCGCATCCGACACGTCGACGTTCGACGTCGATTCGGTGGTGAACTGCATGACGGCACGATCGGCATCGCTCAGGCTGGCCGAGTCGCCGCTGATGCAGGCCGCGATGTCGAGATCACTCATGCCGACGCGCCGGCTGATCGGCTCGTGGTGCGCGACCAGATAGTCGCAGCGCGTCTCGCCGGCGGTCCGCAGAATGGCCACCTGACGCAGCCGTGGCGCCAGCTCGACGCCGCCTTTCCTGAACAGGCGGGTGGTGGCTTCGAAGATCGGCGGCGCCAGCGAATCGGCGCGCGCCATCATGCGAAACACGTTCATCGGCTTCATGCCGTCCAGCGCCTGGGCGGCTTCGGCTTGCAGCGATTCACGCGTGGGGTAGTCAATGCGTGCCATGGTTCAGTCCTGAAGCGTCGCGGTGATTTCGCCCACGCACAGCAGCGTGCCGTTGGCTTTGTTCTTGGCCGTCATCGCGATGCGCACGGTGCCGCCGCCGGCGCGCGGCTGCGCGTCTTCGATGCGGCCTTCGATGATCAGCGTGTCGCCCGGGCGCGTCATCGCCACGTTGCGGCTGGAGAATTTGTCGAACTGCGCGGTACCTAGATAATCGGTGGCGCTCTTGCCGAGGTAGCCCATGATCATCATGCCGTGCGCGATGATGCCGCCGGCCAGCGAGCGCTGAGCGAACACTTCGTCGTGGTGGATCGGGTTGAAGTCGTACGAGGCGCCGGCGTATTTGACGATGTGCGTGCGCGTCACCGGCCCCTGTTCGAGCACCGGCAGCGCATCGCCGACCTTGATCTCGGCAAAGCGACGCCGTTGGCGCGCTTGCGGCTTGCGGTATTCGCACGGCACCAGGCCGGCTTGCGAGCTGCCGTCTTCGAGGCAGACGTCGTAGTAGTAGTTCTCGGGCTGGGCCATGGCTTATCTCCGGCCGACGAAGGTCTGGCGAATCGTCTGAACGGGTTCGCCTTCGGGGGTTCTGAGCAGCGTCTGCAGTACGATCAGTGCGATGGGCCCCGATTGCCGGCCCTCCTTTTCGGTGACGCTGGTGACTTCGATGTCATAGACCAGCTTGTCGCCGGGCCGCAGCGGCCGGTGATAGGTGATCTCGTGCTCGCCCTGCACGAAGCGGCTCAGGTCGGCACCGGCCATCGCTTCCATCTTTCCCGAGCGATACACGTGAGAGAAAGTGGGCGGCGCGTATTGCTCGTTCGGATCGTCGCTCCAGAAGAACTCGCTCATGTCGTCGACGGCGGCCGCGTACTCCTTGATCTTGCCGGCCTCGACCGTGCAGGCGAAGGTCGGGCCCTTGCGCCCGACCAGATATTTGTAGTCGATCATTCGATGCGGTCTCCCTGATGAGTGCGGCCGAGTCAGACTTTCGCTTCGGCCTGTTGCCAGTAATCGAGCCGTAGCTCGCGCTTGAGGATCTTGCCGGCCGGGCTGTGCGGCAGCGACGCACGTGTTTCGACCGATCTCGGCAGCTTGTAGCGCGCCAGCCGTTTGGCGCAGTGATCGAGCAGCGCTGCTGCGTCGAGCGGCCGGCCGCTGCGCGTGGTGACGATCGCGTGCACCGCTTCGCCCCAGTGGGCGTCGGGGATGCCGATGACGGCGGCTTCGAGTACGTCGGGGTGCGTCAACACCGCCTCTTCGATTTCCGAGGGATAGATGTTCACGCCGCCGCTCTTGATCACGTCTTTGAGTCGGTCGACGATGTACAGGTAGCCTTCGTCGTCGAGCCGGCCCAGGTCGCCCAACGTGCACCAACCGTCTGCGCGCAGCGCTGTCGCGGTTTTCTCCGGAGCGTTGTGATAGCCGTCGAACAGGCTCGGCGTCTTCAGCAGGATCTCGCCGACTTCGCCGACCGCCACCGGCGCGCCATGCGCGTCGACCACTTTGATCTCGGAACCGAACACCGGCTTGCCGACGCAGCGCTGCTTGCGGCGTTGATCCTCGGGGCGCAGCACGCTGATCGTGCCGGCCTCGGTGGCACCGTAGAACTCGAACAGGCCGGCATTGGGAAACGCTTGCAGGATGCGTTCCTTCACCGGCGTGGGCAGCGGCGAGGCGCCCGACAGCAGGCGCTTGAGGGACGAGAGTTCGTGATGTGCACCGCCGTCACCCAACAGTTTGAACAGCGAGTTGTACATGGCCGGCACCATGAATGACCAGGTGACGCGCTTGCGCTCGATCAGTGCCAGCGCTTCGGCCGCGTCGAAGCGGGGCATTACCACGACTTGCCCGCCCAGGCAGAGCTGGCACAGCACCATGCCGAACGGTGCGGAGTGATGAAACGGCCCGGTGTGCAGCAGGATGTCGTCGCCGGTGTAGCCGAAGATCAGCGGCCAGTGCAGGAATGCCAGCGAGCGGTTGCGGTGCGTGATGATCGCGCCCTTGGGGTGCCCGGTGGTGCCCGAGGTGTACTGCAGCACCAGCAGGTCGGTCTCGCGCACGTCGACGGCGGGCTCGGCGGCGCTTTGCTGCGCGCATAGCGAATCGAGCGTGACGGCGCCGTCCTGGGAGGATGCCGTCGCCGTCGCCGCTGGCT
>JAFKGG010000140.1 GCA_017307915.1 Burkholderiales bacterium | reverse complement strand
CCACGGCATCGTGCTGATCGAGACGGTGGGCGCCGGGCAATCCGAGCTGGGCATTCTGGAAGTGGCGCACACGATCGTGCTGGTCAACGCACCGGGCCTGGGCGACGACGTGCAGGCGCAGAAGGCCGGCGTGATGGAAGTGGCCGACGTGCTAGTGGTGAACAAGGCCGACCGGCCCGGCGCGCAGGATGCGATCGGCTCGCTGCAGCAGGCGCTGGCGCTGTCGGAACGCGAGGCGCACATGCGCGAAGGCACCAACGAGCTGCCTTCGGGTGCCGTGCACTGGCATCCGCCGGTGCTGCCGACGGTGGCGCTGTCGGGCCAGGGCTTGGCCGAGCTGTGCGAGCGGCTGCGCGAGCACCACGCCGTGCTGGCGCGCCAAGGGCGACTGGCCGAGCTGAATCGCCGCCACGACCTGCGCCGCATGCAGTCGTATTTCCTGGAAGTGGTGCAACAGCGGCTGCAAGCGCACATCGCTTCGCTGGCCCTGGCCGAACGCCTGCAGGCCAAGCTTGCCGAGGGCCATGGCGACCCGCTGGCGGCTGCCCGTGAACTGGCGGATGCGGTATTGCCGCCCTCCCCAAACCCGAAGGAGACGAACTGATGAAACCGCATTTCGCTACTGCGCGCCGCCGTGCGCTGACCCTTGCCGCCGGCGCATCGCTGGGCAGCTTGTTGCCGAGCGCCGCGCGCGCCCAGGCGGCCGCCTGGCCGAGCCGGCCGGTGAAGTTCATCGTGCCGTTTTCGCCGGGCTCGGGCACCGACCTGCTGGCGCGCCTGTTGGCCGAGCAGTTGACCAAAAGCCTGGGCCAGCCTTTCGTAGTGGAGAACCGGCAGGGCGCCGACGGCATCATCGGTACCTCGCAGATCGTACGCTCCACGCCCGACGGCTACACGCTGGGCGTGGTTCCTTCCAGCCCGATCGTGATGAACCCGGCGCTGTACAGCAACATGCCATTCGATCCGATCAAGGATCTGGTGCCGGTGGCCAATATCGCCGGCGTGGGCTGCGTGCTGGGTGTGCAACCCGAGCTGCCGATTCGCGACGTGCAGGAACTGGTCAGCTATGCCAAGGCCAATCCGGGCAAGCTGAACTATGCGGCGGGCTCGACCTTCACGCACCTGGCCGGCGAGATGTTCAAGTACCTGAGCGGCACGCAACTGGTGGCGGTGCCCTACAAGGGTACGGCGCCGCAGGTAACGGCGATGCTGGCCAAGGAAGTGGAGGTGATCTTCGATCCCTTCCTGGGCGTGGCGCATTTCAAGAACGGCCGGATCCGGCCGCTGGCTGTGACCGGCTCGCGCCGCTCCAGCGTGTTCCCTGAACTGCCGACGCTGGCCGAGGCAGGGCTGAAGGGCTACCAGGTGGAAACCTGGATCGCCGTGTTCGCGCCGGTGGGTACGCCCAAGCCGATCGTCGATCAACTGCATCGCGAAGTGCTGCGCGTGTATGCGCTGCCCGAAGCGCGCCAGAAGCTGGCCGACCTTTCCTACGAGCCGCTGCCCGAGTCGCAGGAGGAATTCACTCAGCGCATCGCCAGCGACACCGCACGCTGGGCCAAGACTGTCAAAGATGCCAATTTCAAGGTGAACAAGTAGTACCCACCCGGGAGACCGCGATGAACCGTTCCACTCTTCTCAGACGCGCCGCCCAGGCGCTGCTTGCCGCATCGGCGCTGTGCGCCGCGGGCCTGGTGTACGCGCAAGCCTGGCCGAGCAGGCCGATCCGCATGATCGTGCCGCTGGCCCCCGGCGGCGGCACCGACGTGGCTGCGCGGGTAGTCGCGCAGTACCTGGGCGAGGCACTGGGCCAGTCCGTGGTGATCGAGAACAAGGTCGGCGCCAACGGCGTGGTGGGCATCGCCGAGGCATCGAAAGCCACACCCGATGGCCATACCATCGTGGTCGGTTCGTCGACGACGCTGGCGGCCAACAAGTTCCTGTACAAGGCCGCCGCCGGCCTGGATCCGTTCAAGGAGTTCGCGCCGCTGGCGATTCTGGGCACGATCGATTTCGCCCTGATGGTGCCGGCCGCGTCGAACTTCCATTCGGTGAAAGACCTGATCGCCGCTGCCAAGTCGCAGCCCGGCAAGCTGAACTACGGCTACGGCACCAGCGCGGCGCTGTTGTGCGGCGAGATGTTCAAGACCGCTGCCGGCGTCGACATCGTCAAGGTGCCCTACAAGGGTTCGCCGCAATCGCTGACCGACCTCGCCGCCGATCGCGTGCAGTTGGTGTGCGATCCGCTGGGCACCAGCATGTCGCTGATCAAGGCCGGCAAGCTGCGGCCGCTGGCGATCACCAGCAAGAACCGCAACAACCTCGACCTGAACGTGCCCACGATGGCCGAGGCCGGCCTGCCGATGGAACATGAGACCTGGGCCGGCTTCTTCGTGCCAGCCGGCACGCCCAGGGAGATCGTACAGCGGCTGAGCAGTGAGATCGTGAAGATCATGGGCCGCGCCGACGTTCAGCCCAAGATCATCGAAACCGGTTTCATTCCACGCCAGATCGGCGGCGAGGATTTCGCCCAGATGCACCGCCGCGATTTCGTGCGCATGGAACAACTGATCAAGGGCGCGGGCATTTCGCCCGAATAGGCACCCGGCACACCGACGAGGATTCGCATGTCATCCGCCACCCGACCGGCGCGCCGCCCCGAGCCGCCCGCCGATAACTACGAAGCCTGGCAGCAACGCCACGCGGAAGAACTGCGCGACACGCGCAAGAAATCCTTCGAGAGTCCCAGCGGCATCGAGGTGCAGCCGCTGTACACGCCCGAGCACTTGCAACATGAGGGTTGGGACTACCGCCGCGACGTGGGCTTTCCCGGCCAGGTGCCGTATACGCGCGGCTTCACGCCCGGCGGATATCGGCGCGAGCTGTGGAAGACGGAGATGTACGCCGGCTTCGGCTCGGCCGAGGAAGCCAACCAGCGTTATCGCTACCTGATGTCGCAAGGCAGCACCGGCGGCATCTCGATCGCGCTCGATCTGCCGACGCAGATCGGCTATGACTCCGACCACCCGATGGCACGCGACGAGGTCGGCCAGATCGGCGTGGCGCTGACCTCGCTCGACGACGTGGAGCGGGTGTTCGACGGCATTCCGCTGGACAAGGTGGGGCACATCTTTTCCACCGCCAACTGCATCGGGCCGATCGTCTGCGCCTGGCTGCTGGCGCTGTACGAAAAGCGCGGCACGCCGACCGGCGACTGCATCGTGCAGTTGCAGAACGACCCGATCAAGGAATACGTGGCGCGCGGCACGCAGTTCCTGCCGATCGAAGCGGCGGTGAGGCTCACCACCGACATGATCGAGTTCTGCCGCACGGCGGCGCCCGAATGGCTGCCGATCTCGGTATCGGGCTCGCACATGAAGCAGGCCGGCGCCACCTGCATCCAGGAAGCGGCGTTCACGATCTGCAACGCCATCACCTACGTCGAAAGCTGCCTGCAGCGCGGCATGAAGATCGATGACTTCGGCCACGTGCTGGAGCTGCACTTCTGCACCGAGATGGATTTCTTCGACGAGGTGGCCAAGTACCGTGCGCTACGCAAGGTATGGACGCGGCTGGTGCGCGAGCGCTTCGGCGGCACCACCGAGCGCGCGCAGCATTTCCGCCTGCACGCGGCCACCTCGGGCCGCCCGCTGACCGCGCAGCAGCCGCTGAACAACATCGCTCGCATCACGCTGCAGGCGCTGGCGCAGATCCTGGGCGGCTGCGAGCAGACGCGCACCGCGTCATTCGACGAGGCGCTGGGCATTCCGACGCAGGAAGCGGCACGCACGTCGATCCGCGCCAACCAGATCATCGCCTACGAGAGCGGCATTCCCGATACGGTGGATCCGCTGGGCGGCTCGTATTACATCGAGCACCTGACGCTGAGTTTCGAGCGCGAGATCGAATCCATCATCGCGCAGGTGGATGCCATGGGCGGCGCGCTGGCGGCGGTGCGCGAGGGTTTCTATCAGCGTGCGCTGTCGCAAGGCGCCTATCGCGAGGCCTGCGCCATCGAGAGCGGCGAGCAGGTGGTGGTGGGCGTGAACCAGTTTCATTCCGATGAAGCGCAGCCGGTGCCGACTTTCAAGCTGGATCCCGGCGCGGCCGAGCGCCAGGTGGCCAAGCTGCAGGCGGTGCGTGCGCGGCGTGATGCGGCCGCCGTGCAGCGCGCGCTGGCTCGGCTGCGCGAAGACTGCACGGCCGGCCGCAACGTGATGCCGGCGATCCTCGATGCGGTGAAGGCCTACGCGACGATCGGCGAGATCTCCGACGTGTGGCGCGAGGCCTTCGGCACCTACGTTCCGGAAGCAGTGAGGTTCTGATGCAGCTCGTTCAAGACAATGCCCGCGCGCAGCGCCCGATCCGCGTGGTGCTGACCAAGGTGGGGCTGGATGGCCATGATCGCGGCGTGAAGGTGATCGCGCAGGCGCTGCGCGACGCCGGCATGGAAGTGATCTATGCAGGGCTGCGCCGCACGCCCGATGACATCGCCCGCATCGTGCTGGAGGAAGACGCCGACGTGCTCGGGCTTTCGATTCTTTCCGGCGCAGTGGTACCGCTGACGCGCCGCGTGCTGGAAGCGCTGCGCGCGCAGCAGGTCGACGACGTGCTGATGGTGGTGGGCGGCATCGTGCCCGAGCCGGCGCGCGCCGAACTACAGGAACTGGGCGTGCAAGGCGTGTTCACGCCGGGTACGCCGCTGACGCGGATCATCGACTTCATCCGCGACGGCGTGCCGCAGGAACGCAGCTATCAGGGGGCACGATGAAAGGGCAAGCAATCTACATCAGCGGCGTGGGCTATCACCCGTTCGGCCGCTTTCCCGACAAGTCGCTGAAGACGCTGGCGGCCACCGCCGCGCTGGGCGCGCTGGACGACGCCGGCCTGGGCGCGCGCGACGTCGATGCCGCGATCTGCTCCAATGCCTACAGCGGCCTGTTGAACAACCAGGAGTCGATCCGCGGCGAGACCTGGCTGCGCGGCATCGGTCTGGGCGGCACGCCGGTGATGAACGTGGAGAACGCCTGCGCCAGCGGCAGCACCGCCGTGCATCTGGCCTGCCTGGGCGTGGCCAGCGGTCAATACGACACGGTGCTGGTGGTGGGCGCCGAGAAGATGTTCGTCAACGACACCGGCCGCACGCTGGCGGCGCTGGCCAATTCGGCCGATACCGAAGTGATGGGCAACATCGGCCTGCAGTTTTCCGCGGTGGATGCGATTCGCGTGCGCGAGATGATGGCCGAGGAGGACGTCGGCGCCGAGGCGTTCGAGTGGGTGACGATGAAGAACCACGACCATGCCGCGAGCAACCCGATGGCGCAGTATCGCAAGCCGATCAGCATGGAGCAGGTGCGCGCCTCGCGGATGATCGCCGATCCGATCCGGCTGTTGATGTGCAGCGCGATCTCGGACGGCGCCGCGGCCATCGTGGTGTCGAGCAAGCCGGGGCGTGGCCGCGTACGCGTGCGTGCCAGCGCGCTGGCTTCTTCGCCGTGGCGGCTCGATGCCGATGTGCTGCCTGGCCCCACGCTGGCCGCCGACAAGGCCTATGCGCAAGCCGGCGTGGCGCCTTCGGAGCTGGATCTGGCCGAGGTGCACGACGCCGTGTCGCCGGCCGAGTTGATGCATTACCGCGAGCTGCGCCTGTGCGGCGCAGGCGAAGTGGCCAAGCTGGTGGCCGAGCGCGCCACCGCGCTGGGCGGCCGCCTGCCGGTGAACACCAGCGGCGGGCTGAACTCGCGCGGGCACCCGGTGGGAGCCACCGGTGTAGCGCAGTTGATCGAACTGACGCTGCAGTTGCGCGGCGACGCCGGCCCGCGCCAGGTGCCGGGTGCGCGGCTGGCGCTGGCGCACAACTCGGGCGGCTGGATCGGCGAAGACCCGGCCGTGAGTGCCGTTCACATTCTTGAAAGCAAGCGTTGAAGGGGTAAAGCCGCGATGCAAAAGACCAATCCTTCGTTGTTCTTCGTGGAAGGCGAAGCGCCGGGCGCGCCGGGGCTGAAGGGGTCGCGCTGCCTCGGCTGCGGCCAGACGGTGCTGCTGCAGGTGGCGGCCTGCCCACGCTGCGGCCAGCGCGAGCTCGACACGGTGTGCATCGGCCAGCGCGCCACGCTGGGCGAATCGGCCGAGGTGTTTCATTCGGCCGACGGGTTCGAGGCGCCCTACTTCATCGGCATGGTGGCTACCGAGCAAGGGCCTTGCACCTTTGCACCGATCGCCGCGCCGCCGGGCACGGCGCTGCGCGTGGGCATGCCGCTGCGCTTTTGTCTGCTGCCGCGGCCCGACGGCCGCGTCGGCTTTGCCTATGCGCCGGCGGAGAACGGCGCATGAACCTGGCCACCCAACTGCACCGCAGCGCGCTGCTGTATGGCGATGCGATCGCGGCTCGCTGCGACGACGAGGTGCGCACCTTCGCCGAACTGGAAGAGCGCAGCAACCGGCTGGCCAATGCCCTGCTGGCGCGCGGCCTGAAGCACGGCGAACGCGTGGCCACGTGGATGGAAAATTCCATCCGCTGCGTGGAACTTGATTTTGCACTGGCCAAGGCGGGCCTGGTGCGCGTATCGCTGAACCCGCGACTGACGGCACAGGAAGCGCAATACATCCTGCAAGACAGCGATGCCCGCTGCCTGGTATGGGGCGCTTCGTTCGACGCGCAGATCGCGCAGGCCACGCAACATACGCCGACCTTGATGCTGCGCGTGCGCGCCGACGAAGGCTCGGCGCCGATCGAGGCCGGCGAGGACTATGAAGGTTTTCTTGCCGAAGGCGATGCACACGCGCCGGACTGCACGATCGCCGCCGAAGATCTGTATTGCCTGTTCTATACCTCGGGCACGACCGGGCGGCCCAAGGGCGTGATGCTGTCGCACCGCGCGATGCTGCACGTGGCGTGGAACCTGCTGATGGAAGTGGGACCGCTGGCCATCGGCGAGAAGGTGCTGCTGATGCAGCCGCTGAGCCACGGCGCGGGGTTCTTCGTGCTGCCGCAATGGATGAAGGGCGGCTGCAGCGTGATCATGCGCAGCTTCGATCCGGCCGAGGTGATGCGCTTGGCATCGATGCACGAGATCGAGGTGATCAAGCTGATTCCGACCATGCTGCAGCGGATCCTGCGCGTGCCGGGGCTGGCGCAGATGAAGCTGCCGAAACTGCGCGCGATGATCTACGGCGCCAGCCCGATGCCCGCCGAGCCCTTGAAGCAGGCGATCGAGATCTTCGGTGCCGACCGGCTGGTGCAAATCTATGGCCAGAGCGAATGCCCGGTGACGCTGTCGGTGCTGCCGGCGTGCGAGCATCGGCTCGATCCGCCCTTCCCCGAGCGCCTGCTGTCGGCGGGCCGGCCCTGGGCCACGGTAGAGATGCGCGTGGTCGACGACGAGTTCCGCGACGTGTCGCCCGGCGGCATCGGCGAGGTCGTGCTGCGCGGACCGCACATGATGTCGGGCTACTGGAAACGCCCCGAGCTGACGCACGAGGTGCTGCGCGACAGCTGGTTGAAGACCAAGGACATGGGGCGCATCGACGAGCATGGCTATGTCTATCTGCTGGGCCGCAAGGACGAAATGATCATCAGCGGCGGCTACAACATCGCGCCGCGCGAAGTGGAAGACGTGCTGTACCAGCACGACGGCGTGCAGGAAGCCGCCGTGGTGGGCGAAGTCGATGCCGAATGGGGGCAGGCGGTGGTGGCCTATGTGGTGCTGCGCGACGGCCACGTTGCCAGCGGCGGCGAGCTGCTCAGCTTTTCGCGCGAGCAGCTGGGCTTCAAGCGGCCCAAGCGCATTTATCGGGTGAATGAATTGCCGAAGAACGCCGCCGGCAAGATCCAGAAGAGCGCGCTGAAACCGGCGCAGGCGCTGGAATGCATCGCATGAAGGATGGGATCCGATGATCGACGAGATTGCGCAAGGCCTGCGCGCCGTTTCCTGGCAGGCGCTGTCGGAAGCCGCGCGGCGCAAGCTGCTGCTGTGCCTGCTGGCCAACCTGTCGGTGGCGGTGGCCGGCCGCAGTGCGATGCGGCTGCCGCGGCCGCCGGCCGGCACCGGCCATCTGCTGCTCGATGGCGGCCAGACGGGCAGCGCCCGCGAAGCGGCGTTCTACAACGCGGCGCTGATGCATGCGCGCACGCAGGACGACTTCCATCCGATCGGCAACCTGCACATCGCCACCGTAGTGCTGCCGGCGCTGCTGGCCGAGGCTGAACGCCGGCAGGTTTCAGGCGAAGCGTTTCTGGATGCGCTGGCGGTGGGCTATGCGGCTTCAGTGGGATTGTCGCGGCAATTCTCGCCGCTGAGCACGCCGCACGGGCTGCGTTCGACCTGCTTGTATACCTCGTTGGGCGCGGCGGCCGCGGTGGCGCGTTTGCGCGACCAGGATGCGCGCGCGCTGGCCAATACGATGGCGCTGGCCTCGCAGAGCGCCTTCGGCACCACGCAGTGCTGGCGCGACGGCAGCGATGAATACCAGCTGCACACCGCCAATGCCGCGAGCCAGGCGCTGCTGTGCGCCGAGCTGAGCGAGGCCGGCGTGGTCGGCGGCGCGCACGCGCTGGACGGCGTTTGCGGTTTCTATTCCGCGCTGATGGGGCAGACGCCGGCGTTCGAGCGCATCGCGGCCGACTTCGATGCCGATGCGGCGATCGTCGAATCGGTGCTCAAGCGGTATCCGGTCAGCGGCATTTGCCAGCCGGTGGTGCGGCTCGCCGAAAGGCTTGCCGAAAAGCTCGCTAGCGAGCTAGCCGGGCGGCGCGTGCTGCAGGTGCTGATCGAGATGAACCCGTTCGAGATGAACTATCCGGGCACGCTCAACGCCGGCCCCGAGTTTCACTCGTTCTCGGATCGGCTGATGAGCGCGCGTTTTTGCGCAGCCTCGGTGCTGGAGGCTGGACGCTTCGACTTCGATGCCTTCGTGCGGCCCTTGTCGGCCGAAGCCGCGCGGCTGGTTGCCGCCAGCGACGTGCGGGCGGCTGAAGACCTGGGCACGCTCAGTTGCCGCATCAGCGTGACCACCGAAGGCGGGCAGCGCCTCGATGGCGAGTTGCGCGACGGCGGCCGCGAACTGGCGATCGAGTGGGACACCATCGATGCGTGGACGCGCGAGCTGTGGGAAGCAGCGGGCCGCGATGCAGTGGCCTGCGAGCGGGCGCGGCAGGCGGTAGTGAGTTTGCCGCGCACGCCATTTGCCGAACTGCGTGACGCCTTGCGTGCGTGAATGCAGTTTGCGAACACGACTTGATGTAACAAAGACCAACGATCTCCTCTGATCGACCGTTCGTCCTCAAGTTACTCAAGTTCGCGCCGAATACAGGGGAATGTCGCTAGTCCCGTTCATAAAGGGGCAGACATGGCGCATTGCCCTGAGCCATGATCGAGCCCGCCGCCGCAGCTCCGACGAGAACCGGCAATTCGAGTTGTGCCAGATCATGTGGTCGATGCGCCACGTGCTGCTGCTGGCGGCGCTGGCCATCGGCCTGGGCGATGGGCTGATCGACCGCGCCGACTATCTGGTCGGCACCCTGCTCGGCCTGCAAACGATCAGCCACGTCTTGACGCGCAAGCAGCCGGCGATCGCGCCGCTGATCACGATGATCGATTCCGTGCTGCTGGTCGCGTTCGCGGCGTTGGGATTGGAGCCAATACTGGTGTTCGTGATCGGCATCGCGGTGCTGGGCTGGGCTGCCACGTTCCGGCCGGTAGCGGCGATCGGCGCCTATCTGATGGTGGTGAGCGCCGTGGTGGCAACGACGCTGCAGCCGCGCGGCGTGCCGTCCATCAGCGCGGTGATCGCGTTCTGCATGCTGGGCTTCATCTTCATGGTGCGGGCGATCCGCTTGAACATGGGTGCGCGCATGTCGGCCGAACGCGAACAACTGGTGGCCGAACGCATCGACGCGATCATGTGGGAAGAGATCGCCGGCAGCCGCGGCGCGCTGAAGGTGACGCCGGCGGCCGAACGGCTGCTCGGCTATCCGGCCAGCGCCTGGGCCGATCCGCATTTCCTGCCCGGCATCGTGCATTCCGAAGACCGGCCGCTGCTCGACGAAGCGCTGGCCGGCCGTTCCGACCGGCCGGTAACGGTGCGCATGCGCCGTGCTGACGGCGCCTGGCGCTGGCTGGAAAACCGCACCAATCACGTCACCGACCGCAAGGGCCGCACCGCCTTCCTGGTCGGCGTGCTGCTCGACCGCACCGAGCAGATCGACGCCGAGCGTGAGGCGCTGGCCTTCGGCCATCTGGTCGCTTCATCGCCGATCGGGCAGATGCTGTTGCGCTGCGACGGCGATGGCCCGGTCATCGATGCGCTGAACCAGACCTGCCAGCGTATTCTGGGGATGGGCCCGGATGCAGTGGGCATGCGGCTCGACCAACAGCAATCGTCGCTGCGCCTGGCCGACCTGATCTCGCTGATGCCCGATTCGGCCAGCCATCGCACGATCGAGTTCCACGGCGCCGACGGCCGCGTGCACCAGGCCACCGTGCGCCGCATCGACGAGCGTTCGTGCAGCATCGACTTCCTGGACATCACCGAACGCGTCGAAGCCGGCCGGCGGCTGCACGCGCAGGCGCGCCATGATCACCTGACCGGCCTGCCGAACCGGCGCGCCTTCATCGAGGCCTTGGATGCGCGCATTGCCTTGCCCGGCCAACCGCCCACGGCAGTGCTGATCATCGACCTGGATCGCTTCAAGGACATCAACGATTCGCTGGGCCACGAAACCGGCGATCAACTGCTGTGCAACATCGGCCAGCGCATTCTGGGCCGCTGCCGCCATAGCGACGTCGTGGCCCGCCTGGGCGGCGACGAGTTTGCCGTCGTGCTGCCCGACATGACGCCGCAGGCAGCCGCGCAGCGCGCTGCCGAACTGGTCGAGGTCATCAACCAGCCGGTCAACGTGGGCGACCTGCGATTGCGCGTGCATGCCAGCATCGGCGTGGCCGGCTACCCGGTCGACGCCGAAGACAGCTCGGAGCTGATGCGCTGTGCCGACGTGGCGATGTACCTCGCCAAGAACCGCGGCTCATACGTCGAGCGCTACGACAACGACAATGCGAGCCTCGGCCGCGACCGGCTGGCGCTGGTCGCCGATCTGGAACAGGCGATCAGCAACGAGCAATTGTTCCTGCATCACCAGCCGCTGATCGACGTGCGCACCGGCGCGATCATCGGCACCGAAGTGCTGGCGCGCTGGCAGCATCCGCAGCGCGGCACGATGCGTCCCGATACCTTCATCGAGCTGGCCGAGGTATCGGGCCAGATGAAGAACCTGACGCGCTGGGTGATCCGGCGTGCACTGCACGACCTGCGCCAGCTCGGTCAGGCCGGTCAGCACCTGGAAGTGTCGGTGAACCTGTCAGTGCGCAACTTGTACGAACCCGATTTTCTGGGTTGGATTGCCACGCAGTTGGCCGCAGCGGGCATCGAACCGTCGCGGCTGGTGGTGGAGATCACCGAGACCACGATCATGGATGACCAGAGCGCGGCCATCGAGATGCTCCGCGGCCTGGGCGAACTGGGCGTGCGCACCTGGATCGACGATTTCGGCACCGGCCATTCGTCGTTCGCGCGGCTGCGCAGCCTGCCGGTGCAAGGCATCAAGATCGATCGCTCGTTCGTGTCGGCGGCGGCCACCTCGGAAACCGACCGCGTAATCCTGCGCGGAATGCTCGAACTGGTGCGCTCGCTGAACCTCAAATCGGTGGCCGAGGGCGT
>JAFKGG010000139.1 GCA_017307915.1 Burkholderiales bacterium | reverse complement strand
TTGCTTCCTTGACCGGCGAGTTCACCGACGGTGATTTCCTGGCCATGGAAAAAGCGCTGGAGAGCATGCGCACCAACGTCGAGCGTACGCGCGCCTATCAAAAGGCCCACTTCGATTTCCACAACGTAGCGCTGCACAGGTATCCGATTGCCATTCGAGAGATGGTGGAAGGCATCTACGTGAACATCGAGCGCAGCCAGTCCCGCCACTTCACCCGGCCGCATGTGGCCGAGGATTTCATCGATGTGGATGGGCTGATGCTGGGAGCATTCAGAGCGCGCAACGCCGAGCTTGCCCGCCGCGTGCTGGAATTCCACCTGCTCGACGCCGGTCTTGGAATGATTCGTGACCTCGATCCCGACAAGATCCCCGCGACCTTGCTGGTCGCGGCGCGCGGCGCCGGGATGGAGATCGATGAGCCCGCGCAGGGGCCGCTGCCGCGGCCTACGTCGATGCGGTGGACGCGGCCGGGTCATGTCGACATGCCGCCGCTGCTGACCAGCAATCTGCACTATCTGCCGCGTTCCTAAACGCTGTCCCCGAGAGCCAGGAGGCCTCATGCGTACCTCAACCCGTTCAGCAGGCACGACTGCCGCCCCTGTTCCCGCCTGCCAGAGCGCTCGGGCACCGCTCGAGGCGGAGCTCTTCACCAGTCCCGAGGTCCACGCCGCCGAGATGGAGCGCGTGTTCAAGGGGCCGACCTGGCACATAGTCGGACACGTCGCGGAGTTTCCGCAGGACGGCAGCTACAAGACTCACCGGATCGGCGACGTGCCGATCATCGTCTCGCGGTCGGATGATGGTTTTCACGTGATGGTGAATGCCTGCGCGCATCGCGGCGCGCAGGTGGTGCGAGGCTCACGCGGCGTCGCCAAGGCCAAAGCGGCCTTCACCTGCATCTATCATCAGTGGATATACGACGCCAAGGGCTGTGTGCTGGGCGTTGGCCGTCGCCAGGGCTATGCAGACGACTTCCCGCTGCAGAAGTATGGCTTGCAGAAAGCCAGCGTCGAAATCGTCGGCGGCCTCATCTTCGCCTCCCTCGGAACGGCTCCCCCACCGATTCGGGAGTATCTCGGCAAACGAATCTGCGACACGATCGAACGGATCTATGGTGCCCCCGACCTGAAGTATGTCGGGGTGCAGCGTGCCATCTTCCCCTGCAATTGGAAGCTGTACGTGGAGAACATCTATGACAGCTACCACGCGGTGACGCTGCACAAAGGCTTTCGGCTGATGAGCATTCGAAAGGCGGCGCCGCAACTGGAAGACGTTTCGATCGTTCGCTACGGCCACTACCTGACCGAATATGAGGCGGATGTCCCCGGCAAGGTGGACCTGGACAATCCGGAGATCTTCGAGGCCCGAAGCCGGCATGACGGTCTTTCGAGCCATGTGATCTGCAACATCTTCCCCGCAGCGCAGTTCAGCGAGCAGTTGGATGTCGTTGCCTATCGGGCTGACGTGCCGATCGGGCCTGACGCCACGGAAATTCAGTTCCATGTGCTCGTTCGAGACAGCGACACCGACGAGTTGCGCGCGCATCGGATGTGGCAGGCCTCGAATTTTCTCGGTCCACAGGGGCTGATCAATCTGGAGGATGCGGCTGCCCTGGCACGGGTTCAGGTCTCGATGCAAGGGCGCGCGGGCGGCATGGACAGCTCGGGCGCCTTGCGCTTCCCGGAACGCCGCGTCGATGAGAAAGCGATCGACAGCTTCTATGGCGCCTATCGCCGCATGATGCAGGACGAGCCCATGCAGGAGAGCACGCAATGAACAGCGGCACGAAGCAATCGCCCATGGAGCTTAGCTTCAGAGCCGGAGAGCTGATGGTGCGCTACGCCGCCACGCTCGATGCCGGCGAACTGGAAACCTGGGCCGGCATGTTCTCCGACACGGCAAGCTATACGGTGGCATCTGCCGAGAACGTGAAAGAGGGATGGCCGCTGCTGCTGATCAATGACGCAGATCGGTCAAGGATCGGCGATCGCGTGCGCTACGTTCGCGAGTTCTGGGCCGGAAACTACAACGATTACACGACCCGGCACGTGCTTTCCTTGCCTCGCGTGCTGGCGAGCGACGCCGCGGGTATCGAGTTCGAGCAGAGTTTTTCGCTGTATCTCACCGAAACAGACCTGAGCGGCGGCCAAGGCGGCCACTCATCCCTGTTGTGCGTCGGCCGCTATGTCTGCCGCACCGAGGGCCTTGATGAGCTTTGTCGCATCAGCCGTTTGCAGGCGGTGCTGGATACCTTCACCCTGACGCGCTCGCTCGTGTATCCGGTCTGATGCCATGACAGGCGACAACAGCGAAAGGCAGGCCACCGTCATCTTCGGCGGCGCCAGCGGGATCGGCCTGGCCGCGGCGCGTCTTTTGAGCGGACACGGCGCCTACGTTCTCATCGCGGATTCGAATGATCAGGCAACCGAACTGGATCTGGTCCGTAGCGGCGCGTGCTCGTTCTTTCGCTGCGATGCGACCGACCCGCAGCAAGTCGCAGCGGCCCTCGAACTTGGGCAGCAGCAAGGGCATCGCCTGAGCGGCGTCGTCACCACGGTGGGCGGCGCCCATATTCATGATCCGCTGGAAGTAGATCTGGCGGCCTGGCGTCGCGAGGTGGCTTTCAACCTCGACTCCGCCTACCTGGTGGCCACCAGTGCCGCCAAGCTGATGGCGGGCCAAGGGGGAGGCAGCATCGTGACGACGAGCTCCTCGTTCGCGTACGTGCCCAAGGCCGACCGGATCGGCTATGCGGCCTCGAAGGCCGGCGTGATTGCGCTGACGAAGTCCCTGGCTATGGCCTGTGCCCGCCAAGGCGTTCGCGTGAATTGCGTTGCTCCCGGCGCCACGGATACGCCGCGGGTTCGCGCAATGACGGGCAGCGATGCCGAGTGGCAGAAGATCTGCGAGCAGAGCGTGCAAGGCCGCATCCAGTCTCCCGAGGATGTGGCTGGCGCGATCGTGTTCCTGCTGTCGCCTGGCGCGCAGTCCGTCACCGGACAGGTGATCTGGGTGAACAATGGGTCGTATATGCCATGATCGTCTCGCTGAGAGTCAACGGGCAGGACGTCGAACTGGATGTCGAACCCGATGTGACGCTGTCTCGAGTGCTTCGAGAGCGGATGGGGCTCACGGGAACCAAGGAGTCCTGTTCGCGCGGTGAGTGTGGTGCCTGCACGGTGCTCATCGGAGGGCGCGCGGTCGTTTCGTGCCTGGTGTTGGCGGCGCGCGTGAGAGAAGAAATCACCACGATCGAAGCGCTCGCCGATGAAGCGCTGCCGCTGAGAAAAGCTTTTTCCGAACACGGCGCATTTCAATGCGGCTTCTGCACCTCGGGCCAGATCGTTCGCGCCACTGCCTTGCTCAGAAGCGGCGTCCTTCGTGAGTGTGCCGACCCCGAGTGCACCATTCGAAAGGAAATGTCCGGCAACATCTGTCGCTGCACTGGCTATGCGCCAATTGTCGATGCTGTTCTTCAGGCGGCGGGACGGTCATGAGTTTCATCGGCAAGAGCGTTCCTGCTCAGGATTGGGAGGATCGCACTTCAGGCCGCACGCTGTATGCCAGCGACCTTCATCCCGAGGGCATGCTGTTCGGGATGATTCTTCGCTCGCCGTATCCCTATGCGCGCATCGAAGGCATTGATACGTCGGCGGCACTGCGCATTCCCGGCGTATGCGCGGTCGTGACGTCAAAGGATCTGCCGCCCAATACGCGCTACTTTCACGAAGGCGCTGCCGACCGGCCGCCGCTGGCCGAGGATCTCGTTCGATTCGTCGGCCAGGAAGTCGCCGGGGTGGCCGCCGAGACGCGAGCCGCGGCCGCCGAGGCGTTGGCCGCGATCCGGGTGAGCTACACGCCCATGCAGGCGCCGCTCGACCCCGCGCAGGCGGTGCTGCCCGGTGCTGCGCAGCTTCATGCCCGCGCTGCTGCCAAGCAGTCTGATACGCCGAATCTGTCCAGGCGAATCGAACGCCGTTGGGGAGCCATTTCCGAGGCGCTTTCCAGGTCGAATGCAACGGTGGGAGGGCGCTTTTCCTACCCTCGCGTTACGCACGCTTGCATGGAACCGCACGTGACGCTTGCTTCGTGGGATGCAAAGCTCGAGCGCATGCATTTATGGACCTCCACCCAGGCGCCTTTCTTCATCGTGAAGGAAGTCGCCCTCGCGCTCGGGCTGGAACGGGCGCAGGTGGTGTGCCACGAAGTCGCGGTTGGCGGCGGCTTTGGCGTGAAGTCCAAGATCTGTGAACATGAAGTGATTGCTGCATTGCTTGCGCGCGCCTCGGGCAGGCCGGTTCGCATCGCACTGAATCGCGAGGAGGAGTTCGCCTTCACCAAACCCCGGCATCGGTTCGATATGGACTTGGAGCTGCATGCCAGTCAGCAGGGGGATCTGCTGGGCATATCGGGCAACATCGTCGTCGACAACGGTGCTTATGATCACTCAGGCGTTTCGGTCGTCTCCGCCGGCCTGAAGGCATTCGGCATGATGTACCGGCCGATCGGCATCGACGTCAAGGCCGATCTGGTGGACACGGCAACGCATCCCAGCGGCCAGTTCCGTGGCTATGGAAGCACTCAGACCGGATTCGCCATGGAATGCCTGGTCGATGAAGTGGCGCAGCGGCTGGGCCAGGATCCGGTCGACATCCGCATGCTCAATGCCAATCGCGCGGGTGAACGCACCTTGATCGGTGCCGAGCTGGGGTCGGTTCGTCTGGACGAATGTCTTCGTGTCGCGGCGCAGGCCATTTCATGGAAGCAACGCAAGGGCAAGCTGCAAGCTGGCCAGGGTATCGGCATCGCCGCCGCGGTGCATCCCAGCGGGGCCTATGCGATCCCCGATGCCAATCGTAGTGATGCCGCCATCGACATTCATCGTGACGGGAAAGTGTGCGTGAGGTTCGGCGGTGCGGATGCCGGCACCGGTCAACGAACCATTCTTGCCCAGATTGCGGCAACCGAGCTTGGCGTTCCTCTGGATTCAGTCGAAGTCGTCACCATGGACAGCGATCGGACGCCCTTCGACATGGGCGCCTGGAGTTCTCGGGGGACGCACTTCAGCGGTCACGCGGTGAAGTTGGCGGCATCCGTTGCCGCGCAACGACTGAAAGACCTCGAAACCGGAGCCTTGGACGGCGTGATGAGCGTCGAATGCTCGTTCGTCGACACGCGCGTCGAGCGCAACGACCCGCTTACCGGGGTCGGCAACTATTCGGGCTCCTACAACTTCGCTGCCCATGCCGTGTGGGTGGACGTGGATCGGCGCACCGGGCAGATCAAGCTGCTCGACTATGTTGCGGCCCACGATGTGGGCAAGGCGTTGAACCCGGTGGCGGTCGAAGGGCAGATCATGGGCGGCGCGGCCATGGGCATCGGCGCGGCGCTGGCCGAAGAGCTGATATACGAACAAGGCAAGCTGGTCAACGGGGCGTTCCTGCACTATGCATTGCCGCGCGCGGCGGATCTGCCGCGTATTCGTCCCTTCATCGTCGATAGCCACGATCCCAACGGCCCCTATGGCGCCAAAGCGGTCGGCGAGACCGGCGTCAATCCGCCCGGCGGGGCAATCTCGAACGCCGTCTATGACGCGATCGGGGTTCGGATTGGCGACCTGCCCATCACGCCCGACAAGGTGTTGAATGCGCTGGCCGAGAAGGAAGGGCGAACGCGCGACTTCCAACTGTGGCGGCGGCCTGGCCGCTGGTGGATCGGTCTGGTGCGCTGGTCATACCCCAGGGGGCTGTTCAAGCTGCTGCATCAGCGGATCGGACCTTTGGCGACGCCGGCCTGTGAGCCCCCGCCGGCGAGTCTTGCGCAACCCGAGACCATTGCCGAGGCGCTGGAGCAGTCGGGGGCGGGCTCGATGCCGGTGGCCGGTGGCACGGACGTCCAACTGCAACGCCGGCAGGGTATCGCTGCGCCGGTGAAGCTGGTCTCGCTGATGAACATCGATCAGATGCGCGGCATCGACCTCAGTGACGAGCGTCATGTCGCCATCGGTGCCGCGGTCACGCTTGCCGACGTGGTTCGTGAGCTCGGCCAGATGTTTCCCGTTCTGGCGGAGGCGATCGGCACCATTGCCAGCTCGCAGATCCGGGAGATGGCCACGGTCGGAGGCAATCTGCTTCAAGGCAAGCGCTGCTGGTTCTTCCGCAACGACTTTCCCTGCTACAAGAGGAAAGGGGGGCTTGCTCCCTGCTATGCGATCAATGGCGACCATCGTTTCTACCACGCCGTCATCGATGGGCATCGCTGCCAGGCGGTGACTCCCTCGGATCTCGCCACAGTGCTGGTCGCGCTGGACGCGCAGGCGATCATTGCCGGCAGGCACTCCAGACGTAGCCTGCCTGTGCAGCAGCTTTATAGCGGCCCGGGCGAGAGCGTGCTGCAGGAAGATGAGCTGTTGACGGGAATCCGGATTCCGCGTTCGGCGCAAGGCGCAAGCGCTGTCTTCGAAAAACTGCGCTTGTGGGAAGGCGACTTTGCCGTCGTGTCGGCCGCCGTTGCCGTCGAGCGCGAGCCGGGCACGGATCCGGGCGTCGGCGATGTGCGGATCGTTCTGGGCGCGCTGGCCCCGGTTCCCTGGCGCGCTTGCGGGCTGGAACGCCATCTTGCGGGGCTGAGGGCGATGCCGGCGGCTTCTGAAGTGCGCCGCCTATTGGATGAGGAGTTCAATCGCTGCGCGCATCCATTGCCTCGCAATGGGTGGAAGCTCGACGCCGCTTCAGGCATCGTGGAGCGGCTGTTCGAGCGCATCGCATCATCGCAGTGATCGTGAAGCCGCGGGGCTGACGCTCAGTACTTCAGGCCGTACTTCGCCCACTCGCGCTCGACGCGAGCCATGGTCTGGGGCTCGGGGCGAACGATCGGTTCGAAATCGTGCGCTTTGTAGCGCGTTGCGTCGATGATCATTTTCGACGTGCGCGCGAACCCGCTCGCGCGGTCCGCTGCATCGATGGACGGATCGAGGACGATGCCCATCATGTCGTTGAGGATCTGCACGTCCCGATGCGGTTGCACGCAGGTGCTGATCGCCCACTGTACCTGCGCCGGGTTGAACGCATCGATGTTGGCGTCCACCATGACCAGAATCTTGATGAAGCGGCCCGCCGGGGTGCCGAGCACGCCGAGGGCGATCGCCTTGGCGTGGCCTTCGTAGGCCTTTTCGCACGACACCACGCAGATGAAGGCGCCGCAGCCTTCCTCGGTGACGTTCACCTGCTTGATGCCGGGCAGTGGTACGAGGCGCTTGATCTCGGCTTCCATCGGCACCGAGGTCATCACCAGCGATTCCTGCGGCGGTACGCCGTTGTACGTGCCCAGATTGATTGCACCGTGACGGTGGGTGATGGCGCTGATGCGAATCACCGGTCGCTCGAGAACCCGTGTGCTGAAGCCGGTGAATTCGGCGTAGGGACCTTCGGGGAGCACGTCGCCCCGGGTGATGGTGCCTTCGATGACGATCTCCGCCGTGGCGGGCACTTCCAGCGGAATGGTCTTGCAGCGCACCAGCTCTATCGGTGCGCCGCGCAGTGCGCCGGCCATGCCGAACTCATCGACGCCGTAAGGGAAGGGCGCCACCGTTGCGGCGTAGACGGCCGGGTCGACGCCGATCGCAATCGCCACGGGGAAGGGCTCTGTCGTTTGCTTCTGGTGAGCGACGATGTGCCGATAAGGGCCGGCAAGAATCCCCAGCGCGCGCGGGCCGAAGACGTGTCCTCGATACATGCCGACGTTGCGATTGCCCTGCTGGTCCTTGCTGATGTGGCACGGCATCGTGATGAAGGGCCCACCGTCGAGTTCATTCCAGACCGGGTTGGCGAACTGGGTGAGATCGGCATCGTCGCCGATGAGCACGTTTTCCTGGCAGGGCCCGCTGTCGACGATGACGGGGGGGCGTGGCTCCTGCGTACGCAGCGCCCAATCGTCTGCCAGCCGCTCGGGTGTCGTGCCGAGCCCCAGCGCATAGCGCTCTCGGGTTCCCATCACGTTGGCGGCCAGCGGAAAGTCAGACCCTTCGACCTTCTCGAACAGCAGGGCCGGCCCTCTATCGTTGAGCACCTTGCGACAGATCGCGCCAATCTCGTAGTTCGGAGAAACCTGGGCTTTGACACGTGCCAGATGGCCGCGCTCTTCCAGCAGGGTCAGGAACTCTCTCAGATCCTGGAACGGCATCGTGTGTCTCTCCTAGGTGGGCCGGACTGGGCGACCCTTGCGAACAAGTTGCTGTCGCAGTGGTTCGATAGTCGGACACAAAATTGTATCCCATAATTTTAGCCAGTGTTCAGGAGCGTTTCACGCTGTCGCTGATGGCCGAGGGGTCGCTCGTATCGGTGCTGTGTGGGCCCTTTGGCCCTTGGCCCGACGCCGCGCTGCTACCGGTCGCCCGGCTTCTTAACGCAGGCGGGAGGCATAGTTGTTTCTGACGTTCTTATTTATGTAGGTGTTCAGCCCGCGGCCCTTCTGCGCAAGCTGTTTCATATTCGTTACGGCATCGCGCCCCGGATGGCGATGGTCGTATCGATAGACGCTGCCGCCGTCGAATTGGATGTCGATCGCGTCGTCATGGATTTGGTACGCCCTTATTCCGGAGTGGCCGGATAGATTCAGGTAGCGTTCCATGTCCGACGTGCGCTCGAGTAGACACATAGCGCCGCGGCCCGTGGCCGCCGGCCGCAAAGAAAACGGCCCGCGCGCATCGCTGCGTGCGGGCCGTATCAGTACTTACGACTTTGGTCCAGCCTCATCCGGCGGCAGCTTGCGCCGCAGTCCGTTGGTGGTCCACTTCTGCAGCAGCTGATGCGCCGTTTCGCGGCCGCCCAGTCCGAATGCCAGCGCGCAGGCCACCGCGGCCGCCCCCAAGATCAGGCCGAAGGCCAGGTTCACGATCTCGTTGGCCAGCCCCATGAAGCGCAGCCCGATCGCCACCGCCAGCGCGATGATCGCGTACTTCAGAATCGACGGCAGCCCGCTCTCGCCGACCGAGTCGCCGACCAAGCGCGAAACGATCCGTCCGATCACGACACCGACCACGACGATCACGCTGCCGAAGACCACGCGCCCGCCCAGATCGATGACCTCGGTCAGCAGTCCGGCCACGGCGTCGAATCGCACCAGGCGCGCCGATTCGATGGCGGCGAACAGGATGATCGCCGTCAATGCGATCAGGCCCGCGACGCGCGACGGCCTGGCGGTTGGCGCGAACTCGCCCAGGCTGCCGAGCGCTTCGTCGAATCCGAGCGAAGCGAGGATCTTCTCGACCAGATCCTTGACCCAGCGCGCGATGAAATAGGCGATGGCCAGCAGCAGGCCGGCGGCGATGATGCGCGGGAGGGCGTCGAGCACCGTCTGCAGCACGGCGATGGTCGGTATGACGATCGAATCGATGCTCAGCGTCTGCAGCGCGGCGATCGATATCGGGATCACGACCAGCGCATACACCACCGCGCCGATCAGCCGGCTCGGCGACAATGCGCGTGACGCCGCGCTCGGCGCTGCTGGCTGCGGATCGGTAGTGCCGACTTCATCGCTGCTCAGTTGTCCGACCCGCCGCAGCAAGCCGTCAAGATTGATCACCGTCAGCGCGCTCTCGACGACGTTGCGGGCGATGCGCGCAAGCAGAATGCCGATGAAGAAGATCAGGCCGGCGCCGATGATGCGAGGCAGGTAGGCAAATACCTCGTTGGTCAGCGTCTGGATTGGCGTCAGCGCATGCGTGAGCTGCAGCGGCTGCAGCGCCACCAGCAGGCCAACCAGCCAGACCAGCCAGTAGCCAAGCGAGCCCAGCGAAGTACCGAGCGACTCGCCTTCACGTGACGTGGTGCTGGAAAAGAACTTGAAGCTTCCGACCAGCTTCAATATCGCCCATTTGACCCCCTTGGATATGAAATGGGTGATCAGCAGGATGACAGCGGTAGCTAAGATTCTGGGGCCCCAGACCATTAGCAGATCCCTGAGGGTAGACGTGTCCAACGCCCAATCGGTCATAGTTAACCTCTCTTGTTGTGGTGCCGTAAGGCACCGAACTAGATGGAACGCGCATGAATCGCGCGCCGATGGTGTTGCTCATGTCCTAGCAGCACATTCATTGTAAGCTACGTTAAAGCCTGATTGCTCACATTGAATGCATGTTGCAAGGGAAGCCGCGACCGGCGGGAGGCCCGTGCCGTGCCCCACCATCTACCGTCGCAGCCTCATGCTCGCCGGCGCGGGGGTTTGGTGGCGCCATATGCACCGAGGAAAGTCGTCACCGCGTTCTGCACCCAAAGATCCATTTGTGCGTCTGAAGGATTGGCGGCCGGGTGAGTCAGGTATTCCAGATGCGCCTCACCGCGCAGCATGCTGGTAAACAAGGATGCCGCTGCTGCAGCGCCAATGGATTGAATGTTGATCTCGCCTGTTTTAGCAGCTTCGGTCAGATAAGCCGTGATCTTTTCATTCACCACCTTGGGGCCTGCCAAATAGAACAGGCGTCCCATATTGGGGAACCGGGGTGCTTCAGCCACGATGACGCGGAACAAGGCCATCGCGGAAGGCGAAAGCACCAGTCGCAGATAGGTCATGCCCAATTCAGTAAGCGTTGTGGCGACCCTTCCCTTGATGGGCTGCATGGTCTTGAACGATTCGGCCATCGCCATGCATTCGCGCTCGATCACCGCGGTAAAAATAGCCTCCTTGCTTGGAAAGCAAGCGTACATGGTTGCCTTCGATACGCCAGCTTTGCGCTGGATCGTGTCAGTCGTCGCAGCACTGAAGCCATGCTCAAGAAAGACGGATGCGGCAGCTTCCAGCACAGCGCGTTCTTTGTCATCCCGCGGTGCGGGAGAGGGGAGAGGCGGCGTGCGGTTCATGGTGAATTCTGCCCAACCAAAACTATGCCCATCGATACTCAGCACGGTCTGCTTGCCGCAGACTAAAGCTGTGATTCCAGCGGCAACACTCCAACGAATTGCGCAATGAGACGGCGCAGCAATGAGGTCTCAGGCTCCTGGCCGTAGCGGACAAGCTCCCCATTCTGGCTTGCGCTCCATTCCAGTTTGCCCTTCGGCGTCAGATGCACCTGATAGCTGCGTGAAGGGGCGGTTTCACGCTGCCAGACTGCCCCCATCTTCGCCACCAGCGCTTCGGAAGCGAAGATCACTCCCATCTCGGTATTGAGAGAGGTCGAACGCGGATCGAGGTTCATGGAGCCGATGAATCCCACACGCCCGTCGGCCGTAAAAGCCTTGGTATGCAGGCTTGCGCTGCTCGATCCACGCAGGGAAATTTTCTTCTCCTGATCCTCGGGACGCAGTTCCCAAAGTCTGATGCCCGCCTCGAGCAGCGGCACACGGTAGCGTGCATAGCCGCCGTGTACCGCTGCCACATCGGTCGCGGCCAGGGAATTGGTCAGGATTGAAACAGACACGCCTTTTGCGGCTATGGCGGCGAGTTTCGATGTGCCGAATTCTCCCGGGATGAAGTAGGGCGAGGTGATCTCGATCCGCTCCTTTGCCTCTTCGAATAGCGGCACCAGTTCCCCCATCAACCAGTTCTCGCCTTTCTTGCCGAGCGCCTTCTGTGGAGGGTCGGCGATGACCCGTGCGGTTTTCATCCAGTAGGGCTGCTCTGCCTGCGGATCAAGGAGTGTCATGCGTTCGGCAAGACGCTTTATATAGGGGTGGGCCATGGCATCGCTGGCCGCGGCCCGCAACTGGGCGGCCGCCTGCTTCAGTGCACTTTCAGG
>JAFKGG010000138.1 GCA_017307915.1 Burkholderiales bacterium | reverse complement strand
TCCCTTTGGTGGGATGCAGGAATCGGGTATCGGGCGTGAAATGTCCCTGCTGGGTCTGCATCACTACATGGAAGCCCAGGTACTGAGTGTTCGTCCCCTCGGCTCAGCTTGAGGCGGCCGTGGCGAACTCGCGCTGTGTTGCGCCCCCGGTGCTGACCGAATGCGTTCGTTCAGCCCCGGATGCCTGTATCCGTTGATGGAGACTTTCATGTCAGGACTCGACCCGCACCATAACCCTGGCGTCGCCGAAACCTATCTGGGGTTGCTGCGGTCCCGCGGAATCTCCTACCTCTTCGCCAATGCCGGCAGCGACTTCGCATCGCTGATCGAAGCCTATGCGCGCTGCGATGAGGCCGAGACGGCGTTTCCGGTGCCGATCACCGTGCCGCACGAAAACGTCGCCATTCACATGGCGATGGGGTACTGGCTGGTTACGGGTCAGATGCAGGCCGTCATGGTTCATGTCAATGTCGGCACGGCCAATACGATGTGCGGATTGCTCAATGCCGCACGCGCGAATATCCCCTTGCCCCTGTCGGCAGGGAGAACGCCCATCAACGAGAAGGGTGTTCCCGGCTCAAGAAATCTGCCCATTCACTGGACACAGGAGATGTTCGACCAGGCCGCCATGCTGCGAGAGGTCGTCAAGTGGGACTACGAGTTGCGCAGTCCGGAGCAGTTGCAGACGGTCGTCGACCGGGCATTGACGATCGCTGATAGCGAGCCGAAGGGGCCCGTACCCGATCGACCCCCTCGGCCGCGAGGCGCTGGACTACTTCGTCGCTCTATCCGAGCGGCCCGGTTTGTACTTCGACATGGATCTCGAACCGGGTGATTTGCAGTTGCTGAACAACCGGCTGATCCTGCACGGCCGCACCGACTACGAAGACTACCCGGAGTTGCAGCGCCGGCGGCTGATGCTTCGCTTGTGGCTACAGGAGCCGGGTTGGCCGCAACTGCATCCTCACCAGCGTTTCTTCGAGGATTCCGACCACTTCGGCAAGCATTCGTCAGGCCCACTTGCTGCTGACGACCCGCACCTCCCTCACGAAGGTCTCCAGAGCGGGAGGTAGCGCATAGACGTCGCGGAGCCAGAGACTCACCGGCGGCAGTTCGAGTTCCAGCGGCAGATTCAGAATCGACACAGACGCGGAAGCGGCGAGCGACTTCGCAAGACGATATGGAAAGAGGGTCACCTGGTTGCCCAAGGGCAGCAACGCCTGATTGATGCTGTAGGCCGACGACTCGATCCGGCAACGCGGCATTGGCAGGCGGTGCCGCGCAAACAGTGATTCGATGCGTTGCCTCAGAACCGTACCTGGGGCGGGCAGTACCCACTCCAGTGCGGCGACATCCTCGAGTGCAATGCGCTTGCGCTTCGCCAGAGGATGATTTCGCCTGCCCACCAGGCTCACGGCTTCCAGGAACAGAGGCGTCTGACATAGGCCGGGCAGCTTGACGATCTGGTTGCCTCGGCCGATGACACAGTCGACGTCTCCCTCGCCAAGCGCAGTCAGGAGCCGCTCAGCACTCCCTTCTTCGAGGGCGATCACCGAGTGGAATGACAGCTCGTGCATTCGCTGCACGACATCGGCAACGAATTCGCTGAGGGCAACGCCGAACATGCCGACACGGACTCGTACGTGTGCCCCGCCCGCCAGCGTCTCCATCTCGTCCAGGGCGAAGTTCGCTTGGGCGAGCATCAGATGGGCCGTCCGGATCATCACTTCGCCGTAGGGGGTAGGCGAAACGCCGCTTGCCGTGCGCTCGAACAGCACCGCACCCAGTTCTCGCTCCAGCTCCCGCAGCAGCTTGGAACATCCGGGCTGCGTCATCGCCAATCTTTCTGCGGCCTTCCGCAGGCTTCGCGTTGCGCCCAGCGTTTCGACCAGAAGCAGATGGCGAAAGCGAAGACGGTCTAGATGGGACTTCATTGCGCGGTGGTATCAATTGTATTTGGAAGCCCTGGCAAATCCGGGAGACTCGTCGGATGTGACACGGTTCGCGCCAGTCTACTGCGCTATGGAGCAGCGACCAACGGTCGCCAACTGCCAGCGCGCCCTGCAACGATCACGCCAGTCACGTCCCGCGGTTCGCCGTCACGCCCGGGCGCCGCGTCTTTGCCACTGAGGGCCGTATTCAGTGTCCCAGGTCGAAACCAGGAAATCGATCAACAGGCGCGTGCGGTACAGGACACGTCTGCTCGGGTACACCAGCCACAGGCCAGGCAGCTCGCCCATCGGATACACGCACTTGCAGTTGGGCAGCACCTGCAGCATGGTGCCGTTGCTGATTTCCGCGTTCGCGATGACCCGGCCCACCCGCGCGATGCCGAAGCCCTGGCGGGCCAGGGCGATCAGCATCTCCAGGTTGTCGGCGGTGACGCGGGACCGGACTTTCTGCGCTACCAGCCGATTGCCTTTCATGAGTAGCCAGGTGCCCGTATCGCTCGCCGTGTGGAGCAGGCAGTCGTGTTCGGCCAGGTCCGTGATTTTTCGCGGGACGCCGCGCTGCCTGATGTAGTCCGGCGAGGCACATAGTACTTGCTGGAATTCGATCAGGCGGGTCGCTACCAGATTGCCGTCGGGGACCGGGCCGGAATGGATCGCTAGATCGGCGCTTTCGTTGAGCAGCTTGATGGGGGCGTCGGTCAGCGCGATCGACACGCCGATATGCGGGTGCTGATCGCAGAAGCGCTTGAGCAGCATCGGCAGGAAGCGCACGCCGGCCGTGTGGGTGGTGGCAAGCCGGATGGTGCCGGAAGGCCGCGTCTGCAGCGAGGCCAGTTCATCCGACATCTGCTCGTATCTGTCGAGCGACTGCTGCGCCCAATGCAGTGCGATAGCGCCGCTCTCGGTCAATTTGATGCTGCGCGTGGTGCGCTGGAACAGCCGCACGCCGAGGGCCTTTTCCAGTCGCGCGATCTTGCGGGTCGCGACCGAAGCGGCCAGGTCCAGCTCACGCGCTGCGGCGGCGATGCCCCCATGCGCGGCGATGCCGACGAAGAGCCTCAACAGTTCCATGTTGACGGATGACTCGAGCGGCCGTGAGGCAGGGCTAGGGGCCATTGTCGTTTCCGTAAGCAACAGCGGCCATATTAGTTCCGTTTCGACACAAGTGAAGTGTTGCCGCGCCGCTTTTTTCCGGGCGACCCCGGTCCTATGATGAGCCGCGTTCAGGAAAGATAAAAAAGAAGAGGAGGCGTTCCATGAGCAAGCGCGCTACCGGGAGCAACGAGCATGGCGGGGCCTATGGCCGGCCCTTGCGCGTGCCGGACGGCCCGTTGAGCAAGGTCGGCCCGGGGACGCCATGCGGCGAACTGTTGCGCCGCTACTGGCATCCGGTTGCGCTGTCGGCGAAAGTCATCGACCGGCCCCAAAAGGTGCGCATTCTCGGTGAGGATTTGATCCTGTTCCGCGATGGCAAAGGCAAGCCCGGCCTTCTTGCGCCGCATTGCGCTCACCGCGGCACCTCGCTGTATTACGGAAAGGTGGATGAGCACGGCATTCGCTGTTGCTATCACGGATGGCTGTTCGACGTGGAGGGTCGGTGCATAGACCAGCCTTGCGAACCGGGTGGTGGCCAGAACAAGGGTCTCGTCCGCCAGCCGTGGTATCCCGTCGAAGAAAGATACGGCATGGTTTTCGCCTATATGGGGCCGCTGAACAAGAAACCCGTGCTGCCGCGCTGGCGTGTGCTCGAAGACCTGCAGGAGGGAGAGACGCTGTTCGTGCACGGGTATACCGGCATCGGGGTAGGCGCGGACGACACCATCGAGGTCATCCCTTTCAACTGGCTGCAGAATTGGGAAAACATCATGGATCCCTTCCATGTTCCCATGCTGCATACCCGCCATCGGGCGATTCAGTACACGGCCGCGGCGGGCAATCTTCCCGAAGTGACTTTCAAGTACACCGACCTGGGCGTGAACTATGTCGCCCATCGAGTCGGCAGCGATGGCACCAAGGTGGAGCGGGTTTCTTCCGTGGTCTTTCCCAACCTGGTTCTGGTGCCGGATCAGCAGCTCGATGTGACCGGTCCGACCCGCTATGTCCGCTGGCTCGTTCCCGCCGACGACGAGAACCATATCCTGTTCCATGTCATGCATGTGCCGGCCGGCATGGACGGGCAGGCCATGTTCGATCTGTCGAGCCGTCCCAGGGCGATGGGCACGGACAAGCCGTGGTCCGAGATGACGGAAGACGAACATCAGCGCTTTCCGACCGACTGGGAAGCCATGCACTCGCAAGGCAGCATCGCCTGCCACGCCGCGGAACATCTCGTTTCCAGCGATGTGGGCATCGGGATGCTGCGGCGACTGCTCCGGCAACAGATCAAGGTCGTGGAAGACGGCGGCGATCCGATCGGCGTGTCTTATGGCTCAGAGGATGAATATCTCGACTCGTATGCGGGCAACTACTTGATGGCTGCCTCGGAATAAGCCGTGAGTGCGTATCCCAACCATACCAAGCGCCTTCTGCGAGCCGGTCGATTGGCGCTGGGCTTGGTGCTGCGCCAGGCGCGCACGGCCGATACGCCGGCGATCGCAAAAGCGTGCGGCTATGACTGGATGTCGATCGACATGGAGCACGGCACGCTCGGTCTCGATACGGCGGCGCAGATGGCCGTGGCCGCTCTTGCGCTCGGCATCACGGCATTGGTGCGAGTGCCCGGGAAAGAGCACTACCACGCAAGCCGGCTTCTCGATGCCGGCGCTCAGGGTGTGATCGTGCCCCACGTGGAAACGGCGGATGAGGCTCGGCAGATCATCTCGCAATGCAAGTTTCCGCCGTTGGGCGAGCGGTCGTTCGCATCGGTGCAACCCCAGCTTGGATTCCTGCGGCTGCCCGGCGGTGGCGAGGCGCAAGCCATCGATGACGAGATACTCATCGTGGCCATGCTGGAGTCGTCGAAGGCGATCGACAATGCCGAAGCCATTGCCGCAGTGCCCGGCATCGACGTCCTTCTCGTCGGCACCAACGATCTTTGCGCGGAAATGGGCATCCCCGACCAAGTCACGCATCCGAGAATTCAAGACGCGTACCGGCGGGTCATCGCTGCTTGCCGCCTGCATGGCGCGAATGCCGGAATGGCTGGCCTGCACGATCCGGACTTGACCAGGACATTGATTGCCGAAGGCGTGCGCTTCGTCACGGGCGGCACGGATCTCGGTTTTCTGATGCAGGGCGCCCGCCAGCGCGCGTCCTTCCTGCGCGGTCTGCAGCCCGTTTGAGGCAGGAGCCAAGGCCAGATGCGTTCTTCCCGTGCGCCTTTGCCCTTTCCGCCTCCCGGTAGCTGTGATTGCCAGGTTCATGCCTTTGCCGCCGACCTGGCGGACTATCCGCCAAGACCCGATCGAAAATACGATCCACCAGCCGCGACGCTCGAAGATCTTCGGTGTATGCATGCAGCACTCGGAATCGAGCGCTGCGTGATCGTGCAGCCGACCGTCTATGCGACAGACCACCGCCTGTTGCTGGATACGCTGGCCCGTCACGACAATTGCCGAGGCGTGGCCATCGTTGACGACACGGTGCCCGATGCGCAATTGGCGGTCCTCCATGAAGCCGGCGTGCGCGGCGCGCGCTTCAACCTCGGCGGTCCGCTCCATTCCGTGAAAGGCCGCGATGAGTTCGATCGGACGATCGAGCGGATCCGGCGCTTGGGTTGGCACGCCAAGGTCAGCGCAAGCGGAGAAAGCCTGTGCGAATACGAGCCATGGCTGAGCGATCTCACGATACCGGCTGTGCTGGATCACTTCGCCGGATGCAATCCGGCAGCGGGGCCGGGCAATGCAGGGCATCAATTGGCACTCGCGCTTCTGCGCAAGCCCAACTGGTGGCTCATGCTTTCCAATGGCGATCGGCGGTCTGCGGCAGGCGCGCCTTGGGGTGACCTCATTCCCTATGCGCGCGCGTTCATCGACGCTGCGCCGAGCCGCGTGATCTGGGGCACGGACTGGCCGCACCTCCTGTACCACTCCGATACGTTGCCGGACGATGCGGACCTGCTGGAATTCCTGTATCGGTGCGCCGGCGAAGAAATGGCCATCCGGCAGATTCTGGTGGACAACCCCGCGCAACTCTATGGTTTTGCCGACGTCACCGAGGAGACCCCATGAATATCGCTCACATCCGGACCGTCTTGAAGCGCGGCCTGCTGACCTCCTTGCTACTTGCCGCCGGGCCGGCCTTCCTGGCCTCGCCTGCCGCCGCGCAGAGCTTTCCGTCCCGGCCGGTGAAGATCATCGTGCCGTTTCCGCCGGGCGGCTCCGTCGACATCGTTGCCCGCATTCTTGCCCAGCGGCTACAGACTCGCTTCCAACAGACCGTGACGGTGGAAAACGTGACCGGTGCGACCGGCCAGATCGGCATGGATCGCGTCGCCAAGGCGCCTCCGGATGGTTACACAGCCGTTCTGGCGGCCTCCGGCGGTGTGGTGATCAATGTCCATCTGATGGATCTTCCCTACGATCCCAGCAAGGATCTGGCCGCAATCACGCGCGTCGTGCTGACCCCTACGGCGTTGGCGGTTGCGGCGGACTTGCCGGTGCGTGACCTCAAGGGGTTCGTCGACTACGTCAAGGCGCGGCCGGGAAAGGTCAGCTACGGCGTGTCGGGTATCGGCTCCCAGCTGCACATTGCAGGCGAGCTTCTGAAACTGCGCACGGGCATCGACATGACCGCGGTGCCTTACCGAGGCACGAGCCCCACCACGATGGCGCTCGTTGCCGGGGAGATTCCAGCGGGCATTTCGGATATATCGACCTTGAAGCAATATGCGGAAGCCGGAAAGGTTCGCATGATTGCCGCGATGGGCGACCAGCGCGCGGAATCGGCGCCGGACATTCCGACCGTGGCCGAATCGGGAGTCCCAGGGTTCCTGTCCACGGCCTGGCTCGGACTGTTCACCACGGGAGGAACACCGAAGGAAGTGGTCGACAGATGGTACCAGGAGGTGACCGAGATCCTTCAGGAGCCCGAGGTTCTCGCCAAGTTCCGCAGCATCAGCGTCGAGGCTGCGCCCAATAAGTCGCCGGCGGAAGCGGTGGCCTTTGTCCAAGGCGAAATCAAGAAATGGGGCGAGGGCATCAAACAGGCTGGCATCAAGATTTCCCAGTAACCCAGCTCCGCCGTCCAGCGCAGCGACAATAGCGGCTGGGCCGATCGACCCAAACAAGTTGGGGGCGGAACCAATTGCGCCAACGCACTGTGCCTGTAGTGGACAAGCTGGTGGCGTCAGCCTTCTCGTTCAGACAAGCTTCACGACCTGCTTGCCGACGTTGTGCCCAGCCAGCATGTCCACGAATGCCTGTGGTGCCTTTTCAAGGCCTTGCGCCACAGTCTCTCGAAAGCGCAGCTTCCCCTGACGTACCCAGTCTGCGAGCTGATGCAAGGCGGGCTCGCGCTGCTCCTTGTAGTGTCCAACACGGAAACCTTGCAGCATCAGATTCCGGTTGAGCAGGGTTGCCACGTTCCGAAGACCCTGCGGTTCACGCAGGTTGTACTGCGACACCAGTCCGCACAGGGCAATCCGTCCGAAGTCGTTCATCCGTGTGAGCACGGTATCGAACACCGTGCCGCCGACATTCTCGAAGTCGACGTCTGCGCCGTCGGGGGTGGCCTGTGCCAGCATCGCCTCGAAGTCGGCGACCCGATAGTCGACGCAGGCGTGGAAACCCAGTTCCTCCACGACCAGACGGCATTTCTGCGGTCCGCCGGCGATACCCACCACACGGCAGCCGCTGAGCCGAGCGATCTGGCCCACAACGCTACCAACGGCCCCGGCGGCCGCCGAGACGATGACGGTTTCGCCAGCCCGTGCTTTCGCCACGTGCAGCAGGCCGACCCAGGCCGTAATGCCGGGGCTGCCCAGCACGCCCAGCCATGCCGAAGGCGGGGCCAAGGTCGTGTCGATCTTTCGGATTTCCTCGCCGCGCAGCACGCCGAACTGCTGCCAGCCGAAGTCGCCGTACACGAAGTCGCCAGTACGAAAGTCCCGGTGTTGCGACTGCAACACCTCACCTACGGTACGGCCTTCCATGATCGCGCCCAGACGCAGCGGCCGTACGTATTCCACTCCGGGAATCATCTGTCGCCGTTGGTATGGATCCAGCGAGAGGTAGTGGTTGCGCACCAGTACTTCGCCGTCGCCCGGTACGGGAACATCGCCATGCGTGAGTTCGAAGTTCTCTGGCCCTACCCATCCGTCGGGGGCACGCACGTATCGGATCTGCAGGTTACGCTCTTTGGCTGTCGCGATCACGATGTTCTCGGCATTCATTGCGCCACAACCAGGTCGATGAGCTTCGACACGTCGTCGAGTTTCTCCAGGTTCCTGCAGGCATCGATGGTTGCCTCGATGTTCTTTTCGCTGATCGGGCGTGCCGACAGGGCGCAGCAGTTCCTGAACTTCTCTGTTTCGCCGGCCCACCCCAGCGGATTGCCCGGGCTGCCGTAGGGATGATCCACTTCTGTTCTGTACTCCTTGCCGCTCTTTGTCACGATTGCGACACTTCCCGAGAAGGTCTCGGTATCGGCAGGGCGCTTGTGCGCCTTGATCCGCGTCATCAACGACCTGATATCGGGTCGAGCCATCTCGTCGGGCAATAGCTCTTTTGCCATCAACCGGCCGCTGACTGCGGCTGTGGCTACGCAAAATGGAAGGCTGAACTGTGCCTCGATCGCAGTGCGTGGATTCCACTTGCTTTCCTGCGGCTCTGCGACAAGGCCGAACGGTGCAGGATGCAGGCCGCACTCTATCGTTTCCATGTCAGAGGCAGAAATGCCGTGGTCCGCCATCAACTGCAGAACCCCGGTGATTCCGGCGTGTGCACCGTAGCAGCACGCGAAGCCCTTCGTCATGGAGTCCAGCCATTCCCACTTGGCGCCAAGAGCGGCCGTCAGTGCTGCAGGGTCATTCTTGTGGAAATAGTTCGTCGCCAGAAACCCTCTTGGCCCAAGAAAGACGTTCCTCGTTCCCGTTACTCCGGCCTGGGCAAGTCGAGCGCAGTGAACCGCATCAGCGCAAGTAAAGGCGTGCTTGACCCGCATCATGTGGTTCCCTTCTGCAATGCACTGAAGGTCGCCACTACCGAGGATTGAATAGCCGATCCCGATCGCATTCCACATCTTGTCTGTGTCCAGATCAAGCAGGCGTCCGGCTGCACAGATAGCGCCCCACTGGGTGTAATTCGTTATTCGCTGGTATTTCGCCATCCCCGACAGGCCGAGACAGGCATTGCCGATCCTCGATTGAACTTCTCCGCCAGCGCAGAGCGCGGCAATCAGTTCACGTCCCGACACCCTGCCTCGCGCTTCGGCCAGTGCAAGCAGCGAGGGCAGGATGTACTCGCTGAGGTGCTGCCCCTCGGGATGGCAGTCGCCGAGATCCAGGGCACGGGCCATCGGGCCATTGACGAACGCGGCCATTGCGGCAGGCACACGGTCGCCAAAGACCCATACCCGGCTTTCGGTCGTGCCGCCTGACGCTCTAGCGTAGTCGAGCAGTGCGGGGATCGGGGCCTCTGCCGATCCGGCCATGGCGCAAGCCAATGTGTCCAGGACTCGCTGCTTGAGTAGATCGCTGACCTCTGCGGGTATGTCTTCGAATCGAAGGTTCGCCGCGAACGAGGCCAAGGTGCCGGCCGGATCGGAAAAGGATCCTGAAGAAGCGTGCTCCAGGGATCGGGTTTGTCGGGATGTTGTCATGGGCATCTAGGTTCTTTCTATTCCCAGTTCCTGCACGCTGCGGTTCCAGATTTCAAGCTGGTCGCGCAACAGCTTGCGCATCTCTTCCGGAGTGGAGGCCGAGACTTCGATACCGATGCGGTCCAGTTGTTCCCGGACATCGGCCTGCTGTAGCGCGACACGTAGTTCCCGATTGATTTTCCCGGTTGTTTCTCCGGGTAGCCCTGCGGGCCCGAACAGGCCTACCCATGGCATGACGGTAAACAAGGGCAGGCCCGCCTCCTTGAGCGTCGGCACATTCGGGAGGGAATGATGTCGCGTATTGGCGGTAGTCGCCAGAGCACGCACTTTCCCGGAATGAATGAGCTCGAGGACGACCCCCTGAGAGGCGAGCATGAACTGCACGCGTCCCGCCATCACATCGATCAGCGCAGCCGGTTCTCCTTTGTAGGGGACTTCGTTCATTCGTACCCCCGCATCTCTGAGGAGTTGCGCTGTCGCGACCTTGTGGAACGTTGCACCCGCTGCATAGCTGAGGCCACCGGGCTTTGCGCGAGCATGCTCGATCAGCTCAGCGACGCTCTTGACAGGCAGATCCGGAGGGACGACCAGGAAATGGATGTATCTCCCGATGAATCCTATCGGTGTGAAATCGGCCATCGCATCATAGGGGGGCACCTTGCGCAAAGCAGGTACGGCGGCCAGCGGACTATTCGTGGCGACAAAGAGCGTGTTTCCGTTCGCTGGCGCACGCAGAACCTCGATGGCTGCGATCTGCCCGTCCGCACCGGACTTGTTCTCCACGATTGCGGATTGCCCAAGCCCCTTTGACAAATGAGGGGCAAGCATGCGAGCGACGATGTCCGAGGTCGAACCGGCAGGATAACCAACCATGAGTTTCAGCGTCTTTTGAGACGCGTCCTGTGCTTTCGATCGGCTGGGCAGCGCCAGCGCAGCGATCGGCAAGGAGCACATCTGCAGGGCGCTACGGCGATTGATGAGCGATTTCATGGGGTGTCTCCTGATCATTCGAGCTTGAGGTCGATGGCGCGGATGAGCTTGCCGTACTTGTCGTACTCGCTGCGCACCTTGCGCTCGAACTCCTCGCTGGTATTGCCCACCGGATCGGTGCCGCGCGAGGTGAGGAATTCGCGCACCTCGGCCGACTTGAGGATCTTCGACAGTTCGCGCTGCAGCCGTTCCGCGATGGGTCTGGGCGTCGCGGCCGGTACGAAGAAGCCTTGCCAGGCGTCGGCCTCATAGCCTGAGATGCCGGCTTCCTGCAGCGTGGGCACGTTGGGCAGCGAGGCGGCCCGGGTGCTGCCGCCCGTCGCCAGCGGCACAACCCGGCCATCCTTGATGAAGGGCGCGGCGGCGACCACGGTGGTCACCACCAGATCGATCTGACCACCGAGCAGGTCGGTGAGCGCAGGGCCTTCTCCCCGGTAAGGAACGTGCGCGATACGCGAGCCGGTAAGCTGGTTGAACTGTGCGATGGCCAGGTGGTTGGGGCTGCCGTTGCCCGATGTGCCCGCCGACAGTGTTGCGCCTGCTTTGGCTTGTCGGATCAGATCCTGCGCACTACGTACCTTGCCTTCCGATTTGCTCACCCAGGCCAGCGTGAGCGAGACCGCCTGGGTGAGCGCAGTGAGGTCTTTCAATGGGTCATAGCCCACGCGTTGTACCTGGGGAATAATGGTGATCGAGCCCAGCGCACTGAGCAGGATGGTGTGCCCGTCCGGGGCCGATTTGGCTACGATGCCCGTACCAATGGTGCCGTTGGCACCGCCCCTGTTCTCGACCACCACGTTCTGTCCCAGCGCTTCAGACAGCTTGGGCGCGATGAGGCGCCCGACGATGTCTACCGCGCCGCCGGGCGGAAACGGTACGACCAGGCGGATAGGCCGATTTTCCGGGTAAGCGTCCTGGGCATGGGCGGCCACGGCCGTGACGGTAGCCAGTGCGAGTACCGCGGCACGGATCAGGTTCTTCAGCATCATGTTGTCTTATATGGACGCCTCCCGTGTGGCAAGCGAGTTCTTGAAGTTCTGACTGAGCGGTAAACGGC
>JAFKGG010000096.1 GCA_017307915.1 Burkholderiales bacterium | reverse complement strand
ACCGTACCGCCGATCTCGACGATCGCCACCTGCGCTGCATCGGGCGTGCCGACGCCGGCGCCGCGCTCGATGAAGGCCTGGATCTCGTTGGTGATGTGCGGAATCACCTGCACCGTGCGGCCGAGGTATTCGCCGCGGCGTTCCTTCTTGATCACCGACTCGTAGATCTGGCCGGTGGTGAAGTTGTTGGTGCGGCGCATGCGCGCCGAGATGAAACGCTCGTAATGGCCCAGGTCGAGGTCGGTTTCAGCGCCGTCTTCGGTGACGAACACCTCACCGTGCTGGAACGGACTCATCGTTCCAGGGTCGACGTTGATGTAGGGATCGAGTTTGAGGAGGGTGACCCGGATACCGCGCGATTCGAACAACGCGGCAATCGACGCGGCGGCGATGCCCTTGCCTAGCGAGGACACCACACCGCCGGTGACGAAAACGAATTTGGTCATAGCGCTCGGCCGGTAAAAGGGAATTATACAGGCGAAGCGCCGATGCGGCGCTGATGCCGACGGCTCAGCCGTCACGCCACGGCAGGCTCACCAGCACCTCGGTACCGCCGGACTCCCCCGGCTCGATCGACCATTGCCCGCCGCGCAGCGCGGCGCGATCACACAACGAGGCCAGCCGCGCGGCGTGCGGGCGGCGGCCGGTGCGGTGCAGGCGCCCGTCGTCGTTGATCAACAGACGCAGCTCGGCGTCCTGCCGGGCCAGCGACACGACCACCAGGGCGGCGCCCGCCTCGAGCAGCGCGGCGTCGATCGCGGTGGCGACGATGGCCAAGGCCAGGCTCTCAGCATCGGGCGTGCCCAGACCGAAGACGGCATCGTCGGCCGGCTCGAACATCAACTCGATGCGTGCCTGCGGCCGGCGCAGCCGCCAGTCGGACGCCAGCGCGCGAAGCGCCTCGGGAAACGGCCCGCCGTTCAGCGCATCGGGGCGGATGCGCGCGGCCAGCGAGCGGATCGTCGCCGACATCGCGTCGGTGCTGCTGAGCATCAACTCGGCCAGTTGCGCCAGTGACGGTTCGCGCGCGTCGAGCCGGCGCACCAGCGTTTCGGCCAGCGCACGCAACCCGGCCAGGTGTTCGCCCAGGTCGCGCTGCAGCGCACCCGACAGGTCGCGGCGCAGCGTCTCGATCTCGCTTTCGAAGCGCAGCGCCATCTGCTGGTTCAGGTCGCGCTCGGCGATGGCGGCTCGCAGCCGCTCCAGCGTCTGCGCCAGCGCCGCTTCGGCAACCGCCGGCGAGGCGGGCGGCAAACGCGGGTCGAAGCCCTCGGGCAGCCGGCTGGGATCGGGCGGTGAGTCGGTCATGCTGTCGGTCTCCGAAGGGCGGCCCTCTGACGGGCTCCAGGCGATTGTAGCGGCCCTTATAATCGCGGACGTCTGCTTGACGACCACCAAGGACACCGATGAGCAAGGTATACCCCAGCGCGGCGGCAGCCCTGGCCGACATCGCGCGCGACGGCCAGACGATCGCGGTCGGCGGCTTCGGCCTGTGCGGCATTCCCGAGGCGCTGATCGCGGCGCTGCGCGATTCCGGCGTGAAGAATCTGACCTGCATCTCGAACAACGCCGGCGTCGACGGCTTCGGCCTGGGCCAGCTGTTGAGCACCCGGCAGATCCGCAAGATGATCGCGTCGTACGTCGGCGAGAACAAGGAATTCGAACGGCAATACCTGGCCGGCGAGCTCGAACTCGAGTTCACGCCGCAAGGCACGCTGGCCGAGAAGCTGCGCGCCGGCGGCGCCGGCATC
>JAFKGG010000137.1 GCA_017307915.1 Burkholderiales bacterium | reverse complement strand
GCCGGGCGCCGGGGCTGATACCACTGCGCGCATCTTCGCTCAGAAGCTCGGCGCCGAACTTGGCCAGACGGTCGTCGTCGAGAATCGTGGCGGGGCCTCGGGAACGATCGGCACGGAATTGGCCGCAAAGGCCGCGCCGGACGGCTACACCTGGGTGCTTGGACACGACCCGGCCTTCACGATCAATCCTCATCTGCGCAAGATGCCTTATGACGCGTTGAAGGATTTTGCTCCGGTCAGTCAACTGACCAAGGTGCCTCTTGCCCTGGTAGCCAATCCTGACCTTCCTGCTGCTTCATTGAAGGCGCTGATCGAGATGGCACGCAAGGAACCGGGCAAGTTGACCATCTCATCGTCCGGCAACGGCACTTCCGGCCATCTGGCGGCCGAAGTCTTCATGTCGAGTGCGGGCATCAAGCTGCATCACGTGCCCTACCGGGGTCAGGCTGAAGCACTGACCGATGTGATAGCCGGGCGCATGGATCTCAATTTCAGCGCAATCGCCAACATTGTGCCCTTGGTGAAGAGCGGTAAGGTGCGCGTTCTCGCGATCGGCGCTCCGAAGCGCTTCCCAGGGCTGCCAGATGTGCCCACCGTGGCTGAACTGGGGTATCCAGGTTTCGATGTGTCGGCATGGCATGGCGTGCTGATGCCGGCGGGTTCGCCCGCCGCCGTCGTGAACAGGGTCAATGACGCCATTTCCACCGTGCTGCGCATGCCGGATGTTTCGAGCCGCCTGGAGGCTCTCGGACTTGAGCCGGTTGGCGGCGCTCCGAGCGTTTTGGCTCGGCTGCTCGAATCCGACTCGGCTCGTTGGGGGAAAGTGATTCGTGATGCCGGCATTCGTGCAGATTGAGCAGTCTGCCCGAGCAGTCTTCCTGATACGCCAACGCGGCGCCGCGTGCGCCCCTTACACGAGAATATTCTGATGCCGGCCGTTTCTCTCTCTCCAGGCGTCGACCTTTTCTATCGTGTCGACGACTTCACCGATCCCTGGTCGTCCACGGAGGCCGTCATCTTTGTGCACGGCCTTGCCGAAAGCGGCGAGGCCTGGCGGGCGTGGGTGCCTCACATCGCGCGGCACTATCGCGTCTTCAGGCCGGATCTGCGGGGTTACGGCCAATCCACGGCGATGCCCGCCGAATTCGATTGGTCGATCGATGTGCCGGTAAGCGATCTGGCCGAGTTCGCGAGACGAATGAAGCTTGCACGATTTCATCTGGTTTCCGCGAAGTTCGGCGGTACGGTCGCAATGCGCTTCGCGGCCGTTCATCCGGAGATGGTGCAGTCCTTGAGTGTCGTCAGTTCGCCTGTGTCCTTGAGGCAGTCGCTCGGGAACAGAATTCCGGGATGGATCGAACAGGTTCGATCGGAAGGGGTGCGGAGCTGGGCCGGTTCGACCATGAAGGGGCGCCTGGGCAGCGAACTGCCGGCCGAAGCATTGGATTGGTGGACTGACATGATGAGCGCCACCGCGCCGTCGACCATGCACGGCGTGCTGAGAACCTTGGCCGATGTCGACATCACCGATGATCTGCATCGCATCGAGTGCCCGACCTTGGTGATCACGACGACCGGAAGCGGGCTGGGGTCGGTGGAATCCGTAGGCGCGTGGCAGCGCCAGATACCACGCTCGGAACTGGTTGTCGTGAATAGCGATTCCTACCATATCGCAGCGGCCGATCCGGATGGATGCGCGCAGACAGTCCTGCGCTTCCTGCAACAGCATCGTCAATCGGACTGAACCACGCCGGCAAGTGGCGCAGGCTATATTCTCGGCTCGTCCCCCAACATCGAGCGAGATACCGAACCCATGTTGCAGCGACTCTCTTCCCCGCACATCGCCGCGCCGAAGTTCCTCTACAGCCCCTGCGTGCGCAGCGGCGGCATCGGGCTGGTATCCGGCATGGTGGCGCTAGACCCCACCACGGGCCGGCTTATCGAAGGCGGCGTAGGTCCGCAGACGCAGCGCATTTTCGACAATCTGCGCCTGGCCTTGCCCGACTACGGTTTCGAGCTGCGCGACCTGGCCCTGGCCCGCGTCTACCTGACCGATTTCAGCAGGTTTCCGGAGTTCAACGCCGTCTGGGAACAGCAGTTCGCATCGCTGCCGCCGCCGGCCCGCACCAGCCTGGGCGTGCAGGCGCTGCCGTTGGGCGCGCTGGTGGAGATCGAGTTCACGTTCATCCAGGAAACGGCGCGCTGATCCGCTGAATCCCGCTCCGGCCATGTGTTCGGCCGGTTCCGCCCGGCGGAATCAGCCCGCTTTGCCGCTCAGCCGATCGAGCCAGCCACAGACCGGATCTTGTGGGCGCGCAGCCATCAGTGCACTGACGGTTTCGCGCGCCACGCCGGTGCCGAGCACCGGCGCCGCCAGACGCTCGAACTTGTCGATCACGTCGGCATCCGACAAGGGCCGGGCCGGTGCGCCGCGCGGCGCGTCGAGCTGAACCTCAGCCAGTGCACGGCCCTGTTCGTCGCGCGCCACCAGTCGGCATCGTTCATAGTGAGTGAGCGAAGCATCGGGCACGACGCGGATGCGCGCCATGGCCTGCCGCAGCTCGTCGCGGGCCAGATGATGCCGGAAGCGGATGCTGTGATCCGGCTCGATCACGTCGGCCCCGCACAGTACCAATGCCAGGCAATACTGCAAATGAAAGCGCGCATCGTTGGGCGATAGCGGTGCGCGCAACTTGGCCACGGCGTCGGCCGTGTACGGCGGCACATGCACGTCGATCAGCGTGCCGACGCCTACGCCGGCAGACTCGCGCAGCGCCGATGCCGCATCCACTGCGCAGTGCAGATAACCGCAGCACGCGTGCAGCTTGCGCCGCGGCCTGGCGAGCGCCCAGTTGTCGTCGCCCCATGAGCCGGTATCCAGCACCGGCGCGTTGCTGACCGTGTTGAAGTAGCCCAGCCCGCTTTCCAGCAGGCGCAATGGGCCGGTCATGCCTTGCGCCGCGTACGCGGCGGCGGTTACGCCGGCCACGGCGGGTTGCGCGCCGAACAGCATCGGCTTGACGCTGCCGCCGTCGCCGAAGATCACCTCGGCTGGGCACCATCCGGCGAGCGCGCCGGCGATGGCCATCGCATGCGCGGTTCGATGCTCATCGAGGCCATGCAGGTGAGCCGCGGCCGTGGCCGCGCCGATCGACGACGGAATGCCTACCGGCACCAGGCCGCAGTCGGTGAAACGCTTCAGGCTGGGATAGACGGCCTGATAGATCCGGCTGGTGACCTCGATGCCCCGAACCACGGCTTCGAGCAGCGCGCCCTGCGTGGCACCGGTGGCCTGCGCCAGGCCAAGCGCCGCGGTGACGTTGCCGATGCTGGCATGGCCGCCGATCAGATCGTTCAGCTCGAGCACATCGCCAAGATAGCCGTGGATGCGCAGCGCCGATACGAGCGAGCGCCGCTGCGCCGTTCCATAAACGCCCAGCGTCGAATCACCAGCCGTTGCCGGTTCGCACGCCAGCGCCAGCCGCGCCTCGTCGGTCGCCGTGCCGGCCAGTATGCAACCCAGCGTATCGAGCACGCACAGCCGCGCCTGCTGCAATACAGCGGCTGGAATCCCCGCCAGCGTGAGCGCCGACGCTTGCTGCGCCAGCAGCTCGAGCGCGGCGTGGCTGTCTGAAGAAGCCGTCATGGCGATCGATGCGGCGGATGGACGATGATCACTGCTTGGGAATGCGCGCCTGTTCAACGATACGCTGATACTTGGCCGTCTCGCGTTCGAGCAGTTCGCGATAGCGCGCCGGCGACATCGCAACCGCGTCGAGCGCCGCGCCCGCATAGACGCGCTGTACGTCAGGCGAAGCGATGGCCGCGGCCATCTCGCGGTGCAGCCGCTCAACGATCGCCGGCGGCGTGCCGGCCGGCGCCAGTACGCCGATCCAGCCATTGAAGTCGAAATCCTTGTAGCCGAGTTCCTGCATCGTCGGAATCTCGGGCAGCACCGGCGTGCGGGTGCCGCTGAGCACGGCCAGCGCCTTGGTCTTGCCGGCCTGGATCAAGCGTGTGGCGGCGCCGAGCGAGTCGGGCTGCACTGAAAGATTGCCGCCGAGCAGATCGGTGGTGGCCTCGGCGGGGCCCTTGTATGCGACCGCGGTCAGATCGATGCCGGCTTGCAGCTTCAGCGATTCCATTGCCAACAGATACAGGCCCGCCGAGTTGGCATAGCTCAGGCGGCCCGGCGCCTTCTTGGCGGCATCGACCAGGGCCGCGAGCGAATCGAGCGGAGACTCCTTCGGCACCACCAGCATCAACGTCGTGCCCGCGATCACCGATACCGGCATGAAGTCCTTGAACAGATCGAACGGCGGATTGCGCATGATCGCCGCGGGCACGGCAGTAGACGAGATCGATCCGACCACCAGCGTATAGCCGTCAGGCTTTGCCTTGGCTACTGCCTGCATGCCGATCGCGCCATTGGCGCCCGGGCGGTTCTCCACCACCACCGGTTGCCCCAATGGCCCCTGGATCTTCTGCGCGATCGCGCGCGCCGCGATGTCCGAGGTCGAGCCCGGCGTGAACGGAACGATCATTTTGATCGCTTGCGTCGGATACTCCGTCTGAGCGCCGACGCTTGCCGAGGACAGTACTGCGACGGCGGCCAGGCAGGCACGCCTGCGATGCCAGTTCTTCATCGATATCTCCCTGGTCCTTGTCGTGCCGGGGCAAGCCGGCGTGCTTGGGTGCGTATTGGCGCGCCCTAGTCGGCGCTCAGTTTCTGGTCGCGAATGATCGCGCCCCAGCGCGCCACGTCTTGCCGGATGTATTCGGCCACCTGCGTCGGCCCGTCGCTATCGACGTTCACGCCGAGTGCCTCGATGCGCTTGCGCACCTCCCCATTGGCGAGCGCGCCGGCCAGCGCCTTGCGGATCGGCGCCAGCGCGGCGTCGGGCGTGCCGGCCCGGGCCATCAGCGCGAACCACGAATACAGCACGAAACCGGGGATTGCCTGCCGTACCAGATCGGCCTTCGGCGCCATCGGAGAGGGTGTGTCCGACGTCACCGCGATCAGCTTGATGCGGCCGTTGGCGATGTGATCGAGCATCGCGGCGGTGGGCGTGGTCAGCAGCATCTGCACTTCGTTGGCCAGCAGCGCCTGCAGTGTTGGTGCCTGGCCCTTGTAGGGCACGTGCGTCATCTGCAGCCCGGCTTCCTTGGCCACCAGCGCGCTGGCCAGATGGCCCAGCGAGCCGACGCCGGCGCTGGCATAGTTCAGCTTGCCGGGGTTGGCGCGCCCATAAGCGATGAACGACTTCATGTCATTGGCCGGCACCTGGGCGCTCACCGCCAGCACCATCGTCGACTTGGCGATCATGCCGACCGGCACGAAATCCTTCACCGGGTCGAAGCGCGCACTCTTTTGCAGCAGCGGCGTGACGGCGCTGGGCCCGTTGTTGCCCAGAAACAGCGTGTTGCCGTCAGCCGGCGCATTCAGCACGTTCTGCGCGCCGATCGAGCCGCCGGCGCCAGCCATGTTCTCGACGATCACGATGCCGTCGAGCGATCTTTGCAGCGGCTCCTGCAACAGCCGCGCCATCGAGTCGGTGGGGCCGCCAGCGGCATAGGGCACGACGATGCGGATCGGGCGCTCGCGCGCGATGGCCGAAAAGGGAAGGGCGCTGGCGAGCCCGGCGGCGCCGGTCGCGGCAAGAAAACGACGTCTGATCATGGGAGGTCTCCTGCATGAATACTCGTCGAAGCGGCGATTGCTTGCCAATGGGCGGCCGGGCACAGCAGATGTGAACGCAGGTCATCGATGCCGCGCCTTGCCGGTGCGGCACAGTTGCTGTGCGGTGGCGCACCTTGCGCCGCCGCGCGTCGGCTTTCATCGTTCACGGTGTTGCAGTCCAGATTCATCCTTACCGCGAGCGAGACCCATGTCCCGATATGAGAAATACCAAGACCTGAAGATCGAAGTGGCCAACAAGGTGGCCACCGTCACGCTGAACCGACCGCAGTCGCGCAACGCGATCAACCAGCGCCTGATCCGCGAATTGCGCACGATCTGGGACGATCTGGCTGACGACACCGCGATCAACGTCGTGCTGGTGACCGGCGCGGGCGATTATTTCAGCGTCGGCGGCGACGTGAAGGCGATGTCGGAGCGCCCCGGCGGCGATGTGCTGGAAGAGGGCGAGGTGCATGATCCGATGATCAGCCGCCGTCTGGTCAACCGGCTGCTCGAGCTCGACAAGCCGATCGTCGCGGCCATCAACGGCGATTGCATCGGCCTGGCGGCCACCATCGCATTGCTGTGCGACGTCACGGTCATGTCCGAAGACGCGCGCGTCGGCGATACGCACGTCAGCCGCGTCGGGCTCGTCGCCGGCGATGGCGGCACCGTCATCTGGCCGCTGCTGGTCGGCGTGAACAAGGCCAAGGAGTTTCTGATGCGCGGCACGCTGCTCAAGGGGCGCGAGGCCGAGCGCATCGGTCTGGTCAATCATTGCGTGGCGCGCGGCGAAGTGCTGGAGACGGCGCGCCGCATCGCGCAGGAACTGGCCGATGGCCCGAGCTGGGCGATCCGTTGGACCAAGCTGTCGGTCAACCAGGTCGTCAAGGAGAGGGTGAACCACCTGCTGGAAGCGTCGATGGCGCTGGAGCAAGTGACCTTCGATCTGGCCGACCACAAGGAAGCGACGTCGGCCTTCAAGGAAAAGCGCAAGCCGAAGTTCGGCAGCGGCGCCTGAAGTACTGCGTTGCCGCCGGGGTGTTTCGACGCGCCCCGGCGCGCCCACTAGCGCGGCAAGCCCAGCCCCCGCTGTGCGATCAGACTACGCTGAATCTCATTGGTACCAATACTGATCACCCACATCAACGAATGGCGCAGCTGCTGCTCGAAGCGGCCATTGGAGATCGCGCCGGCGGCGCGATGCGACAGCGCCGCGTCGGGGCCCAGGATATCCAGTGCTGCTTCGCCATAGCGTTCCATCAGCTCACCCGAGAACACCTTGCTGATGGCGCCCAGATGCGGCGCAGTGGTGCCGCTGGTAGCCAGTTCGGCGCAATGGATCATCAGCTGGCGTCCCACTTCGATCTCCGCCGCAAGCTGGCCGATGCGGTCGCGCACCAGCGGATCCTCGCGCAGTGCCGGGTTGCGGCGAATCTCTTCGCACAGCAGATCGAAGCCTGCCGCTACCCGTAGCACGATCCCGCCGCCCACCATGCCGCGCTCGTGGGCCAGCGCGTCGGTCAGCACCTTCCAGCCGCCGTTCACCGGGCCGACGATGTTTTCGGCCGGAATGCGCACGTCGTCGTAGAAGATATTCGCGAAGCTGCCGTCGTACATCGTGGTCGCTTGCTTGATCGTGATGCCCGGCGTATCCATCGGCACGATGAACATGCTGATGCCCGCGTGGGGCGGCCGCGCGTCGCGGTCGGTGCGTGCGGCCAGGAACATGTATTTGCCCCACCAGGTGGTGGTCCAGATCTTCTGGCCGTTGATCACCCAGTGGTCGCCGTCGCGCACCGCGCTCGTGCGCAGCGAAGCTAGGTCCGAACCGCTGTCGGGTTCGCTGTAGCCCATGCCGTGCATGGCCTCGCCGCGCAGGATCTCGGGCAGGTAGCGCGCCTTCTGCTGATCCGTGCCGTACATGATCAACGCATTGGCCTGTACCGATGCGCCGTAGCGCGGCGGCGCCTCGGCGCGCTCCATCACTTCGATGAAAGCGAGCTGCTCCATGGGGCCACGATCCTGGCCGCCATGGTCGCGCGGCCAGTTCAATCCCAGCCAGCCGGTCTTGCCCAGGTCGAGCGCGAATGAAGCGTCGAACTCGCGATCGTGGAACGGACGCGAGTCGTATTCGGCCTTGCGTGCGCCTGACCAGTGCTGCGCCAGCCAGGCGCGCACTTCCTCGCGAAACGTATTGCCGGCTTCGCCCAGATCGTATTCGGGCAGTCGCGCATCCTGCGTATCGAGCAGCGCGCAGGCCAGCGCTTCGCGGGCGCGACGCGCGGCGCCCAGCACGATCGTGTCCAGATGAACGCGCCGGAAGTGGCGTGGCGCTTCATGCTCTTCGGCATAACCGATCGCGCCGAGCGCATGCTGCGCTTCCAGCGCCGCACGGCGCAGTGCCGGGCCGGCAAAGGCCATGGCCGCCTGCGCGTAATAGCGCCAGTCATCCAGCGCGAAATCGTAGGCCTGCGCCGCATGCTCCAGCGTCAGCCGCACGCCTTCGAGCGCGATCAGGTTGTCGGCCAGCTTGTGCTGGATGGCCTGGAAGCGCCCGATCGGCTGGCCGAACTGGCGCCGTTCCTTCGCATACTCCACCACCAGTTCGAAAGCGCGGCGTGCAGCCCCATGCGCGCGTGCCGCCAGAAGAACGCAGGCTGCTTCACGCAGCGCATCGAGCCGCTGTGCCGGTACGTCGATCAGGCGGGCGGGAACGCGGCCGAGCCTGATCTCGCACCAACCTTGAGCGCCCAGTGCGCGGGTCGGCGTGACGACGACACCGGGGGCGGAGAGGTCGACGACCGCGATGCCGTCGGGCGTGGTCACCAGCAGGTCGGTCGCGTCGGCCGCCGCATCGACGAAACTCAGCGTGCCGTCGAGCGTTTCGCCGCGTCGCATCAGGTCGGCCGCGCGCGGGTCGGGGTCGAGTTCGCCGAACGAGAAAGCCAGTCGCGCCGCGCCGGAATGCAGGCGCTCGATCAGCGCGGCGCTGGTCGGGTCGGCCGCTTCCGGCCCCAGTGCCAGATTGCACAGGGCGGCGCCCAGCAGCGGCGCGGGCGCCGCGGCGCGGCCCAGCTCCTCCATCGCGATCGCCAGCTCGCGCAGGCCACCCGACTCCGGTTCCCAGCCCAGCGCCGCCAGGCCCTGACCGGCCAGACCGCTCCAGAGCCGGGCTGTCGCATCACGGTCACCGGCGTGTTCCACCGCGCCCGCGGCGGGCCAGTGCTCGCCCAGGAACCCGCGTAGCGAGTCGCGCAGCATCGCGCGTTCTTCGGGCCCCGGCAGGGTTTGTCGATCGAGCGGCGTCATGGCGTGGCCTTGCCGAACACGCCCTGGGCGCGCAGTTCCTCGAAGCGCTGCGGCGACAGGCCGAGCATTTCGTCCAGCACCTCGCGGCCGTGCTCGCCCAGTGCCGCCAGGCGGGGGCGTGCCGAGGTCGGTGTGGCCGAGAGCTGATAGGGCGCGTTGGCCACCAGGAAGCTGGCCTCGCCTTCTCCCAGGCGCGCCATCGTTCCGCGCGTCGCTACCTGCGGGTCGGCCATCGCCTCGGCTACCGTGCGGTAGCGCGAGCACGGCACGCCTGCCTGCATCAGGATGGCCTCGCATTCGGCGCCGCTGCGCTCCAGCGTCCAGCGCTCGATCAGTTCGAGCAGCGCCGACCAGTTGGCCTCCTTGGTGGCCACCGTGGCAAAACGCGGGTCGGTCTTGCCTTGCGGGTAACCGATCACGTCGAACAGCACGTCGAGGTTCTTTTGCGTTACCGCTGCCACCATGACATAACCATCGCGCGAGCGCACCGGTTCGTAGACCTGGCGCGGACTGTCGGGAGGAAACTGCGCCGCCTGCATCTCATAGATCAGCATGCCCAGCACGCAATCCATCAAGGATACGTCGATCAGCTGGCCTTTGCCGCTACGCTCGCGTTCGTACAGCGCCAGCATGATCGCGCTGAAGGCGTTGCCCGCGCCCAGCACGTCGGCGATGAAGATGCCGTTGTTGGCCGGCCGCGTGCCGCCTTTCTGATATTCGCTGTAAGCCGCCTCATAGCCTGAAGCGGCATGGATCACCGGTGCATAGGCGGGCGTCTGCGCTCTCGGCCCCGACTGGCCGAAGCCGGAGATCGAGGCATAGACGAGGCGCGGGTTCTCGGCCGACAGCGACTCGTAGTCCAGCCCCAGCCGTTTCATTACGCCGGGACGGAAGTTTTCGACCACCACGTCGGCCTGCGCGGCGAGTTCGCGCGCCAGCTCGCGGCCCTGCGGCGTCTGCAGGTCGAGCACCACGCTGCGCTTGCCGCAGTTCATCGATGCGTAATAGGTGCTGATGCCGCCGCGGTGCGGCGGCCGCTGGCGAACCACGTCGCCGTCGGGCGGCTCGATCTTGATCACGTCGGCGCCGGCGTCGGCCAGCATCCGCGTGCACATGGGGCCGGACATCACGATCGTGAAGTCGACGATCTTCAGGCCCGCCAGGGCATCAGGTCGGAGGCGATGCATCTTCGGTACGGTCATGGGAAAAGGTCGGCGTATCCCGCAGCTTCCAGGGATAGCGGGCGTGGAGCAACCTATTGTCCGGAAGAGGATCTGTGCCGCGTCGGCACAGTTGCGCGGCAGAGGATCGGCGTAGCCGCGGGCGGCGCCCGCTGGGCCCGCCGGCACGCTAATGAGCGGCGAACCCGCTCTCGATGTGGGCCAGGAAGGCCCGGACCCGCGCGCTCAGATACCGGCGGCTCGGATAGACGGCGTAGATCGGTTCCGGTTCGGCGTCGAAGGCCTCCAGCGCCACCAGACGGCCGCTGTGCAGTTCGTCGTCGACGTGATAATCCGCCAGCCGTGCCAGGCCCACGCCCGCCACTGCGAGCGCGCACAGCATCTCGCCGTTGTTCGCCGCAATCGGCGTGCGCGCCTGCGGCGGCGGCATCGGCTCGTCGCGCTGCAGTTGCCAGTCGCTGCGATAAGAGCCCGGCAGGAAGTTCAGGCAGCGGTGCCCGGCGAGTTCCGTCGGCGTGAGCGGGGTGCCGGCGCGCTTCAGGTAGTCGGGCGACGCGCAGACCCGCCAGCGCGCATTGGTCACACGGCGCGCCACCAGCGTCGAATCGGGAATCGATCCGCTGCGAAACGATATGTCGATCTGGTGCTCGAACAGATCCGGCGGATTGCCGGCCAGCAGAAACTCCACCTTCAGCGCCGGATACTTCTCGATGAACGCCGGCATCAGCGGCGCCAGCCGCTGCCGCGCAAAGGCCGCCGTGCTGCTGATCCGCAGGATGCCGCTGGCGCCTTCCAGACCCGGGTTGAGTGCTTCTTCGGCTTCTTCCAGCGCCTGCATCACCTTCTGCGCCACCGACAGGAAGCGCTCGCCTTCCTGCGTGAGTTGCAGCACCCGCGAAGTGCGATGAAACAGCCGCACACCGAGCCGGCTTTCCAGCCGCTGCACCACCTTGCTGATCGTCGAGGGATCGAGGTTGAGTCGGCGTGCCGCCGCCGAGAAGCTGGCCTCTTCCGATACGCGCAGAAAGAAGGCCAGCTCCCGGATGTTGTCGTATTTCATCATCATCATATGCACCGCACGAACCGGCCGCCGCCGCGCGCTCAGCCGTTCAGCAATTGCTTGGCGATCACCAGGCGCTGGATCTGATTGGTGCCTTCGAAAATCTGCGCCAGCTTGGCGTCGCGCATCATTCGTTCGACCGGATAGTCCTTCGTGTAGCCATAGCCGCCGAACACCTGCACGGCGTCGGTGGTCACTTTCATCGCCATGTCGCTGCCGAAGCACTTGGCCATGCTGGCCAGCAGGTTCAGCCGATCCCAGTCGCCTTCGTCACCAGCACGTGCACATTCATAGACCAGCGCCCGCGCCGCCTCGATCTGGATCGCCATGTCGGCCAGCATGAACTGTACGCCCTGGAACTCGGCGATGCTGCGCTTGAACTGCTTGCGCTCCTTCGCGTAGGCCAGCGACGCATCGAATGCCCCCTGTGCCAAGCCCACGCACTGCGCGCCGATGGTGGGGCGGTTCAGGTCGAGCGCGCGCATCGATGCCTTGAAGCCCTTGCCTTCCTCGCCGATCAGGTTCTCGATCGGCAC
>JAFKGG010000095.1 GCA_017307915.1 Burkholderiales bacterium | reverse complement strand
CGGCGAGATCGCCGCCGGCATCTTCGGCACCGCGCGCGTCGGCCGACATCGCCCTACCCGGCAGCGGCCGTGCCGCGCTGGCGCAGCGATTCGTACAGCACCACGCCGGCGGCTACCGACACGTTCAGGCTGCTGACCTGCCCGAGCATCGGAATGCTGACCAGGATGTCGCAGCGCTCGCGCGTCAGGCGCCGCATGCCGGTGCCTTCGGCCCCCAGCACCCAGCCGATCGACGACGGCAGCGCGGCTTGGTACAGATTGTGCGGGGCGGCGTCGTCGGCACCGACCAGCCAGATGTCGCGCTCGCGGATCGTGTCCATCGCGCGCGCCAGGTTGGTCACCATGATGTAAGGCACGCTCTCGGCGGCGCCGCTGGCGGTCTGGATGGCCACGTCGGTGAGCTGGCAAGCATGGTCCTTGGGCGCGATCACCGCCGCGGCGCCAGCACCGTCGGCCACGCGCAGGCAGGCGCCCAGGTTGCGCGGATCGGTGACGCCATCGAGCAGCAGCAGCGTCACCGGCGCACTGACCGAATCGAGCAGGTCTTCGAGCGTCAGCGCGGGCGCCGAGAACTCGACCATCGCCACCACCCCCTGGTGGCGCTTGCGTGGGCACAGCTTCTCGATGCGCGAGCCGTCGACGAAATGCGGTCGCAGCCCGGCGTCGTTGGCCGTCTTGACCAGTTCGCGCATGCGCGCGTCTTCGCGGCCGGCGTCGACATACAAGTCGCGCACGCCCGCAGCGTCGCGCTTGAGACGGGCCAGCACCGCATGAAAACCGTAAATGAGCACGTATCGATCCTGTGTAGGCAGCGCCGTTCAGCGGCGCCGCTTGCGTTTGCCGGCACTGCTGTTGGCCACCGGCTTCTTCTTGGCCGCCAGCCGCTCGGCGCGCACGCGCTTGACCTTCTCGGTCTTGCCGCGGGCGGCCTTGCGCGTGCTGCCTTGCGGGCCGCGGCCGGCCGCAGACGACGACGGCGCCGAGACGGCGCCCGGCGGCAAGGGCGGCAACGACGGCTGCGGCTGCGGTTGCGGCTGCGACGCCCGCGGCGCGCGGGCGGCACCCGCGTCGAGCGCTGCTCGCTCGCGGCCACGCTTCAAGGCGCGGAAGTCTACACGCTCGACCAGCCTGAACTCGATGCGGCGCGCCTCCAGATCGACGCGCGAGACCTGTACGTCGAGTTCGTCGGTCAGCCGAAAACGCCGGCCGGTGCGTTCGCCGCGCAGTTCGTGAGTGGTCTCGTTGTACTGGAAGTATTCGCCGCCCAGTTCGGATACGTGCACCAGCCCCTCGACGTACAGCTCGTTGAGCGTGACGAACACACCGAAGGGCGCCACGCCGGTGACGCGGCCGGCGAATTGCTCGCCGACGCGTTCGCGCACGTACATGCACTTGAGCCAGGCCTCGACGTCGCGCGACGCCTCGTCGGCGCGGCGTTCGTTGGCCGAGCAGACGATGCCCAGCGTGGCCCATGCGTCGTGCTCGTGCTGGCGCGCCTGCGCCGATTGCGCCTGCCTGGCGGGCGCCGAACTCGCGGCCCGCGCACCGCCGACCGCCGCTGCCTTGCTTGCCGAGCCTTGCTTGCCGCGCGCGCGCGGCGCCGCCGGCGCGTCATCATCGGCCGCCAGCGCGAGGGTGGCATCGCCATCGGCCATCAGTCTGACCGGCGGCGGACAACGCTCGCCGGCCAACAGCGCCTTGATCACGCGATGCGTCATCAGATCAGGATAACGGCGGATCGGCGACGTGAAATGCGTATAGGCG
>JAFKGG010000136.1 GCA_017307915.1 Burkholderiales bacterium | reverse complement strand
CAGCGGGCGGCGTTCCGACATCGGCAGTGCAGGGCCGAGCGACTGGTTCAGCAGGCACCTGACCAGCGTATAGACGATGAAGATGCCCGATAGCAGCAGCCCCGGAAACACTGCCGCTGCGAACAGATCGGTAGCCGGCACGCCGACCACCGGCCCCATCACGATCAGCATCACCGATGGCGGAATCAGGATGCCGAGCGTGCCGCCGGCGGTGATCGCGCCGGCGCTCATGCGCACGTCGTATTTGCTGCGGATCATGGCCGGTGCGGCCATCACGCCCAGCAAGGTCACCGACGAGCCGACGATGCCGGTGGCAGCGGCGAAGATCGTCGCGGTGATGATCACCGCCAGATACAAGGCGCCGTTGACGCCGGCCAGCAGCAGCTGCACGGCGCGAAACAGCCGCTGCATCAGCCCCGATTCTTCCAGCAGGTAACCCATGAACAGGAAGAACGGCACCGAGGCCAGCGTCGGGTCGCGCATCACCGAGAAGATCTGCAGCGTCATCAAGTGAATCGACAGATCGCCGAGCGCGAAGTAACCGACGCCCAGGCCCAACGCGATCAGCGTGAAGGCGATCGGGAAACCGATGAAGATGGCGACGAACAGCAGTGCGAGGGCCAGCAGGCCGATGATTTCCGGACTCAAATCCAGACTCCCCTGCGTGCAGCGATGCAGCTCTTGATGAATTCCGAGACACCCTGCAACAGCATCAGGGCGGTGGCCACCGGCATCGACAGCTTGAACGGCCAGACCAGCGGCATCCATGGGCTGGTCACCATCCGTTCCTGGCGGTCCCAGGAAGCTTGAAAGAAATCCCAGCTCACCAGCAGGAACGCGATCAAGGCCGGAAAGAAGAACAGCAGATAGCAGGCGGCATCGACGCGGCCCTGCGTGCGCACCGACCATTTCTCATAGAACATGTCGGTGCGGATGTGGCCCTTGCGCATCAGCGTGTAGGCCGAACCGAGCATGAAGAACGAGCCGTACAACATGTAGGTCATGTCGTAGGCCCAGGTGGTCGGTGCACTGAACGCGTAGCGCATCGTCACTTCATAGACGAGGCTGGCCACCATCGGCAGGATCATCCACGACACCGCGCGCCCCGACCACAGCGCGACGGCGTCGAGCCGCCGCGCCAGACGGGGCAGCGCCCCGTCGATCGGGGCGCCGCCCGGATGGCTGGCAGCGCTCATTTCTTCTCGGCCAGCGCGGCGTTGCCGAGGTTGCTGAACAGATCGTTGATCTTGGTCCAGTACGGCACCACGGTGCCGGCGAAACGGCGCTGCGAGTCGAGCACTTCCTTGAAGAAGGCATCGCGCGCCGCATAGCGGTCGAGCACCGTGTTGGTCGCCTTGATGAATGCCGGGAAGAAATCTTTCGGCGTGTCGTGCACGACGACCTGCGATTCCTTCTTCAACTGTTCGAGCGCACGCGCATTGCGCGCCACGTTGAACACGTAGGTTTCGGCGATCGAGGCCATCGCGGCGGTGCGCAGGATCTCCTTGGTGTCGGCGCTTTGCTTGTCGAACCAGGCCTTGTTGAAGATCACCTCGCCCACGTCGGTGGACTGATGCAGGCCCTGCAGGTAGTAGTGCTTCCAGACGCGATGCAGGCCCAGGTTGACGTCGTCGGCCGGGCCGATCCATTCAGCCGCGTCGATCACGCCGCGCTGCGCCGCCGGCACGATCTCGCCGCCGGGCATGGCCACGGCTGATACGCCCATCTCCTTGAAGATCTCGCCGGTGATGCCCGGCGGCGAGCGGTACTTCATCTTCTTGAAATCTTCGACGCTCTTGATCGGCTGCTTGAACCAGCCCAGCGGATCGGGACCCATCGGTTGCAGCAGCATGCCTTCGACGCGCACCTTCAGCACGTCGTTGTACAGCTTGCGATACAGCTCCTGGCCGCCGCCTTCGAAGTACCAGGCCATGTGCGAGAGCTGGTCGAGGCCGACGCCGGCGCCGGCCATCGGATTGGCGAACAGGCCGGCGGCCGGATGCTTGCCCGACCAGTAGTGCGTCCACGCGAAGCCGCCTTCGACGATGTTCTTGTCGACCGCGTCGAGGATCTCGAACGCCGGCACCACGGCACCGTCGGGCAGGATGTCCATCTTCAGCTTGCCGCCGGTCATGCGATCGACGCGATCGGCATAGCGTTTCATCAACTCGAAGTAGATGCTGGCCGAGGGTACTGCGGTCTGGATGCGGATCTTCTGCTGCGCGGCGGCCTGGCCGGCCATCGACAGAGCTGCGGCGGCGACCAATGCGCCGGCGAGTCTGCGGATCAGTGAACGAGTCATGTCTCCTCCGCTGGTTTCAAAGTGGTGATGAGCGCACTACCGCGGCGTGGCGTGTGGTGCACGAACACGGCGGCACGTGGCGCTCAAGCTATCACCGGTGCGTCGCGCTGGACAGAGGTGGGCCATGATCAGCGTTCCGAAAAATGAGTATTTTCGTTCCACTGGATTGAACGAGGCCGCGGCTTCGGCTTCAATGTGTCGTGGCCGCGGCGCTGGCGCAGCGTCGGCGGCGATTGCCGCAGTGCAGCGGCGATGCGCGCCGTCAATGGAACTTCAGGCATGGACGAATTCGACTACATCGTGGTGGGCGCCGGCTCGGCCGGCTGTGTGATGGCGGCGCGGCTTTCCGAGAATGGCCGGCACAGCGTGTTGCTGCTGGAAGCCGGTCCGGCCGATCGCTATCCGTGGATCCACGTGCCGATCGGTTATGCCAAGACGATGTTCAATCCCGAAGTGAACTGGATGTTCCGCACCGATCCCGACCCGGGTATGAACGGGCGCCAGGTGTACTGGCCGCGCGGCAAGACGCTGGGCGGTTCGAGTGCGATCAATGGGCTGATCTTCATCCGTGGCCAGCGTGAGGATTACGACGACTGGGCTGCGTTGGGCAACGACCAATGGTCATACGACAAAGTGCTGCCCTGGTTTCGCAAGCTCGAGCACAACGTGGCCGGGGCCGATGCCTGGCGCGGCACCGGCGGGCCATTGTGGTGCTCGCCGATCCGTGCCGCGCATCCGCTGATCGATGCCGTGATCGCCGCCTGCGGGCAGATTGACATCCCGCGCAACGATGACTTCAACGGCGAGCGGCAGGAAGGCGCCGGCTACTTCCAGTTGACCACGCGGCGCGGTTTGCGCTGCAGTACTGCGGTGGCGTATCTGAAGCCGGCGCGCGGCCGGCCCAATCTGCGCATCGAGACGCGCGCGCAGGCTACGCGCGTGCTGTTCGAGGGTCGGCGCGCCTGCGGCATCGAATACCGCAGCGACGTGCATGCCAGCCATGATGGTGCCGGCACGGTCAGTGCATCGGGCGTGAGCGTGCAGACCGGGCCGCTGCGCACGGCGCGCGCGCGTCGCGAAGTGATCCTGTGTGCCGGCGCCTTGCAGACGCCGCAGCTGTTGCAGCTATCGGGCATTGGCGACCCGGCGCTGCTGCGGCGCTTCGATATCGATGTGGTGCAGGCGTTGCCCGGCGTCGGCGAGAATCTGCAGGATCATTTGCAGGCACGCGTGATGTTCCGCTGCGCCTTGCCGGTCACCACCAACGACCAACTGGCCAGCCTGTGGGGGCGCATGCGAATCGGCGCGCAGTATCTGCTGTCGCGCGATGGGCCGATCGCGATCGGCATCAATCAAGGCGGCATCTTCGCGCGCACGCAGCCGGGGCTGACGCGGCCCGACGTGCAGTTCCACGTCGCCACGCTGTCGGCGGACATGGCGGGTTCGCCGGTGCATCGCTTCTCGGGCTTCACCATGTCGGTGTGCCAGTTGCGGCCTGAATCGCGCGGCTTCGTGCGCATCACCTCGGCCGATCCCTTGCAGCCGCCGTCGATGCAGCCGTACTACCTGTCGACCGAGCTCGACCAGCGCACGATGATCGATGGCGTGAAGCTGGCGCGACGCATCGCTGCGGCGCCGGCGCTGCAAGGTTTCATCGCCAGCGAATACGCGCCCGGCCAGCAGGCTGAAGACGATGCGGCGCTGCTCGAATTCGTGCGCAACAACGGCGGCACGATCTTCCATCCCAGCGGCACCTGCAAGATGGGTGATGACGCGCAGGCGGTAGTCGATCAGCGCCTGCGCGTGCGCGGCGTGGATGGCCTGCGCGTCGTCGATTGCTCGATCATGCCGACGCTGGTGTCGGGCAACACCAATGTGCCGGCGGTGATGATCGCCGAGCGGGCAGCGGATTTCGTGTTGCGCGATGCGGCGTGATCGCCGCGGCCTGGCCGGGAGCGGGCAGGCCGCGCCCGGTTCAATCGAATTGCAGCTTGGCCTTGCGCACGAAGTCGACCCACTTCTGGTGGTCGTCCTGCTGGAACTTGGCCAGCGCCTGCGGCGTGCTCGCGACCACTTCCACGCCCATGCCGGTCAGGCGCTTGTTGATCTCGGGATCGTTCAGCACCGCGACGAACTCCCGATTGAGCCGCGTGATGATCGCATCGGGCGTGCCGGCGGCAGCGTAGATGCCGACCCAGGAATAGGCCTCGTAGCCGGGGAAGCCGGCTTCGACCATCGTCGGCGTGTCTGGCAATTCGGCCAGTCGCCGCGTGCCGGTCACTGCCAGCGCCTTCAGCTTGCCGGATTTCAGGTGCGCCTGCATCGAACCATACGAGAAGAATCCGTAGGCGGCTTCACCGCTCATCATCGCCAGGATCGCCGCGCCGCCGCCGCTGTAGGGCACGTGCACGACATCGATGCCGGCGAGGCTGTTCAGCAGTTCGGAATACAGCCGGTTGGAACTGCCCGAGCCGATCGAAGCGAAGTTGAGCTTGCCGGGCTGGCTCTTGGCCAGTTTGACGAACTCACCCAGCGAGTTGGCCGGCAATTGGCTCCAGGCCCCCATCACCAGCGGCAGGCGGATCATCAGGGTGACCGGCGCCAGATCCTTGAAGGTGTCGTAGGGCAGTTGCTTCATCGCGATCGGATTGATCGTGTGCGTATCCCACGACAGGAACAGCGTATGGCCGTCGGGCGCCGACTTGGCGACGTGGTTGGTGGCGATCACGCCGCCGGCACCGGGGCGGTTGTCGATCAGCACGGTCTGCCCCAGGCGTTCGCTGAGCTTGGGCTGGATCACCCGCGCCACCAGGTCGGTCAGGCCGCCGGGTGCAAAGGGAATCACCATCCGCACCGGCTTGGTCGGAAACGCCGGATCGGCGGCGCCGGCCGCCAGCGGCAGCGCGGCGCAAGTGACCGCGGTAGCCAGTGCGCAGATACCCGGCAGGCGTGCAAAGGCACGCGCCCATTGTGGAATGCTATTCATCGGTCTCCCCTCCTAGTTCGTGTCGATTCGTTTGGTATCGACTAGATGACCACTTTTTGCGCACGCATCGCAGCGATCTGCTCGTGCGTGAAACCTAGTTCGTCGAGCAATTCGTCGGTGTGCTCGCCGTGATTGGGCGCATGCCGGCGCACACTGGGTTCGATGCGCGAAAAGTCCAGCGGCATGCCGACGACGTCGATCTCGCCGAGCTTCGGATGCGCCATCGTTTTCAGCACCGGCCGGCTGGCCATCTGCGGATCGCGCAATACCTGGTCCACCGTGTTCACCGGCGTGGCCGGTACGCCGGCCGCTTCCATCTGGGCGAGCAGTTCCTCGCGATCGAAGCGCGCCACGGCCTGCGTCACCAGCGCTTCGAGTTCGGTGCGATGCGTGACGCGCGCGACGTTGTTGGCAAAGCGTGCATCGTCGATCAGTGCCGCCAGGCCGAGCGCACCGGCCAGCCGACGCCACAGCCGTTCGTTGCCGCCGGCGATGAACACCCACTGACCGTCGCGGCAGCGAAAATTGCGATAGGGGACCAGCGACGGATGCGCCGAACCCAGCGCGCGCGGCACTACGCCGGTCAGCAGCGTGTTTTGCGCCTGGAAATTCAACAGGCCGATGGCGGTGTCGAGCAGCGAGCCGTCGACGCGCTGGCCCACGCCGGTCTGTTGCCGGTGCAGGATCGCGTTGACGATGCCGAAGCTGCACAGCGTGCCGGTCATGATGTCGAGCGCCGAGATGCCGCAGCGCACCGGCGCGCCGTCGGGCTCGCCGGTGATCGACATGATGCCGGCGAAGGCTTGCATCAGCGCTTCGTAGCCGGCGCCCTGCGCCCGCGGGCCGCTGCGGCCGAATGCCGAGATCGAGCAATAGATCAGGCGCGGATTGTCGGCGGCCAGCGTTTCATAGCCGAGGCCGAAATCTTCCATCGCGCCGGTGCGGAAGTTCTCGATCAGCACGTCGGCGCTATTCGCCAGCCGGCGCAGCACGTCGACACCGGCGGGCGTTTTCAGATCGAGCGCGAGCGCGCGCTTGTTGCGGTTGTTGGCCACATAGCAGGGCGACTCGCCGTCTTTCAGCGGCGCCCAGGCGCGTGATTCGTCACCGCTGCCGACGTCTTCGATCTTGATGACGTCGGCGCCCATGTCGCCGAGCATTGCACCGCACAATGGCCCCGCCAGCACGCGCGTGAGATCGATGACACGGATACCTTCAAGGGGGAGAGCTGCGGGCATGGCATTGGCGCGTTGATGACGCGGCCATTATTGACCAGCGTTTCGAGTGCGGACAATGCGCATCGGCCCGCCTGGGCACTAGGTTTCGCATGTCGAAACCTAGTGCCCAGGCGGGCGCAGGGCAGGGAAAACCAGGGGCTCGGCGTCAGGCAGTGGCGCCGTCGAGGGGGCCGCTGGAGGGCCGCCGACGGCGTTTCGCTGCGGTGGTGGGCTCAGGAGGCGACGCGCGCCTCGGCCGATTGGCGCCAGCCCAGCCAGCCGAGCATCAACACCACGATTGCCACCAGCGGGAACATCAACTGATTGATCGTTTCCCAGCCGGCGGTGTTCAGCAAGTGCCCCGAGCCGAACGAGGCCGCCGCCACGGTGCTGAACACCAGGAAATCGTTCAGCGCCTGCACCTTGTTGCGTTCGGCGGGTTGATAGCAGTCGGTAACCATGGCGGTAGAGCCGATGAAGCCGAAGTTCCAGCCGACGCCCAGCAGGATCAGCGATCCCCAGAAGTTCAGCAGTTCCAGGCCGGCCAGCGCCATCGCGCCCGCGCCGGCGATCATCAGCAGGCCCAGCGCGGTGATCTGCAACTTGCCGAAACGTTCGATCAGGCGGCCGGTGAAGAAGCTGGGGCCGAACATCGCCAGCACGTGCCACTGGATGCCCAGTGCGGCTTCGCCCACCGTATGTCCGCAGCCGACCATCGCCATCGGCGCGGCGGTCATGATGAAGCTCATCAGACCGTAAGACACCACGCCGGCGCTGACCGCGACGATGAAGCGCGGCTGGCGCGCGATGACGCTCAGCGACCGTCCTGGGCCCGACTGCGTGGTGGCGGTCGGCGGCGGCGGGCGCAGCAGCGCCAGCAGCGGCAGTGCCAGCAGTGCCAGCGCCGCCTGCCCGAAGAAGCTGCCGGCGAATGGCGCGGTGGGCATCGAGTCGCGTGTCCAGATCACCACCTGCGGCCCGATGATGGCGGCGACCAGTCCGCCGACCATCACGCGCGAGATCGCCGTCGGCCGCCATGCCGGCGGCACCGAGTCGGTGGCCGCGAAGCGATAGCTTTGCAAGCAAGCCGCATAGAAGCCGGCCAGCGTGGTGGCGATGCAAAACAGCAGAAAGCTGCTCTGCATGATCGAGACGCCCGCTCCCACCCCCGAGACGATGCCGAACATCGCGCCCAGCACGTAGGCGCCGCGCCGGCCAAGCTGGCGCATCAGGATCGCGGCAGGAATCGTCGACAGTGCCACCCCGAGCTGGAACAGACTGATCGGCAGCGTGGCCAGTTTGGCGTTGCTGGCCAGCGTCTGGCCGACCAGGCCGCCCAGCGAAAGCAGAATCGGCGGCGAAGCGCCGCCCAGCGCCTGCGCCGCGACCAGCAGCGAGACGTTGCGGCGTTCCACCGGATCGAGGCGGAACCGCGAGGGCGCGGCAGACGCCGCGCCGCCGGGCTGGCTGCCCGTTGCGGCACTCTGAGGGGCGGCGGTGGCCGGCGCTTCGGGGTGGGACGATGACATGCGTGGGTTCCGGTCGAACGCCTGATTGGTTTAGGCCGCCTGCGCCTGGTTCTCGGCGGGCTGCAGCGGAATCTTCAGGTAACAGACGCCGTTGGCTTCGGCGCGCGGCAGATTGCCGGCGCGGATGTTGACCTGGATGGACGGCAACAGCAAGGTCGGCGCCGAGAGCGTTGCGTCGCGGCGTTGCCGCATCGCGACGAATTCGCCTTCGCTGACGCCTCGATGCACGTGCACGTTGCGCGTCAACTGCTCGCCCACGGTGGTTTCCCAGGCATAGTGGTCGCGCCCGGGCGCCTTGTAGTCGTGGCACATGAACAAGCGGGTTTCGGGCGGCAAGGACAGCAGCCGGTGGATCGACTGATACAGCGTCTGGGCACTGCCGCCGGGGAAGTCGGCGCGCGCCGTGCCGTAGTCGGGCATGAACAGCGTGTCGCCGACGAACACCGCATCGCCGATCCGGTACGCCACGCAGGCGGGCGTGTGGCCGGGCGTGTGCAGCACCTCGACGTTCAACTGGCCGATCGAGAAGGTCTGGCCGTCGCGAAACAGATCGTCGAATTCGCTGCCGTCGCCGGAAACGTCGTCGAGATTGAACACCGGCCGGAAGATCGTCTGCACCTGGCGAATGTGCTCGCCGATGCCGACCCGTGCGCCGGTGACGCGCTTGACGTGCGGCGCGCCGCTCAGATGATCGGCGTGCGCGTGGGTTTCCAATACGCGTACGATGGTGGCGCCTGATGTGCGTGCCGCCTCGATGATATGGTCGGCCGAGCGGGTCGAGAACTTGCCCGACTTGTGATCGTAGTCGAGCACCGGATCGATGACCGCCGCCTGCCGTGTGGCCGGATCGATCACCAGGTAGCTGACGGTGTTGGTGGGCTCATCGAAGAAGGCCTGGATGGAGGCGGTCGACATCGTTCATCTCCGTGGTGCGTATACCGGGGGGCGAGGCCCTATGCTAAAGGATTGTATGATGATTTTATGATTATCTAAATTAGTAAATATTAATTTAACGAATCGTCGGAACCAATGGCCATCACCGAAGCCGGCCGGTGGTCAATCGACGATGCGCAGCGTCCGGCATCAGCGCGATAATGCAGTCATGGCAACACGTACTCTTTCCATACGAACCGTGGCCCAGGTCGATCTGCGCGACCGCCAGTTCCGCCAGCAGGGGGCCGCGCAGGCGGCGGCGCTGCTGAAGACGATCGGCAACGAACAGCGCCTGCTGGTGCTGTGCCTGCTGATCGAGCATGGTGAAATGACGGTGGGCGCCTTGCTCGATCAGGTCGATCTGAGCCAGTCCGCACTGTCGCAGCACCTGGCGCGCATGCGTGACGAAGGCCTGGTGACCTTCCGGCGCGAAGCGCAGACCCTGTATTACCGCATTGCCGATCCCCACGTCGAGAAGGTGATCGCGGCGCTGAAGAGCATCTACTGCCCTTGAGCGCGGGCGGCGGCGACCTCGCCGCCGCCGTTCGGGCATACCGCTTGCTGCATCGAGCGACCCAAGTTCGAGGCAGCGAATCAAGGAGCGGCGATGCCCTGGCTGATGGCAGCGCACATCGGATCGCTGGCGCTGTGGTGCGCCGGCCTGTTCCTGCTGCCGGGCCTGTTCGCCGCGCATGCCGGCGTCGAAGACCCGGCCGCATTCAAGCGGCTGCGCACGATGAGCCGCTTCACCTACATCGCGATCGCGTCGCCGGGGGCCGTGCTGACCATCGTGAGCGGCACCGCGCTGGTGGCGGTCAGCGATCTGCTGGGTGACTGGCTGGTGCTCAAGCTCACGCTGGTCACCGCGATGACCGGCTTTCACGTCTATTGCGGGCGCCTGCTCCGGCTGCTTGGCATGCATCCCGGCTTGCGTGCGCCGCGCTGGCTGCGCTTGTTGACGCTGGTGCCGGCGCTGCTGGTGCCGCTGGTGCTATGGACGGTGCTCGACAAGCCGGCGCTGCTGGCGCGCGCCGTCTGAAGGCGGCATGGCGATGCGCAGCCGCCCGCAGACCGTGGCTTGCAGTGCGGCAGCCGGCGCCGCCTTGGCGCGCCGTTCAGAATGCATCGTCGCTGTCTTCGTCGTGGATGCCCACCTGATCGCGGAACACCAGATTGCCGCCGAGCCAACCGGCCAGGCCCACCAGGCTGGCGCCGAGCAGCGACAGATAGATGCCCAGCGGCAGCACGGCCCCGGCTGGATCGGGCAGCCGCAGCGCCCAGTTGATGCTCTCGATCGACAGCAGCATCACGGCTGCCACGAAATGGCTCCAGCCGGCGGCGCGGTGCCGGATGCGCGCCACCGTCAGCAGTTCGACGGTGCCGGTGACGGCGGCGATGACGCCGATCGCCGTACCGCCTCCCAGCAGCCACAGCGAGCAGCGCGACCAGAACACGTCGCCGCTGTACCAGAACGCGGCGTCGGTACCGAGCGCGGCGATGAAGAACGCGATCGGAAACGTCACCACCATCGGGTGCAGCGGATGCTGGCCGAGCGCCACGCGGGTGGGGGCGCCGATCGGCAATGGCTGGCCGAATTTGTCCATGGCGGCATCTAATCATGGCGAGCCGCTGCGCGGCTTGATCGTCCATTCATGCGGTGGGGGCGAGTGCGCGCCGACCCAGTGGTGGTCGACGCCTTTGTCGACGCTCGATCCGGCCGGGCCGGCCAGCGCGGCGATCGCGCGCCTATGGTGGCTGATGCTGGCGGCGGCGCTGCTGATCCTGATCGTCACCGTCGCGCTGGCGCTGTATGCCGCTTGCCGCAATCCGGCGCGGCGTATGCGCATCGCGCCGCGCGCGCTGATCATCGGCGGCGGATTGATCGTGCCCTTGGCGGCGCTGGCGGCCTTGCTGGTCCACGGTATCGGCGCCGGCCATTCATTGCTGCCGCTGCCCGGCACGCCAGGCGTCTATCACGTCGAGGTGCGCGGGCACCAGTGGTGGTGGGAAGTGCGTTATCCGCAAGCGGCCGGTGAGCCGCTGTACTCGGCCAACGAGATCCACGTGCCGGCCGGGCGACCGATCGACGTCCACGTCAGCGCCGAGGACGTGATCCACGGTTTCTGGCTGCCGCGGCTGGGCGGCAAGATCGATGCAGTGCCGGGACGCACCACGGTGATTCGCCTGCGCGCCGATCGCGCCGGCGTCTATCACGGCGTCTGCGCCGAGTTCTGCGGCGCGCAGCATGCGCGCATGGCGCTGCGCTTGCACGCTCATGATCAGGCCGGGTTCGAGGCGCACATGGCGAAGCTTGGCGCAGCGGCAGCGGCTGCACCATCGGCGGCACTGCAATCATTCGACCGCCTGTGCAGCGAGTGCCACAGCCTGGATGCACGGCAGCGCGGCAGCGGCCGCGGCCCCAATCTGGCTGGGCTGGCCGATCGCGCGACGCTGGGCGCCGGCACTTTGCGCAACGACGCCGCGGGCCTGCGCCGCTGGCTCGCCGAGCATGCCGCGCTCAAGCCGGGCAACCTCATGACCGGCGTGCCGCAGCCCGATGCCGCCACGCTGGATGCGTTGGTCGCATTGCTCGGAGACGCGCGGTGAACGCGCCGCGCGCTGCTCCGGCGGATCCGCGGGTCATACCGGCTGATCCGCACGCTGCGTCGGCGCCGCCTTCGGCGATCGCCCTGCATCATCGGTTGCGCGCAGTGTGGGGCAACCCCGGCGGCTGGGAAAGCCTGGCCACCGTCAATCACTCGGCGATCGGGCTGCGGCACGCCGGTCATGAGGTTGCCCGGCTTGAGCGCGGCATGCTCGGCGAGCCAGCGGCGCAGGCCCGCGGCGTCGTTGCGCAAAGTGCC
>JAFKGG010000135.1 GCA_017307915.1 Burkholderiales bacterium | reverse complement strand
GTCACGCGCGGGCGGCAGGCCGGCTTCGGCCGGCGGCGCGGCGCTGGGGTCTTGGCGCTCACTCACCTGGGGGTCTCCCTGCACGATGGGTCGATGGACGGCAATGATAAGAGATCGTCCCACCGCGACCCGCGCTGGTGCAGCTTGCCCCGAAAGCGGGCCAGCCTGGATTGGCGCACTGCATCAGGGCAGCCCGCCCTTCAAATCCGCCATTTACGATCGCCATCGAGCGCTGGACATTGTCATACTCTCTTCAAAAATCTCATTTTAAATCAAATACTTAAAGTCAAACGCCCAATTCCGGAGCAAAAAATTGCTGCACTGCACACAAAAATGCTTGACATCGACCGGGCGCAGCCTAAAATGATCAATGTTGCGACGCACAAATCAGTGCTGCTCCGGTCTCTCTACTACGGTTTCTAACTTCAACCTGGATCTGGAGAAACGAATATGGTCACCACCCCCGAACAACTGCTGCAACTGCACAAGTCGACGCTCGACGCCCTGCACGCTGCCACGCTGGCCTCGATCGAAGGCATGGAAAAACTCGCCACGCTGAACCTGCAAGCCGCGCGTGCTTCGATCGATGAATCGACCGACGCGCTGAAATCAGCGTTCGAGATCAAGGATCCGAAGCAACTGGCCGACTACGCCACCGGCACCGTTCAGCCGGCCGCCGACAAGGTCGCGGCTTACTACAAGCACGTGTACGAAATCGCCAATAGCACTGGCACGGAGATTGCGAAGCTGTTCGAGCAGCAGTTCGCCGAAGGCAACAAGCAACTCTACGCCGCCATCGATTCGCTAGCCAAGAACGCACCGGCCGGCAGCGAAGGCGTCGTGACGCTCGTGAAGCAAGCCGTCTCGGCCGCCAACACGGCCTATGACCAAGTGAGCAAAGCGACCAAGCAAGTTGCCGAAATGGCCGAAGCGAACATCGCCGCCGCCGCGAAAACCTCCACCGCGGCGCGTGCCCGAAAAGCTGCGTAAGATCTCCTGATCTCTGTCATCGCTGCTCTAAAGCGCCACAGCGACTTCTCCTCCTCCTGTGGCGCCTTGGGCCCGGTCGGTTGACCGGGCTTTTCTTTTTTGGAGGCCGCCGGCCGCAGGTTCACGCCGGCCCGGCAAGCCTCACGGCCTAGGCAATCAGCGCCGGCGCCTGCGCATACTCCGCCAGCAACTTGCGCCAACGCTCCTGCGCCGCCTGCAGATAGCGCGCCTTCACATGGCCGAAGCCGCGGATCTGCTCGGGCACGCCGGCGATCTCGACGGCCAGTGGCAGGCGTTCACGATCGAGTGTCGCCAGCAGCCGATCGATGATGCGCTCATAGTCGACGATCAGTTGCCGCTCGCCGCGCCGCTCTTCGGTGCGGCCGAACGGATCGAACGCGGTGCCGCGCAAGCGCTTGGCGCGCGCCAGCAGCGCGAACGCCTTCAGCATCCACGGGCCATATTCGCGCTTGATCAGTTCGCCCTTGGCGTTGCGCTTGGCCAGCAGCGGCGGCGCCAGATGCACACCGAGCCGGAAGTCGCCGTCGAACTGCTCGCGCAGGCGATCGAGGAACTGGCCGTTGGTGTAAAGCCGCGCCACCTCGTATTCGTCCTTGTAGGCCATCAGCTTGAACAGATTGCGCGCCACGGTCTCGGCCAGTTGCAGCGGCGCGCCGTCGCCGACCAGCTTGCGCTCGGCGGCTCTGACGCGCTCCACTGCGGCGGCATAGCGCTGCGCATAGCGCTCGTCCTGATAGTCGGCGAGGAAGTCGATACGCCGCGCCACGATCTCTTCCAGCGAATTCGACAGCTTGCGCGTGACCGGCACGGCGCGCGGCGGCGGCGCCACGATCGATTCAACGCGCGCCGCATCCACCGCAGCCAGGCGGCCCCATGCAAAGGCGGCCTTGTTCTGTTCGATCGCCACTTCGTTCAGTTCGATGGCGCGTTCGATGGCCTGCGCCGATACCGGCAGCAGCCCGCACTGCCAGGCAAAGCCAAGCAGGAACAGGTTGGTGGCGATCGCGTCGCCCAGCAAGGCGGTGGCCAGCCGCGTGCCGTCGACCAGCGCCACGTTGTCGGCGCCGGCCGCGTCGGCGATCGCCGCCTGCATCGAACCCTGCGGAAACTGCCAGTCGGCGTTGCGCGTGAACGCGGCGGTGGGAATGCGTGCTGCGTTGACCACCACGCGCGTGTGACCGTCCTGCATGCGCAGCAGCGATTCGCGGCCGGCAGTGACGACCAGATCGCCGCCCAACACCGCGTCGGCGCTGGCTGCGCCAATCCGCGGCGCGTACAGCGGCCGGCCGGCCGGTGCGAAACGGATGAAACTCATCACCGCGCCGTTCTTCTGCGCGAGACCCGCCATGTCCAGCGCGGTGACGTTCTTGCCTTCCAGATGCGCGGCCATGCCCAGGATCTGGCCGATCGTGATTACGCCGGTGCCGCCGATGCCGGTGACCAGCAACGACCAGCTCTGGTCCAGCGCCGGCAGTTGCGGCGCAGGCAGGCCGGCGGCCGGATCGAAAGCCAGGCCGGGCGCTCCGGAGACACCAGATGCGCCGGACGGCATTGACCCACCCGCCTCCGCCGTTGCCTTGGCTTGCGCCGACACCGACTTCCCGCGCCGCAGCCGCCCGCCATGCACCGTGACGAAACTCGGGCAGAACCCGTTCACGCAGGAAAAATCCTTGTTGCATGCCGATTGATTGATCGCACGCTTGCGGCCGAACTCGGTCTCGACCGGCTCGATCGCCACGCAGTTCGACTGCATACCGCAATCGCCGCAACCTTCGCAGACGGCCTCGTTGATGAACACGCGCTTCTCGGGGTCGGGAAACGCGCCGCGCTTGCGGCGGCGGCGCTTCTCGGCCGCGCAGGTCTGGTCGTAGATCAGCACCGAGACGTCGGCATACTCGCGCAGTTCACGCTGCACTTCATCGAGCTTGCTGCGATGGTGCACGGCGATGTCGGCATCGAAATAACCGGCCGGATACTTGTCAGGCTCATCGGTGACGACGACGATCTTCTGCACGCCTTCGGCGCGCACCTGCCGCGCGATCAGTTGCGGTGTCACCTGGCCATCGTGCTTCTGGCCGCCGGTCATCGCCACCGCGTCATTGAACAGAATCTTGTAGGTGATCGGCGTGTGCGCCGCCACCGCCGCGCGGATCGCCATCGAACCCGAATGGAACCAGGTGCCGTCGCCCAGGTTCTGGAACACGTGCTTGGTGTCGGAAAACGGCGCCTGGCCGACCCAGGTCATGCCTTCACCGCCCATGTGCGTGAAAGTGGCGGTGGAACGATCCATCCACAGCGACATGAAGTGGCAGCCGATGCCGGCCAGCGCGCGCGAGCCTTCGGGCACGCGCGTCGAAGTATTGTGCGGACAGCCCGAGCAGAAGTACGGAATGCGCTCGATGGTCTGGAACACCTTGGCCGGCTTCTCGCCGGCGGCAAGCCGCGCCAGCCATGCATCGATGCGTTGCACGAGCGCTGCCGGCAAAGCGCCGCGCTGGTCATCGGCACGCCCGACCCACTGCCGCAGCCGCGCCGCGATCACGTTCGCACAGGCCGGCGGCGACAGCTCGCCGTAATCGGGCAGCAGCACCGTGCCGTCGGGCGCCTGCTTGCCGACGATGCGCGGCCGCTCGGCGGCGCCATACAGCAGTTCCTTCAACTGCGTTTCGATCAGCGCGCGCTTTTCCTCGATGACCAGCACCTCTTCGGCGCCGGCGCAGAATGCAGCGATGCCATGCGGCTCCAGCGGCCATGGCATCGCTACCCTGTAGACCTTCAGCCCCAGCACGCGCGCTGCGGCTTCGTCGATGCCCAGGTCGGCTAGCGCCTGCATCACGTCGAGCCAGCCCTTGCCGCTGCTGACGATGGCCAGCCGCGCCGGTTCGCCATCGGCGCGGCCAAAGCAATGTGCGTCGAGCCGGTTGCTGCGCGCATAGGCGATCGCCGCCGGCAGCTTCCAGCGCGCCAGCCGCTCTTCCAGCTTCAGGAACGACTCTTCAGGCCAGCGCAGATTCAGGCCGCCGGGCGGCATCGGCTGGTCGGCCGGCAGCGTGATGCGCAGCCGCTCGGGCGAGACGTCGACGATGCCGGCGCCCTCGATGGTGTCGGTCACCGCCTTCATCGCCACCCAAAGACCAGCGAAACGCGACATCGCAAAACCGTGCAGGCCGAGGTCGATGTAGTCCTGCACGGTGGCGGGCGCCAGGATCGGCATCGACACTGCCTGGAACATGAAATCAGTCTGCGCCGACATCGTCGACGACTTCGCGCCATGATCGTCGCCGGCCACCGCCAGCACGCCGCCGTGGCGCGAGGTGCCGGCCTGATTGGCGTGGCGTAGCGCGTCGCCCGAACGATCGACGCCCGGCCCTTTGCCATACCAGATGCCGAACACGCCGTCATAGCGCGCGCCCGGGAACTGGTCGAGCTGCTGCGTGCCCCACAGCGCGGTGGCGGCCAGATCTTCATTGACGCCCGGCACGAACTTGATGTGGTGCGCCTGCAGCTGCTGCGAAGCCTTCCACAAGGCCTGGTCATAACCGCCCACCGGCGAGCCGCGATAGCCGGAGATGTAGCCGGCCGTGTTCAAACCGGCGGCAACGTCGCGCTGGCGCTGCATCAAGGGCAGGCGCACCAGCGCCTGCGTGCCGGTCAGGTAGACGGTGCCGGTCGCGGCTTCATAACGATCGTCGAGCGACACTTGCCGCAAGCCGACATCGATGGGAGCGTTCATGAGGCTTTCCTTCGCCGTGCGGGCTTGGCCTCGCCGGCATCGAAACCGAGCCGGCGCGAAATGCGCAGCGCGGCGTTGCGGACCATGTCCGCGAATCCGGCTTCGCCACCGGCGAAGCGATAAGTGGGGATCGACACGCTGATCGACGCAATCACCTTGCCCTCGTCGTTGCGCACCGGCGCAGCGAGGCAGGTCAGGCCCGGCACGATCTCTTCGCGGTCGAAGGCCAGGTCGGCGCGGCGGATCTGATCGAGTTCACGCTCGAGCGCATCGAGTGTGGTGAGGGTGTTGGGCGTGAACGGCACGAGTTCGACATTGTCGAACATGATGCGCACTTCATCCCACGGCCGGCAGGCCAGCAGCATCTTGCCGCAGGCTGAACAATGTGCCGGCAGCCGCAGCCCCACGCGCGACATCAGGATCTGCATCGCCAGCGAGGCCTGCACTTTCTCGACGATCACCGCCTGATGCCGTTCGAGCACCATCAGATGACTGGATTCGCCGTGGCGCTCGACCAGCTCCTGCATCACGCGGCGGCTTTCGCGCACCAGCGGCGTCGATTCCAGCAGCACCTGATTCAGCTCGAAGAAGCGCCAACCGAGCCGAAAGCGCCCACGCGGCGTGCGTTCGACGAAGCCCTGCGCAGCCAGGCTGGACAGGATCTCGCTCACCGTGGATTTCGGCCAAGCCAGCTCGATGGCCAGCTCGGTCACGCCCCATTCGCTGCGTTCGAACGAATAGCGCGACAGGATCGCGCCGATCTTGTCGACGATCTGGCGCACCGCGCCTCCTCCGGATTGCAACGGGGGCAGTATGCCGGCCGACGCGAACGTCGACAAGGCCGATGTTCGTCAATATCGAACAGCACGCAGAACGTTTGCCGCCCGGAAGGCAGCCAGGCCAAGAACTTTGTCCTATCCGTATAGGACATACAGATCTGCCCGCCGATCCTATGATCTGCGCCCAAGATCACTACAAACGAGGAGACGTACTCATGAAGATCCGTGCCCTGGCGTGGGCTGCGGGCATAGCGGCTATAGCCGCCATGTCCACGCATCTTAGCTCGCTCGCTGCGGATTTCCCCCAGCGCCCGATCACGCTGGTCGTTCCCTTCGCCGCCGGCGGTTCGACGGACAGGATCGCGCGCCTGATCGCCCAGCCCTTGGCCGCCCGCCTCGGCCAACCCATCGTGGTCGACAATCGTCCGGGAGCCGGCTCGCAGCTCGGCGTCGAATACGTGGCCCGGGCCCCTGCGGACGGGTACACGCTGCTGTTCGGCAGCGCCGATGGCCTGGCGCTGATCCCCGCAACGAAAAAGAAGGCGCCGTACGATCCGGTCGCCGATTTCACGCCGATCGCGATGGTCGCTGAAACCCCGCTGGTGATCGCGGCCAATAGCCGATTCGCGCCGAACAATCTCACCGAACTGGTCAACTTCGCCAAAGCCAATCCGGGCAAGGTGAACTACGGATCGGCCGGTACGGGCAGCATTCTTCATCTCGGCCTCGAACTGCTCGCCGTGACGACGGGCACGTCGATGACCCATGTTCCGTATCGAGGCGGCGCGCCGATGATGACCGACGTTGCCGCCGGCAACGTCCAGATCGTGCTGACCACGGTCGACTTCGTGAAGGCTTTCGAAGAAAAGGGACAGATCAAGGCGCTCGCGCTGGCCGCTTCGAAACGACATCCGCTGCTGCCAAACGTACCCACTACAGGTGAAGCGGGCTTCGCTGACGTCCTCGTCGTGAGCTGGTTCGGATTTCTTGGTCCGCGCGGGCTGCCCAACGACATCACCCAGCGCGTAGCGCGGGAAGTTGCAGCGATTCTCGCTGCGCCCGAGACCCAAGGAATGATGATGAATGCCGGAGCCAGCGTCGCCTTCAAGAACGGAGCGGATTTTCGATCGCATATCGCGGCCGAGAACCAGCGGTGGAAGAAGATCGTCGAAACGGCGGGGATTCCGAAACTCGACTGAGCCAGCGGCCGGGCATGCTACCGGCCTTACCCGTCCAGCCTGCCTGCCCAGCGTTTCATCAACGATCGACCCGACATGCCCGCAATGCCTTCACCTTCCCCCGGCCGACCGTCCGACGTGGCTAATGGGCAATCCATCCATCCGGTGGTGATCATCGGCGCTGGCCCGGTCGGTCTCGCTTGCGCGCTCGATCTTGCCAGCCTCGGCATCAGAACGATCGTCATCGAAAAGCGCGAAGGCGTTCAGGTTGGCAGCCGCGCGGTAGGCATCCGGCGCAGATCGCTGCAGATCTTCGATCACCTGGGTGTTTTCCGCGCAATACGTGCCGCGGGCTACGTGCTCGAGCGGGGCTGGACCTACTATGGAACGAAGCTGGTCAATGAATCCATTTTCCAGGATGAAACGGGCAGCGACTATCCGAATGTTCTGCTGCTGCAGCAAGACGTCCTGGAAGAAATGCTGATCCAGCGCGCGCGGGAATTCGGCTCAGTGGATATACGGTGGTGCCACACGCTGCGCGCCATGGATCAGAGCGATGATCGGCTTCGCCTATCGATAGCAGCGCCCGACGGTCCGTACACCCTCGACGCTCGGTTCGTCGTTGCGGCCGACGGCGCTCATAGCGATGTCCGGCGTATCCTGGGCATATCCTATCTGGGCGCCCGATTCGAGCAACGCTGGGTGATCGCAGACTTTCACACCGCAGCTTCGATCACGCCCGGACGCCGCCTGTGGTTCGACCCGCCGTATCAGGTCGGTTCCACCACCATTCTGTATCAGCTTCCGGGCAATACATGGCGCCTGGACTATCTGGTGCCCGACGGCGAAGACCCGGCCGAAGCCGCCACGCCGCAAAAGGCCACTGAGCGGATCCGGGCTCACCTTGCGATGATGAAGCTGCCCGACGATTGGCAGCTATTGCGTTGCAGCGCCTACTCGCCTTCAGCGCTATCGCTGGAATCCTACCGGCAGGGGCGCGTCTTGTTCGCCGGAGACGCCGCTCATCTGACGCCGATCTTCAGCGGTCGCGGCATGAATCACGGCATCGAGGACATACACAATCTGTCCTGGAAGCTGGCCCAAGTGATACGGCACCAGCGGGATCCGGCGATTCTGGACACCTATACGCTCGAACGGCGCCCCGCGGTGCTGGCCACGCTGAACGCGCTTTCCAAGACCACCGTCTACATGAGCACGCCGTCGCGTGGCGCAAGACTGATGCGCAGCGCCGCGCTATCGCTGGCAAGCGGTCAGCCCGGCTTCCGCTCTCTGTTCGAGCCATTCCAGCTTGGGGAATTCGTGCCTAGCGACAGCCCCCTGAACGGCGCGCCGCACCGCGAACGGGAGTTTCACGGCGAAGGCCCCGGCAGCGGGTCGACAGTACCGGATTTTCCTATCGAGCTGGATCAGAACGGCCAGCGACGCCGCTGCAGCATCTATCAGCTATTGGGCAAGCGTTTCCTTGTCTTGTACTTCATGGATTCAGGCTGCGCCTCGCTTGCGCAGATACGCGAGCTGCCGACGCTGGCCGCCGACGTCGAAATCATTCTGGTCGCGAGCGATGCGACCAGCATCGACGGCTTCACCACCATCGCAGATCGAGATGGGTCGGCAAGACGTGCGCTGGCCGCCACGCCGGGAACTTGTTATCTGATCAGACCCGATGATGTCATCGCCGCGCGATGGCGCACGCTGGTTCCGCAGGAACTGATCAGCGCGCTGGAAATCGCCGGAGCCGGCCTCACGCCAAAGCAGTATTCATGAAGAAACGCGCGACATGAGCTCGACGATCTCGAATCCAGACCTTTCGGTCGCATTCTCCTTGGTCAGCGACACCATCGACAAGCTGCCGCCGCAGCAGGTGGAGCTCTTCCTGGCGAAACTGGTGCTGCTGCTTTGTCAGCACGTCGATACCACCAGCCTTGCTCAGGCAGTGGCAAGCGCCGCTGCCGACGTCGAATGCAGCGCTTGATTGACGGCAGGAACGCATGAAGCCCGATGACATCGTCGTCCAGGACCAGCACCTGGTCGATGGCATCTTCGTAAAGGAGTTCAGGCCCGCGCGCGGCAGCGGCACAGCAACGCCCTTGCTGTTCGTGCACGGCGCCATGCATGGCTGGTGGGCATGGGAGCCGTGGCTGCCGCTGTTCGCCGCTGCCGGATGGCGCAGCTATGCGCTTTCGCTGCGCAACCACACCGGCTCCCACAGCGTCCCGGACAATGACTATCTGTCTCTCGACGCCCTTGCCTACGTCGATGACGTCAACGCCGTCATGCGTTGGCTTGGACGCAGGCCGGTTCTGATCGGCCACAGCATGGGCAGCCTCATCGCGCAGAAGGCGGCCGAGCGCCAGGCCAGTGCCGCGATGATCCTGATCTGCGGCTTGGGGCCCGGGCAGCTTGGCAGGCTTAGAGATCCACTACCCTTGGACAAGCCGGTCATGCGCCCGAAGGAAGACATCGGACGCGCATTCTTCAATCAGATATCGCCAACCGAGCTGTCCAGGTACTACGACCGGCTCACGCCCGAATCGCCGGGCGTGATCAATCGCTGCAACGACGGGACACTAAGCGTCGACCGCTCTCGCATCGAGGGGCCGACGCTGGTCGTCAGCGGTGGATCCGACAAGATTCCGCTGCATGCCGGCGCCGAGATCGCCCGCTTCTATGACGCACAACTGCTGACCGTACCTGACGGATCGCACAACTTCTTCATGGAAGCACCGGCGCTTCCGGTCGCGAATCGCGTCATTCAATGGCTTTTCCGCCACGTCGAAGCGCCAAACGCTCCCGAGCCGACCGACCCATGACCGTGGGATGATTCAGTAGAATCCAGCTTCAGTCATGAAGCCCAGAGATTCCCAGATTTCCGGCATCTTCAGTGCCACAGGCTCGCTGATCCAGGCAATCGGATCGGGCGATTTCGATCGCCAGCTGATCGACCTCGCCCAGACGCTGATCGATCATGACCATCTCGGCTGCCATGTATTCGTCATGAGCTGCCAGACGGCGCCGCAATGTACCGTGCCTCTGTTCGTGCACTCCCACGATGGCGGCAACAGCGCGAAGATGGCAGGTCACAGCTACATCAACAGGTGGTGGCAAGACGACCCGGACATGCGTACGCTGGCGAGCAGAAGCTCCGATCAGCGCTATTTCGCATCGATACTGCCCACGGCAGAGATTCGCAGTGTCGGCTACGTCAGGGATTGCGCCGAACCCTGCAACGTCGGCGAACGCATCGCCTTTACGTATGGGTACGACCGGCACCACGTCAGCCTTCGCCTGTACCGGCGGCAAGGCAGCCGCGCCATCTCGGCTTCCCAGTGGCGTCAGCTCAACCCTTTGGGCGAACTGCTGAGCTCGATCTGCTTCAAGCAGTGGCAAGCCCTGGAACACGGCGGACGAAACCCGCCGGCGCCCGGCATCGATCGGCTCAGGGCTCGGGCCCTCGACAACGGCGCGGCGCTATCGAGGCGGGAGCTGCAGGTCATGGAAGCAATCCTGGCCGGCATGACGGCCGCGCAGATCGCCGAGCTTTTGCGCGTTTCCGAGACCACGGTGGTAACGACCCGCAGTCGCGCGTATTTCAAGCTGGATCTGCACAGCATTTCGGAGATATACCGCTACTGCATGGCGAGTCCGCAGTAGCGCGCTGGAGCCGAACTTGCTATCGATCGGGCCCGGTCTGATCGCGCCGGATCTGGGGGCACCCGATCAGATGGCGCCGGCTCTAATGGGGTCCGATCTCGCCGCCCAGCTCGCGCGCCCCCGCGACCAGTCTCTCGAACGCCGCCTCGACGCGATCGACGTCACCCTTGACTCCCAGCTCGATATGCCGCCGCTCGCCGTTCTCACCCACCGACGGCAAGCTGAAAACCCTGATGCCATCGAACTCGCGTTCGATCTGCTCCATCAGCGGCGTAGCGGTGGCTTCGGCCAGCCCGTAGACGAGGCACGAACGCTCGCCGTATGACAGTCGGTGGAACAGCTCACGGCAGTGCGTATCGAGCACCCACTCGAGCATCGGCCAGGCCATCACCGGAAACCCGGGCACGAAGTAGTGATTGCGAATGGCGAAGCCCGGAATGCGGTTGTACGGGTTCGGCACGATCTGCGCACCGCGCGGGAACTCACCCATCTTCAGACGTTGGCGATTCTCGGGCAGCGACATGTCGGCACTGCCCTGGCCCTGCGCGGCCGTATCGATGGCACGCTGCGTGATCAGCGCGGCGGCCTCGGGGTGCAGTTCGAGTTCGACGCCAAGCGCCGCAGCAGCGGCTTGCCGGGTGTGGTCATCGGGCGTGGCGCCGATGCCGCCACACGAGAACACGATCTGGTTCGGCGCCGCAAAGCTGCGTGCCAGAAACTCGGTGAGCCGCTGCCGGTCATCGCCCAGGTATTGCGCCCATGACAATTGCAGGCCGCGCGCACGCAGCAGGTCGACGACGCGAGGGAAGTGCTTATCCTGCCGCTTGCCCGACAGGATCTCGTCGCCGATGATGATCAGACCGAAGTTCATTGAGCTTTCCTATCTCGTCATCCATTCGCCAGCCCGCGCGCCTCGCGCAGCCGCGCCAGCGAATAGTGCGCGAAGGCCAGCGCCGACAGCACCGGCGTGATCAGGAACAGCGGCGGAATGAAGTTCAGCGCCGTGACCAGCAGCGCCAGCACGAAATACTCGCGCCGGCGCGTGCCGATGACGGCACGGCGTTCGTCGGCCGAGGCGTGCTCGACCAGGCTGTCGAAGCGCATCGCGCGCGCGGTCAGCCAGCTCCACCACAGCCAGGGCACGACCAGCGCCAGCGGCGGCACCAGCCACAGCGGAATCGTCAACAGATAACCGATGCTGAACACCACCACCGCCAACAGCGCATTCCACAGGCTCGCCGGCAAGGCCAGCGAGCCGCGCCGCTATTCGCCGATGATCTTGTAGCGCTGGCCGGGCACCAGGGCGGCACCGCGATCGAGGCCGTTGAGGAGCTGGAACAGTTCGGCCGGCCGGTCCTGATCCGGCATGCGGGCGGCCATATCGGCAATCGTCTCGCCGACCCCTGCGGTGACGATGCGGATGCGCAGGGGCTTGGCGGCCTGCGCCTCGGCCGGCGTCAGCACC
>JAFKGG010000094.1 GCA_017307915.1 Burkholderiales bacterium | reverse complement strand
AGCCGCGGCCCGACCAGCAGCAGCAGCGCAATCAGCAGCAGCGCGCCCGACAGCGGCCGGGTGATGAAGGTGCTCCATTCGCCCTGGCTGATCGTCAGCGCCTGCCGCATCGACTGTTCCATCATCGGCCCCAGGATCAGCCCCACGACCAGCGGCGCCACCGGAAAATCGAAGCGCCGCATCCCGTAGCCCAGCAATCCGAAGGCATACAGCAAGCCGACGTCGAACAGCGAGTTGCCGGCGCCGTAGACGCCGACCGTCGAGATCACGATGATGCCCGCATACAGTAGCGGTGCGGGAATCGCCAGCAGCCGCACCCAGATGCCAACCAGCGGCAGGTTCAGCAGCAGCAGGATCACGTTGCCGATGTACAGGCTGGCGATCAGCGTCCACACCAGGCTGGATTGCTGCGTGAACAGCATCGGCCCCGGCTGGATACCGTAGCTCTCGAACGCCGACAGGATCACCGCCGCGGTGGCCGAGGTCGGAATGCCCAGCGTCAGCAGCGGCATCAATACGCCGGCCGCGGCCGCATTGTTGGCCGCTTCCGGCCCGGCCACACCCTCGATCGCGCCCTGGCCGAACTGCTCGGGCTGCTTGCTCAGTTTCTTCTCGGTGTAGTAGGACAGCAGTGTCGGCAGCTCGGCGCCGCCGGCCGGCATGGCGCCGATCGGAAAACCATAGGCCGCGCCGCGCAGCCACGGTTTCCAGCTACGCTTGAGATCGTCGCGCGTCAGGCCCACCTTGCCGCTGAGCCTGAGCACTTCGGTCTTGCCGGCGCGCCCCTGCCAGGCCAGGAACAGCGCTTCGCCGACCGCGAACAGACCCACTGCCGCCGCGGTGAATTCGATGCCGTCGAGCAGTTCGGCCGCGCCGAACGTGAAGCGCGGCTGCCCGCTTTGCAGGTCGACGCCGACCAGCCCCAGCAGCAGGCCCAGCAGCAGCACGATCACCCCGCGCAGGACCGAGCTGCCCAACACCGCCGACACCGCCACCAGCGACAGCAGCATCAGGCTGAAGTATTCGGCGGGCCCGAACTTGAGCGCCGCCTCGACGACGAACGGCGCAATGAAGGTCAGCGCGATGGTGGCGATGGTGCCGGCCACGAAGCTGCCGATCGCCGCGGTGGCCAACGCAGCGCCGGCACGGCCGCGCCGCGCCATCTGGTAGCCCTCCAGCGCCGTGACCACGGTGGCCGACTCGCCGGGCGTGTTGATCAGGATCGACGTGGTCGAGCCGCCGTACATCGCGCCGTAGTAGACGCCGGCGAACATCACGAACATCGCCGCCGCCGGCACCTTGAAGGTCAAGGGCAACAGCAGTGCGATCGTCAGCGCCGGCCCCAGCCCGGGCAGCACCCCAACCATCGTGCCCAGCAGGCAGCCGAGAAACCCCCACAGCAGGATCGACGGTTGCAACGCAACCGCAAAACCGCCCATCAATGATTGAAGCGCATCCACGCGAAAACCCTCTCGATAGGCGGCAATGCGGCCAGCAGGTCAGACGGGCAGCGTCGCGAACGGGCCGAGCTGCACGCCGAGCAACTGGTCGAAGACATACCAGACGACGAACACGAAGATCAGGCCAACCACCAGATCACGCAGCCAGCGCCGGCTGTCGAAGGCGCGCGCCACCAGCACGAAGGCCAGCACGCAGGCGATGCCGATGCCGAACACCGGTGTGAACAGGATCATCGCAGCCAACCCGGCGACCATCCACACCACGCGGCCTGGGCCGCCGGCCAGCGGCGCTTCCTCGGGGTCGTCGAGCACG
>JAFKGG010000134.1 GCA_017307915.1 Burkholderiales bacterium | reverse complement strand
TATCTCGGCAGTCTGCCCCCTGCGGAACTGGCGTGCTTGCTCCGCTATCTGCAACAGGCCGATCCGCAGTGGAGTCGCGGGCTCGAACGCGAGGTCATGCGATCTGTCCGCGAAGTACGTGCTGAAGGCCATTGCGTCGTGCTGTGGAGCGAGGGCCAGTTGGCGGCGGTAGGAGCGCCATTCGTGGCCGAGAGCGGTCAGCACTATGCAATCAACATCGCCTTCGCTCCGTCACCGGCCGGAAGCACGGCCCTACCCAAGCATCTGCGTGCAGCACTGCGCGAGCTGGTGGCGTGTGCTCAAGCAGAGTGAGCGACCGAAGCGATCAGCCCGAGCCTTTGCTCCGGTCGGGCCGGCCTTCCAGGCGCGAACGTCGATACCAACGTCGCCGCACATACGGAACAAAAAACCTTCAACGACGCTTGCCCACCGCCGGCTTCTGCCCCATCTCGAAGCTGATCTCGATCTGGTACCGCTCATGAGGATAGACCGCCTCGGCAACCTCCAAGAGCTCCCCAGCCGCGCCGAACACATATCGCGAAAGATGCAACCCCAGGCTCTTGGGCGGAACCCCGAGGTGACCGGCGAGCCGCTTACCGATGAGAACCGGTTTGACGACGTTATCGATCCGCGACAAGGGCTCTCCCGCCTTCTTCTCGATCAATTGGTAGATCGACAAATTGAACTTGCTGACAAGGGGGCGGAGCTTCGCCAGGCGTGGGTGCAGATAGACGTCCGACCAGGACAGCGGCGTGGCATCGGCCTGCGCGACCCGCAGAATCTCGAGATGCATCCAGGGATCGGGCGCCTCGTTCGGGTACTGCTGGCGAATCGACGCCGGCAAGGGCACGGTCGCGTGGCGCACCAGCTGTAGACGGGTCGTTGGAGAAACGCCGTCGAGCACCGCGAGCGGATCGATGCTGTAGCGGTAGCGCAGCCGCTCTTCGCCGGTTCCAAGAACCGTCGTCCCGCCGCGCCTGCGCCGCAGAATCAATCCGCGGTTGGCCAAGTGGTTTAGCGCCTCGCGAACCGTGTTCCGGCTGACGCCGAGCTCTTGCGCGAGCTCGATCTCCGTCGGCAGCCGATCACCCACCGCATACACGCCATCGCGAATGCGCTCGGCCAACAGGGAATTCACCGATCTCCACAGCGATCCCGGAACAGCCGGAGTCGCCAGATCGCCATTGTCGCGGTCAGCCATTGCGCCGGTGTCGCTGGGCTGCGCCGCGACCGCGGCGGCACTGATTTAGGATGAAAAGCGGGATCGAACTCGGACTCAATCGGCCTTGATACCCGCGTCTTTCACGACGCGCTGCCATCGATCTCGTTCCTCGGCCAGAAAGGTTGCAAAGCGGACGGGATCGCCATCGATCACCTCGAGGGCCTGGCTCTGCAGCTTGGCGCGTACATCGGGTTCCTTCAGTATCGCCGACAGTTCCCGAGACAGGCGCGCGATGATCGGCGCTGGAACCCCTTTCGGCGCCATGATGCCATACCAGCCGAGCGCCTCGAAGTCCGGCACGCCCGATTCGGCAATGGGCGGAACATCCGGCATCGCCGACGAGCGCTGCCGACTGCTGATGCCGAGCGCCCGGATTCTGCCGGCCTCCACCTGGGGCCGAACGAGCGCAACGGAATCGAATACCGCAGCAGTGTGCCCCGCGACCAAGTCATTCATGGCCGGCGCCGCGCCTTTGTAGGGAACGTGAACCAGATCAATGCCCGCCGATCGTTTGAACAACTCCATGGTCAGATTGGCGAGCGTGGCATTGCCCGCCGAGCCATAGTTGATCTTGCCGGGATTGGCCTTCACGTGATCGATGAATTCGCGAACCGTCTTTGCCGGAAAGGTGCTGTTCACCGCCAGCACGACCGCATAACTGGCCAGCAGATGGACCGGAACGAAGTCTTTCGCCGGGTCGTAAGGCAGATTCCGATATATCCACGGATTGACCACGACCGGCCCGGGATAAGCCATCAAGAGGTTATATCCGTCTGCCGGCAACTTGGCTGCGAACTCCATGCCGATGATGCCGCCGGCACCCGCCTTGTTCTCGATCACGACTGCCTGGTTCAGTCGCGTCGAAAGGCGAGCGCCGATTTCCCGGGCAAGAATGTCGGTCAGGCCGCCGGCGGCGACCGGCACGACGATACGGATCGGTTTGGTCGGATAGTCCTGCGCCGCCGCGGCGAACGACAAGAACCAGGAAAAGACGAACGTGAGGACGCTCAACAACCTCATGGATATCTCCTCATGTGACGCAGCCGCCGGCTACCGGCGGCCTTGCGCTTGATGTACGTCAGGCGGCGCGTGGGTGTTTGGGTCGATCAAGCAGCTGATTGCGGCGCAGAACACGCTCGAGTTCGTCGATCTCTGCTTGCGAAGGCCACGCCAGCGGCGGACGTACGGTTCCCGCCTCGATTCCGAACAGGCTGAACGCGTACTTGGTCAGCGCGACGTTGTGTTCGCCTTTGGACAGGTATTTGCTGTGAACGTCGTTTGCCACCGCCAGGATCGCGGCCAGCGGCTTGCGGGCAGCCTCCAGGTCTCCGGCTTCGACGGCCCGCCAGAAGTCGACGCAATGCGGTTTCTCGGCGCTCTGCATGTAGATCGGCCGCGAAGAGCCGAACAGGAACTTCGGCATGACCGCCTCGCCGAAGGCCGCCAAGCCATACAGGTGATACTCCTCGAGCGGCGAGCTGATCGGAATGAGTCGGCCCGCGGCTTCGAGCATCGCCGAGTACTTGGACAAGCTGAGCGACGCCTCCTTGGCGGCAACCACCGTGTCGATCTCGGCCAGCCGAACCATCTGCTCAGGCGTGATGTAGTACCCGGTCTCGGCCAGCGCCGACGAATAGACGCATAGACCGATATCCACGGCGTCTGCGATCCGCCGATAGTAGTCGTCGACGCCTCGCTCATTCCTGGGCCCCCAGTAGGGCGGCCAGCACATCGCCAGGTCTGCCCCGGCCGCTTGCGCGTGTCGGGCAAGGTCGATCGAATCCTTGAGAGACGTATGCGAGATGCCGGCGATCACGGGCACGCGGCCGGCATTCGCTTCAAGAATGACGTCGGTGACGAGCTTTCTCTCGTCGAGCGTCAATGTCCAGAATTCCTGATAGATCGAGCCCATGTACAGCCCGTTCGTTCCCGGCAAGGCCAGCGTCGCCTCGACGTTGCGGCGCAGCGCTGGAACGTCAATTTCCAGGTCGGCCTTGAATGGCGTCGTTGTTACGACGGTGTAGCCGCGCAGTGTTTCGCGGACCCATTGCTTGGCTTCGCTACGTGAATACTTCATCGTCACCCTCGCTCCAACTCTATTAGTACCAACATATTAATTAGCACGGCAAAGCGACGTCAAGCTCACCCTGCCTGCGGCAAGGTGGCTCTACGGACGCAGCAGGCGTTTCTCGCTCAGAGGTATGGATGAGAACGATTGGCAGGCTCACGCCCGGCCGATGCTCTCGAAGCAGCGCTCGAATGCCCCGAGGCGCTGGGCGAGCGCCGCGAGACAGGGGAAGCCAATTGGGCGTGAGAACCTTGCGATGGCGCGGCCCAGTCGAGGCCTTGGGGCAGCGCGGCGTTACGGGCAGCCGAAGCTGCGGCGCACTCCCAGGAACACGCCGTGGGAGAGTTGCATCATCTCCTCCACCTGAGCGGGGCCTAGCAGCGGGCTCGGGACGGGATAGGTGGGCGTGGCCAGGATCAGGCCCGAACTCGCCGCGATCACCCCGGTGAGGATCACCTCGAGGCTGGACGCCGCCACGCACAGGGCGGCCTTGGAGCGGAAGGTGTTCTGCAGGAAGGTGACGAGGTAGTTCTCGACCTGGATCAGCATCTTGGCTCTCTGCGCGACCTGCAGCTCGGTGCGTACGCCGTTGAGCAGGTGCAAGGCGTTGTAGATCCCCCTGTCGCGGAAGACTGCGGCGGTGGCGGTGCGGGCCACGGCGAGCTCGTTGCCGACCGCGGCGGCGTAAGGCACCAACACCGCCAGCACGAGTGTGGAGGCATACGAGCCCATCGACAAGGCTTCGCCCCAGTCGCGAGCGATCCCGGTGGCGCGAGTGCCCAGCGTCGTGATGATGCCGGTGGCAAACGACGCATTGAGCGCCTGCGAGAAGGTGAGTGACGGAAGCGTGAAGTCGCGCCCGCTCGGATCCCGGTTGTTGACCGGATCCGCACCTGCGTACAGGTAGCGGTGCAGCGTGATCGGACTCTCGGCGTAGCCCATGAAGGGGTCGGTGCTGATGAAGCGCCCGGTCTCCGGCTGGTATTGCCGCGCGCGGAGGTCGTACAGCCCGGTGGCACTGTCGAGCGATTCGCCCGAGTAGCGGAAGGGGTTGGCGTTCGTTCCGCTCTGCGCCAGCGTCACGCCGAAGGCATCGTAGGTATAGCGATCGGTCACGTTCCCGCCCGCATCGGCGAGCTGGCGAGTGGACCAGGCGCCGTCGCGCAGGTACCACGCCGTGTTGCCGCCGCTGCGCCGGTTGAGGATGGCGTGGCCGTGGGTATAACCCACGTTGCCAGCCGGGGCGACCTCCGCCACCACCAGCGACGCCGCGTTCGGCACGTCGCCGTTGCAATTGCACAGCATGGCGGCGAAGGCCTTGTCCACGACATAGCGCGTGGTCACGCCGGCGGCAGTGCGCCGCACGCGCGTGCCATCGGCGTCGTAGGCATAGCTGGCGAGGCTGCCGCCCGAGCCGCTCACCTCGATCAGGCGATTGGCGCCGTCGTAGCTGTACAGCGTCGTTCCTGAAGCACCGGAGCGCGAGCGCAGATTGCCGTTCGCATCCCACGCCGAAGTGACGGCCTGCACGCCCGTGTTTTCCGCGAGCACGCGATCGTTGCTGTCGTAGGTGTAGCTGGTGGCCACGCCGCCGCGATTCATCGTGGTACGGTTACCCGCGTTGTCGTAGGCATACGCGATCGATGTCGCGCCGCCCGGCTCCGTGATCGTCTCCTGCACGAGGCGTCCGGCAGCGTCGTAGGCATAGTCGGCGGTGCGTCCCGTGGTCGCGCTGCCCGACTCGACGACCCGCGTGCGCTTGCCCCCGGCGTTGACGGTGTAGTCGTAAGCGGAGATGAGGGTGGCACCACGTGTGTTGGCCACGCGCAGCAAGCGGTTGACGCTGTCATAGGTATGCGTTGCCACGACCCCATTGGGGTAGGCGAGCGTGGCGAGGTTGCCGACCTCGTCGTAGGCATAGGTCATGGTGCCGGTGGCGTCGGCGACGGTCGCGATGCGGCCCAGGCCGTCGTAGGTGTAGGTCGTGGTGCCGGCCGGCGAGGCGAGGCTGAGGACGGCGCCATTGGCATCGCGCGTATACACCAGCGTATCGCCCGCGGCCTTGTCTTCGCGCATGAGGCGACCCAGCAGATCGTACTGGTAGCTGTCGTCGCCGGCCTGGGTGCGCCGTCCCGCGGCATCGTATTGCGTGACGATCGTGGCACCGCCGGGCAAGGTACGCGAGACCTCGCGGTTCATCACGTCATAGCCGAAGCTGGTGGTACGCCCCTCGAAGTCGGTCTTGCCCACGAGGTTGCCGACTGCGTCGTAGGCCATGGTCTCGATATTGCCCGCCGGGCGCGTGCGCGAGACCAGACGGCCGAGTGCGTCGTAGGCCAGCACGGTGGCGTGGCCGTTGGCATCGGTCTCGCGGATGCGCCGGCCGCCGGCGTCGTGGGCGTAGCTGGTGACGTGCCCAAGGGGATCAGTAACCGTCAGAAGCTTGCCCGCCGCGTCGTAAGTGCGCGCGGTCACGTTGCCGAGAGGATCGGTCTCCGACACGAGCCTGCCCGCGGCGTCGTAAGCGAAGTCGCGCTGCGAGCCGTCGGCGTAGGTCGTACGCGTAATGTTGCCGCTGCTGTCGTAAGCCGTCGCCGTGACGTGGCCGAGCGCGTCGGTCATGCTCACGCGGCGGCCGTCGCCATCGTAGTCGTGGACGGTCGACTTGCCCAGCGGATCGGTGACGGTTTGCCGACGCGGTGCATAGGCATAGGTGGTCACGTTTCCGAGCGCGTCGGTCAGCCGCGTGAGGCGCCCCGCCGCATCGTAGGCGCGCGTCAGCGTGCTGCCGTCGGGCTGCGTGGTCACGGTTTCGCGGCCCAAGGCATCGAACGCCTGCTGCCGGACCTTGCCAAGGCGATCGGTCTCGGACAGCAGGCGATTCTCCGCATCGTAGCTCATGCGGTCGGTGGTCGCGTCCGGATGCGTAGTCTGGACCAATCGCGACAGCGCGTCGTAGTCGAAGCGCGTGACGCGGCCGAGCGGATCGGTGCGCGTGGCAACCTTGCTTCCATCGCCCGTCGCCGCATAGGTGAACGTGGTGACGCTGCCCGCCGCATCGGTCGCCTTGATCACGCGTCCGGCAGGATCGTACGTGCGCGTGGTGACGTTCCCGAGCGCATCGGTTGCCGACACCTGGCGTCCCGCGGCGTCGTAGGTATAGGTGACGACGTTGCCGAGCGGATCCCTGACGCTGGTAGTGTTGCCGCTGGCGTCGTAGGTGAAAAGGGTGACCTTGCCCAGCGGATCGGTGGTGGACGTGCGGCGTCCCTGCGCGTCGTAGCCGTGCTGCGTGACGTGGCCCTCGGGCGAGGTCACGGAGCGCAGGTTGCCATTGGCGTCATAGGCATTGGTCGTGACCTTGCCGGTTGCGCTGGTGGCGGTGAGCACGAGGCCGGCAGCGTCGTACGTCCAGGTGCGCGTGTTGCCTTCGAAGTCGGTGGACGAGAGCACATTGTGCTTCGCGTCGTAAGTGCGCGATGACACGCGCCCCAGCGGATCGGTTTCGGTAAGCAGGAAGCCGTCGGCATCGTAGGTGAATGTCGACGTGCCGCCGAGCGCGTCGGTACGCGCCACAATGTTGCCGGCGGCGTCGTACTGGTAACGCGTCGGCCTGCCTAGGCGGTCGGTCACGATTTCCGACGAGGTGCCGATGTCGTGCGCGTACGTGGTGGTGTTGCCGTCGGCATCGGTGGTCGACACGAGGCGCCCGCTGTCGTCGTAATTGTTGCGCAGGGCACGGTTGCCGGCCGGATCGATGGCGTCGAGGAGATTATGCCGCCGGTCGTAGGTATAGGTCGAAGTGAGGCCCGCCGCGTCGGTGCGCGCCACGAGGTCACCGTTGCCGTCATAGGCATAGCCCTGCACATTGCCGAGCGGATCGACGATCTGCACGATGCGGCCCTGCGCATCGCGCACGAAGCTGACGCTCTTGCCCGACGAGTGGGTGACGCCGTTGGGGCCGAAGCTCAGCGTATTGCCGTTGCGGTCGGCCACGCGGGTGACGCCGTCGATGCGATCGAGATCGATCACGGTGCCGTCGAGCGTGGTGTAGCGATACTTGCGGGGATTGAAATCGTCGAGGGTGGAATCGTCCACCAGCACCGTTTCCGCGCCGTCGTCCAGGATCAGGAGGTCGGTGTTGCCGAGCGCCTGCAGCGTGCCCAGCGTGCCGGGACGCGGCGCCATGCCCACGAGCCTCGTCGCATCCAGCGAGCCCAGATTCGACAGCGGCGAGAACACCATGTCGAACTCTTCGATCTTGCCGTCGGCCAGGGTGACCGTGACCTTGTGCTCGGCCGTGGGCGCGAGCGAGACGGTCGGGCCCGAAACCGTGCGCATCCAGCCGGTGCCCGGCACGCGGCTCGTGCGCACGCGCAAGGTGGACATCCCCATGCGCCAGCCGATGCCGAAGTCGCCGCGTGCCTTGTCGCGGCTGTCGTATACGCGGCTGATGGTAATCGGGATGCCGGACATCGGCACGTTGAGATCGGTGAACGTGAGGCTGAAGGGGCCGATCTTGCGATTGCCCTTCACGGTCACGCTGACTTCCGCGATGTTCGCGTTGCCGGCGCGGTCGTACACGGTCAGGCGGATGCGGTACTGGTCGTTGGCAAGCACCGTGGGGTCGAAGCTCGCGAGCGTCCCGCCCACCACGGGTGCATCCCCCTCGCTCAGCAGCGTGAAGTCGTCGTCGCTCGCGAGCGCATAGGCGAGCTCGTAGCGCAGGAAGTTGGCGTCGTTGGCCGTGCCGATGATGGAGACCGGACCGTCGAGCACCGCGCCTTCTGCCGGGGACGTGATCGCGGCCAGCGGATCGGTCGCGTCGGCCACATGCGTCTTGATGTGCAGCGGCGCGCTTCCGGACTTGCCCAGCAGCACCGCGGAGATGACGGTATCGCCCGCCGTGAGGCCCTTGGCGCGGCCGGTGACATCGACACTCGCCACCGCCGGCAGCGATGAGTTCCATGCGGCGCGCAGGGTCACGTCGGTGCTCGTGCCATCGGTGAATACCGCCGTTGCGCGATAGCCGAGATTGTCGGCCACCAGGCGCGTCGTCTCGCCGGGCTCGACCGCGATCGAGGCGATCGGCTTCACGAGCGGCGGGCCGGCGGATACGCCGAGCGTGGCCGGGCCGTCGACGCCCGGCGTGACGAGCGCGCCGAAAGCGGGCGCCTGCGTCATCACCTCACCGGCGGGAACGCTGCTCGAGGCAATCGGATCCACCGTGAAATCGATGCCGAGGTTGGTCAGGGCCTGCGCGGCAGCCACGATCGGCTTGCCGACCACGAACGGCATCGTTGCGGGTGCAGGCCCCTTCGATACGGTCAGAAGCACGGTGCCGCCACGCACCAGCAGCGTGCCGCCGGCCGGGTTCTGTGCGATCACCTGGCCGACGGGGTGGGTGTCGAATACCTCGGCCACCCGTGGCGTCAACTGCACCGCAGTCGCGGCGGCGGAGGCGGGCTCGACACCCTGCCCCACCACGTTGGGTACGGTGCGTATTTGCGCACTGAGGTCGAGGGAGAACGACTGCGTGGCGCGCGCGCCCTGGCTGTCCACCGCGGCGACGATGAAGAAGTTGACGCCATAGTCGCCGGACGCGATCACGCTCAAGGTCATCCGGCCGGTGACGGGATCGACCGCGGCCGGGGCGCTGAGCGACGTGTAGACGAGCTCGTACTGCACCGTGTCGCCCGGGTCTGGGTCGTAGGCGGCAAGGGTGTACGCCAGCAGCGGGTAGGGCCCGATGCCGGTGGACACCGCGGTCGGCGGGGTCGAGGTGATCACCGGCGGACGATTCTGCGGCACGATCTGCACGCGTACCGTGGCCGGTGCCGAGGTACCGCCGCCCGCGGTGGCGGCATAGGTGAAGCTGGCGGTGTCGCGGCTGCGCGGATCAACCACAGCGCCGAGCTGCCGCTGCGCGCGGAAGCTTCGGCGCACGGCGCCGTCGTAGCTGATCTTGCCGGCATCGTCGATCGCCCAGGGGTTGTAGCTGACCTGGTTGTGAATGCGCGGCGCGGATGCCCAGTCGCGGTTCTCGCCGGCGAACGGCTGGATGTTGATCGGGGGGCAGCCCCCGCAGACGCCGGTACCACCAGGCATGCTGACGATCTCGGCATGGCCGTCGCCGTCGGTGTCGACGATCATCGGCGTCGTCACGTTCGCGGAGACGGCGTTGTTGTGCACGCTGGTCTTCACCGTGCCGGTGCGGCCCTCGAAGATCACCAGCCGGTAGGTGCCGTTGACGATGACTTCCGGCGCGCCGTCGAGGTCGAGGTCGTAGACCTGCACCGAGCTTCCGCCGTTCGTACGATTGCCGACCGCGCTCGGCCAGTGCTGCACGGCGGGGTCGTCCTGCGGGTGGAGCGCGGGGTCGTCGTCGGGGACGACGTTTGCCCACAGTATCGTGCCGTCGGGGCGATAGGCGTAGACGACGCCGCGCGCGGCGAACACGATCTCGGGCGCGCCGTCGCCATCGATGTCGGCAATGGTGGGCATCCCCAGACTCGAGGTCTGGACGGGGAAGGCGCGCAGCAGCGTGCCATCGTGGCGGTAGATCAGGAAGCCCGAGAAGTTCGCGGAATTCTGTACCCACATGGCCTGCAGGATCACCTCGGCCTTGCCGTCGCCGTCGAGGTCGGCCACCGACACCGAGATCGGGTCGTAGAGGAGCCGGTCGCCGTAGTCGACCACCTGCCAGGCCAGCGTCCATTGCCCGTCGACGTGCTTGAACACGTCAGTGCCGGAGATGATTTCCACCTGGCCGTCGCCGTCGAGATCGGCCACCACCGGCGCGCTCTGCCGCATCGGCTGGCGCTGCGCGGTTTCCCAGTCGTTGCGCGGATTGGGAGCGGTCAGCACCGCTTCCTTGGCACCGGTGGCGGCATCGACGATCAGCGTGACCTTGCAGGCATTGCCTTCGTCGACGGGGTTGCCGGTGGCCGCTCGGCAGGCAGCGTACTTGTCGGGCCAGCCGTCGCCGTCGCTGTCGTACCAGTAGGCGGTACTGGTGACGAGGTAGCGGGTGAGTATCTTCACGCCACCCGAGGGCGTGAGCCGCGCGAGTGTGGGCGTGGCCCAGCTGACGAGGCCCCAGTCCGCGACGTAGGTCGGCACAGGCTCGGCGCCCACGCTCGGCGGCACGGGGAGCTTCTGGTCCAGGCGCTCCGACACCCATTTCACGCGGGCGGCACCGCCCACCGCATGCGCCGGATTGGTGTCGATCGCGATCAGCCGCTTCGAGTCCGCCCCCAGCGTGCTGCCGTCGCACTCGGTACCCATGACGAGCGTGATCTCGTCCGTGTCGTCAACGTCACCCACTGCGAAGTCGGTGCCGAACAGGTACATCTTGCAGGTCCTGCCGAGCGAGGTGGCCGACGTGTCCCAACCGTGCCACAGCTTGGCCCCAGTCTTGCCGTCGAAGGCGATCGGCGTGCCGAAGCTGTTGCCGATGAGGTCCGCGCCGCCGTCGTGGTTGATGTCGGCGGCCCAGCCAAAGTTGGTGTTGTCGGGTATGAGCGCGCCCCATAGCGCCGTGGGCGTGAGCGACGGATAGGCGGGGATCGAACCAGGCGCGACGTAGGTGAAGGAGCCGTCGGCATTGAAGGCAGAGAGACTGCCCTTGTCGGGATCAGTGATCAGGGACGCGGCAAGCGCGTCGGAGCCGGGGTAGCTGTCGTTGCCGAGCACACCTGGCGCGCTAACGGTGAGCGTGGCGCCGGCCCCGATGGAATAGGTGTCGTCCTTGGCCACGGGCACGGCCGAGGCCTGCAGGGTGACGGTGAAGGTCTTCTGGTCGTAGGCACCGGAGCTGTCGGTGACACGTACGGTGACGGCGTAGTCGCCCGCGGCGCTGCCGCTGGTGGACCAGGCGACCGTGGTGTCGGAGAGCGTCATCCCCGCGGGGCCGGACTCCAGAGAATAGGTGAGCGTGTCGCCCGCATCGGGATCGAAGGCCGACAAGGTGCGCGTGAAGGGGCTGCCCACGGCGAGCGTCTGGTCGACCTGCGGGCCGAGCACGGGCGGCGTATTGGCGGGTGCCGTCACCGTGACGTTGAAGCTGGTGGTGGCAGTGCGGCCGCCGCCGTCGGTGACCTGCGCGGTGATGGCATGCGTTCCGACTTGCCCGAGCGTGGGCACCCAGTCGATGAGTGGCGCGGGGCGCAGGCCGGCGCCGGCGGGTGCGCCGGGCAGCGAGTAGCTGAGCACATCGACCGTGGGGCTGGTGGCCTCGATCACCGCTTGCAGGCGACTACCCGCGACGATCGTGCGATCGGCAATGGCAGCGATGGCGAGGCTGCCGACAACGGCGTCGTTCACCGTGACCGTGACGTCGGCACTGGCCGAGAGTGCGCTGTCGTTCGCCGTGAGGCGCAGCACATACGTCCCCGCCGCGGAGAACGACGCGGTGGTGACGGCGGCCGACGCGTTGCCGAAGCTCACCGTTCCGGGCCCCGAGATCTTCGTCCACAGCAAGGTGAGCGCGCCCGGGGGGTTCGGCAAACCATCATCCGTGGCCGTGCCTTGCAGCGAGGCCTGGGCGGGCAGCGTGATGGTGCGCGCGGGGCCGGCGCTCACCACCGGCGCCTGGTTGACGATTTCGGTGCGCAGGTCCGCATCGATGCGGAAATAGAGGTTG
>JAFKGG010000133.1 GCA_017307915.1 Burkholderiales bacterium | reverse complement strand
CGGCTGCTGCACGAGCAGACCGGCGAGGAGGTCGGCGTCGATCAGAAGGGCGTGGTGGCGATCGTGCCGCCGCTGCCGCCGGGCTGCATGCAGACGGTGTGGCGCGACGACGAGCGCTTCGTACGCACCTATTTCTCCAGCATCCCGGGTCGCATGGTGTATTCGACCTTCGACTGGGGCATTCGCGATGCCGATGGCTACTATTTCATCCTGGGCCGCACCGATGACGTGATCAACGTCGCCGGCCACCGGCTGGGCACGCGCGAGATCGAGGAGAGCCTGTCGAGCCACGCCGCGGTGGCCGAATGCGCGGTGGTCGGCGTGGCCGATACGCTGAAAGGGCAGGTGGCAACCGCCTTCGTGGTGCCGCGTGATCCGTCGGCGGTGGCCACGCCCGAGCAGCGTCTGGCGCTCGAGGGCGAGCTGATGGCGACTGTCGACCGACGACTCGGCGCGGTGGCGCGGCCGTCGCGCGTGCACTTCGTTGCCTTGCTGCCGAAGACGCGTTCGGGCAAAGTGTTGCGCCGCTCGATACAGGCGATCTGCGAGGCGCGTGATCCCGGCGATCTGACCACCATCGAAGACCCGTCGGCGCTCGACCAGGTACGCCAGGCTGTCGCCGGCAATACTTGACACTGACAAGAATCTGCTCTGAGGCCGGATGCTGCCGCCCGATTTCGCGTTCGAACTGAAGCAGTTCGTTTCCTTGTTGCTGTTGCCGCCGACCGGGCCGCTGCTGTGCGCCGTGCTGGGCGCACTGTTGCTGGGGATGGCGCCTCGGCTGGGGCGGTTGCTGATCCTGGTCGGCCTGATCTGCACGCTGGTGTTGGCCACGCCGCTGGTCGGCCACCGGCTGATGCGCACCATCGAGGCGGCCGCCGGCGATGCGCTCGATGAACGCGCGCTGCGGCAGATCATGAGTTCGGCCGATGCCCCCAAGGTGATCGTGATCCTGGCCGGCGGCATGCGTGCCGACGAACGCGAGCGGCCGTATCGCGAACAGCCAAACTGGCTGTCGCTGGAACGCCTGGTGCATGGCGCCTGGGTGGCCAAGGTCACCGGGCTGCCGGTGCTGGTGAGCGGCGGCGTGCCGATGGGCCGCAAGGTAAGCGAGGCGGCGCTGATGAAGCGGGTGCTCGAACAGCAGCTTGGTACGCGCGTGACCTGGCTGGAAGAGCAATCGCTGGACACCGCCGGCAACGCGCGCCATAGCGCGGCGCTGCTGCAACCGCTGGGGCGCGAACGCGTGCTGCTGGTCACGCACGCCTATCACATGCCGCGCGCGCTGGCGACCTTTCAGCACGCCGGACTGCGGCCGATTCCGGTGCCGTTCGGCTACATGGGTACGCCGGGCGGACCGCAGCAATATGCCTGGATACCCAACGCCGGCGGCATGCGCCTGAACTGGCTGGCGTTTCACGAAGGCATCGGCGAGCTGTGGTACCGTCTGCGCGGATATCACTGAACCGGCACTGCTCACTCGAACCTGCAACGCTACGGGATACGCGCATGAACACACGCCCCTTTCTCACCGCCGTCGACGTCAAGACCATCCTCGCCGCCGCCGAGGTCGAAGCACAGCGCAACCAATGGGCGGTATCGATCGCCGTGGCCGACGAAGGCGGCCACCTGCTGGGCATGGTGCGGCTCGACGGCGCCGCGCCGATGACGTCCTACATGTGCCAGGAAAAGGCGCGTTGCGCCGCGACGGGCAAGCGTGAATCGAAGGCCTTCGAAGACATGATCAACGGCGGCCGTTTCGCATTTCTGTCGGCGCCCCGGCTCGAAGGCATGCTCGAAGGTGCGGTGCCGATCTTCGTCGATGGCCACTGCCTGGGGGCGGTCGGCGTGTCGGGCGTGAAATCGCCGGAAGACGCGCAGGTCGCGCGCGCCGGCATCGCGGCGCTGACGCTGGCCTGAGAATGGCTGAACGAGCCGGCCCGGGCGCTCCATTCGCCCGCGCCCGATCGGTTCACGGCTTCTGACGCAGGCACGACGTGGCGATCTTCGACCGCGCAGCGCTGAATCCCGGCGTGGCGCCGCGCGAGGTGTTCGCGTGGGCGATGTACGACTTCGCCAACTCGGGCTTCACGACCGTGGTATTGACGGCGGTCTTCAACGCCTATTTCGTCGGCGTTGTCGCCGGCAATGCCCCTTGGGCGACGCTGGCCTGGACGGCGGCGCTGGCCTTGTCTTCGCTACTGGTGATCGTGACGGTGCCCGGCATCGGTGCTTATGCCGATGCGCATGCGCGCAAGAAGCGTCTGCTGCTGTTCAGCACGATCGGCTGCGTGCTGGGCACGGCGGCGCTGGGCCTGGCCCAGCCCGGTACGGTGGCCTGGGCGCTGGTCGCGATCGTGGTGGCCAATTATTTCTTCAGCATCGGCGATTCGCTGATTGCGGCATTTCTGCCTGAGCTGGCACGCCCGCACGCGCTGGGCAAGGTGTCGGGCTGGGGCTGGAGCTTCGGTTATTTCGGCGGCATGCTGGCGCTTGGCCTGTCGCTGGCCTACGTGCTGTCGGCCAAGGCGGCGGGCCGACCGGCGGCCGAGTTCGTGCCGGTGACGATGTGGATCACTGCCGGCATCTATGCGCTGGCGGCCGTGCCGGTGTTCGCGCTGCTGCGTGAGCGGGCGCAGCCGCAGCTCGCGGTTGGTGGGTCGACGCCGCAGGGCGTCGCCTCGGGCGCTGGCATGGCATCGGACGTGGGCAGCGGCCAACCCGGCGGGGTGGTGCAGGCGCTGACGCGCCTGCGGCGCAGTTGGCGCGACAGCGCCCGCTTCGCCGATCTGCGCCGGCTCTTGTGGTGCGGCGCCTGCTACCAGGCTGGCATCGCGGTGGTGATCGCGCTGGCCGCGGTCTATGCCGAGCAGGTCATGCAGTTCACGCAGACGCAGACGATGGCGCTGATCTTCGTCGTCAACATCGCGTCGGTGATCGGCGCTTTCAGCTTCGGCTATGCGCAGGATCGCCTGGGCCACAAGCGCGCGTTGGCGGTGACGCTGCTGGGCTGGATCGCGATGGTGCTGGTGGCCGGGCTGGGTACGACGCTGGCGCTGTTCTGGTTGGCGGCGGTGCTGGCCGGCCTGTGCATGGGGTCGAGCCAATCGTGCGGGCGGGCAATGGTCGGTGCGCTGACGCCGGCCAGCCGGCTGGCGGAATTCTTTGGCTTGTGGACGCTGGCCGGCCGCGTTGCGGCGATCGTGGGGCCGCTCACCTACGGGCTGGTGACCTGGCTGACCGTGGGCAATCACCGGCTGGCGATTCTGGTGACCGGCTTGTTCTTCGTGCTCGGTCTGCTGCTGCTGGCGCGCATCGACATCGGCCGCGGGCAGGCGGCGGCGCAGGCGGCGGCCGCTTAAGCAAGAACGCGGGCAGGGGCGCGCGCAGCGCATGCGCCGCGCCCGGCTCAATCATCGAAGGTCTTCGCGATCTGATAGAGGCCTTCGAGCACCAGATTGTCGTGATAGGTGAACTCGATCGTCAAGCGCGGCGCCATCGTGCGCGCAGCACCCCCCGACAGGATGCAGCGCAGATCGGGATGATTGCGCTTGTGCAGGAAATACAGTCGCTCGACCGCGCCGGCCTGCGCGTGCGCACAGCCGGAGGTAATCGCATCGACCGTTTGTCGTGGGTAGTCGACGTATTCACCCTGAGCATCGGGCAGAGTGGCCGTGTTCAGATGCAGTGCACGCACCATCAAGCCCAGCCCAGGCATGATGCCGCCGCCCAGGAAGTGGCCGTCGGCAGTGAGCAGATCCATGGTCGTGGCGGTGCCGCAGACCACCGCCAGCACCGGGCGTTCGCCGACGATGGCGCGCGCGCCGATCATCGCGGCCCAGCGGTCGCAGCCCAGCGCGGCCGGGTTCAGGTAACCGTTGTGCACGCCGCACTGCTCGGCGCGCGACACGATCCAGTGCGGTTCGGGCGCATCGGGCCACACTTCGAGCGCGCGCAGCACCGGGTTGACCACCGCGGTGCCGGCCACGTTCGAGATCACGATGCGGGTGGGCGCCGCCAGCCGGCGCCACTCGCTGGTGACCATCGAGACTTCTTCGAGCAGCACGCGGCCGAACGCCTGCTGCTTTTCGCTCGCCAGCGAGCGGCCTTGTGCCGACGGCGCTGAGTAGGTGCCCCACTTCAGAAAAGTGTTGCCGATGTCGATCAGCAGGTAGCTCATGGGGCTCTCCCTGGCGCTTACGCCACCGCCACCGGGATCTTACCGATGCGTGCCTGCCATTCGCGCGGGCCGGTTTCGTGCACCGAGGTACCGGCCGAATCGACTGCCACGGTGACCGGCATGTCGCGCACGTCGAACTCGTAGATCGCTTCCATGCCCAGGTCTTCGAAGGCCACCACGCGCGCGCTGCGTATCGCCTTGGACACCAGATAGGCGGCGCCGCCTACCGCCATCAGATAAGCGGCGCGGTGCTTGCGGATCGCGGCGACCGCGGCCGGCCCGCGCTCGGCCTTGCCGACCATCGAGATCAGGCCGGTCTGCGACAGCATCAGCTCGGTGAACTTGTCCATCCGCGTCGAGGTGGTGGGGCCGGCCGGGCCGACGGCCTCATCGCGCACCGGATCGACCGGGCCCACGTAGTAGATCACGCGGTTAGTGAAATCCACTGGCAGCTTCTCGCCGCGCGCCAGCATGTCCTGGATGCGCTTGTGCGCGGCGTCGCGGCCGGTCAGCATGCGGCCCGACAGCAGCAGCGTCTGGCCCGGTTGCCACGAGGCCACTTCCTCGCGCGTCAGCGTGTTCAGGTCGATGCGCTTGGATTGCTCGACGTTGGGCGTCCAGTTCACGTCGGGCCAGGCCGACAGCGGCGGCGGCTCACAGAACGCCGGGCCGGTGCCGTCAAGCACGAAATGCGCATGGCGCGTGGCCGCACAGTTCGGGATCATCGCCACCGGTTTGGAAGCGGCGTGCGTGGGATACATGGCGATCTTCACGTCGAGCACGGTGGTGAGGCCGCCCAGGCCCTGCGCGCCGATGCCCAGCGCGTTGACCTTTTCATACAGCTCGATGCGCATCTCTTCGAGCTTGTTCGACGGTCCGCGCGCCAGCAGATCGAACATGTCGATCGGGTCCATCAGCGCTTCCTTGGCCATCAGCATCGCCTTTTCGGCGGTGCCGCCGATGCCGATGCCGAGCATGCCGGGCGGACACCAGCCGGCGCCCATCGTCGGCACCGTTTTCAGCACCCAGTCGACCACCGAATCCGATGGGTTCAGCATGACCAGCTTGGATTTGTTTTCCGAGCCGCCGCCTTTGGCGGCCACGGTGACCTCGACCGTGTTGCCGGGCACCAGTTCCATCTGGATCACCGCCGGCGTGTTGTCGCGCGTGTTCTTGCGCTCGAATTGCGGGTCGGCCACCACCGAGGCACGCAGCATGTTCTCGGGGTTCATGTAGCCGCGCCGCACGCCTTCGTTGACGGCATCGGCGATCGAGCCCGAAAAGCCCTCGAAGCGCACGTCCATGCCGATCTTCATGAACACGTTGACGATGCCCGTGTCCTGACAGAGCGGCCGCTTGCCTTCGGCGCACATGCGCGAGTTGGTCAGGATCTGCGCGATCGCGTCGCGCGCCGGCGCGCTCTGTTCGAGCTGATAGGCGCGCGCCAGGTGCTCGAGATAATCGGCGGGATGGTAGTAGCTGATGAACTGCAGCCCGGCGGCCACCGATTCGATCAGGTCGTCCTGCTTGATGACGGTCATGGAACGTTCCTCAGTGATGCGGCCGGCTGTCGCCCGCCGGTTGCGCGTGGCCTGGGCGAGCCTTTTCCTTGTGCGGGGCCGCGCTGCTCATCAGCCGGTCGATCACAGCGATCGCAATCGCCGACAGCAGGAAGATGACGTGGATGATGCTCTGCCACAGCAAGGTCTGCGTCGGCAAAGTGCCGGCCGAAATGAAACTCTTCAACAGATGGATCGATGAAATGCCGATGATCGCGGTGGCCAGCTTGACCTTGAGCACGTTGGCGTTGACGTGCGACAGCCATTCGGGCTGGTCAGGGTGGTCTTCGAGCCGCAGCCGCGAGACGAAGGTCTCGTAGCCGCCGACGATGACCATGATCAACAGGTTCGAGATCATCACCACGTCGATCAGCGACAGCACGATGATCATCACCACCGTTTCCTTGCTGCGCTCGGCGATGTTCAAACGATCGACCGTGGCGTCGAGCGAGGCCGGGTGCCACAGCAGCTCGACCAGGTGCACCAGTTCTTCGAGGAACAGGAACATGTAGACCACCTGGGCGATGATCAGGCCAAGGTACAAAGGAAGCTGCAGCCAGCGGCTGGCGAAGATCAAGCGCGGCAGGACGGCGTAAGGCGTTTTGGGCGGCGACAAGATGGGGCTCCGCAAGAGTCGGGCGATTCTAGCGGATTTGCTGTGCCGCATCAGACACGGCCAAACAGGGTTTTTGACAGGGATCGCGCTTGTTGATGCGCGTTTGGCGCTAACCTATTGAAACGCGACAGGCGCGCTTGGCGGGGCGTCGGGTGGCGGGTGTGCTCGACACACCGCTACCGGCGTTTCCGCCGGCTCGGCCGGTGCAGAATCGTCAGCAAATCGTCAAGATTGGCGGCGGGCCCGCACCGAGGCATCAAACTTCATAACAGCAGAGGAGCAGGGCGATGTCCGCTCAAATCGAATCGGTGTTGCAGGAAGCCAGACTGTTTCCGCCGCCCGATGCGTTCCGCCGGCAGGCCACGGTGTCCGGCATCGAACAATACGAGGCGCTGTGCGCCGAAGCCGAACAGGATCATGCGGGTTTCTGGGCACGCCGCGCCCGCGAGCACCTGAGCTGGCACAAGCCTTTCACGCGCTCGCTGGATGACAGCAAGCCGCCGTTTTTCAAATGGTTCGAAGACGGCGAACTGAACGTTTCCTACAACTGCCTGGATCGCCACCTGGGAACGCCGGTGGAGCACAAGACGGCGATCGTATTCGAGGCCGATGACGGCGCCGTCACCAAGGTCACTTACCGCGAGCTGTATCAGCGCGTCTGCCGCTTCGCCAATGGGCTGAAGGCGCTGGGCTACAAGCGTGGTGAGCGCGCCATCATCTATCTGCCGATGTCGATCGAAGGCGTCGTGGCGATGCAGGCCTGCGCGCGCCTGGGCATCATCCATTCAGTGGTGTTTGGCGGTTTCTCGGCCAAGAGCCTGCAGGAACGCATCCAGGATGCCGGCGCCACGCTGGTCATCACCGCCGACGAGCAACTGCGCGGCGGCCGCAGGATTCCGCTGAAGGCTGCCGTCGACGAGGCCTTGGCCTTGGGCGGCTGCGAATCGATCCGCAAGATGATCGTCTATCGGCGCACTGGCGGCGACGTAACGATGCAGGCCGGCCGCGACATCGACTGGCGGCAGGTGGTCGAAGGCCAGGCCGACGACTGCGAACCGGAATGGGTCGGCGCCGAACACCCGCTGTTCATCCTGTACACCTCGGGTTCCACCGGCAAGCCCAAGGGCGTGCAGCACTCGTCGGCCGGCTACCTGCTGCAAGCCGTGCTGACGATGAAGTGGGTGTTCGACATCAAGCCCGATGATTTGTTCTGGTGCACGGCCGACATCGGTTGGGTGACCGGGCACACTTACATCACCTACGGGCCGCTGGCCTGCGGCGCCACCGAACTGGTATTCGAGGGCGTGCCCACGCATCCGAATCCGGGCCGTTTCTGGGAAATGATCGCGCGGCACCGCGTGTCGATCTTCTATACCGCGCCCACCGCGATCCGCTCGCTGATCAAGGCCGGAGAGGCCTCGCCCGACCATCATCCGCGCCGCTACGATCTGTCGTCGCTGCGGCTGCTGGGGTCGGTGGGCGAGCCGATCAATCCCGAAGCCTGGATGTGGTACTACGAAAACGTGGGCGGCGCGCGTTGCCCGGTCGTCGATACCTGGTGGCAGACCGAAACCGGCGGCCACATGATTACGCCGCTGCCTGGCGTGCATGCGCTGAAGCCCGGTTCGTGCACGATGCCGCTGCCTGGGGTGATCGCCGCAATCGTCGATGAAACCGGCCACGACGTCGAAAAGGGCAAGGGCGGTTTCCTGGTCATCAAGAAGCCGATGCCGTCGATGCTGCGCACCATCTGGGGCGATCCGGATCGCTATCGCAAGACCTACTATCCCGACGACTTCCAGGGCCGCTACTACCTGGCCGGCGACGGCGCGCATCGCGACCAGGACGGCTACTTCTGGATCATGGGCCGCATCGACGACGTGCTCAACGTCTCGGGCCACCGGCTTGGCACGATGGAGATCGAATCGGCGCTGGTGGCCAATCCGATGGTGGCCGAGGCGGCGGTGGTCGGCAAGCCCGACGACCTGACCGGCGAAGCAGTGGTGGCTTTCGTCGTGCTCAAGCAGGCGCGGCCCAGTGGCGAGGCGGCCGTCAAGATTGCGCGCGAGCTGCGCGACTGGGTCGGCAAGGAGATCGGGCCGATCGCCAAGCCGAAGGAACTGCGCTTCGGCGAGAACCTGCCCAAGACCCGCTCGGGCAAGATCATGCGCCGGCTGCTGCGCGTGATCGCCAAAGGCGAGGAAATCACGCAGGACGTGTCGACGCTGGAGAATCCGGCGATTCTGGAGCAGTTGAAGCAGACCAACTGAAGCCGGCCGCCGGGCAGGGCGGGCGGCCGCGGGTCAGCTCTCGTGGCCGTTCGTTGCCCGTTTTCGGGCGCGGCGCGCCACGGTGAGCTTGCGGTTGGCGGCGCCCGAGTCGTCGACGCTGTCGACCAGGTTGTGATAGATGGCGCGCAGCGTCTGCAGCGTGACCTTGGCGTCGGCCCTCGAGACGCCCGCCAGCGCCAGCTTTTCCATCGCAGCGCCGCGCGGTGCCAGCGCGCCGACCAGTGCGCGGCCGGCCGGCGTCAGCGACATCAATACGGTGCGTTTGTCCAGCGCCGAGGGCAGGCGTTCGACCAGGCCGCGCGCTTCCAGGCTGGCCACCGAGCGCGACAGGTATGAGAACTCGGCCGCCGTGTGGTTGGCCAAGTCGGTCAGCGACTGCCGATCTTGATGGCTGAGCGCCGCCAGGATGCGCCAGCCCTGCAGGTTGATGCCGTGCTGCTTGAGTTCGTCGCCAAAGCGTGCGGCGACGATGTTGGCGGCGCGGTTCAGCAGATAGCCGACCGAGCGTTCCAGATCATAGAGTGCCGGGCGGCGCGAAGGGCTTTGCGACATGGCTGTTCAATATTGTCCGCGTGGTGGCAGGCCCAGGCGCATTTGCCCGTACATCGTCGACACTGCATGCCAGTTCACGCTGATGTGATGCGCCACGGCGTTGATGTCGCGCCAGGCGCGCTGCACGCCGTTGTTGAGGCTGATGCCGGTGCCGCCGACGACATCGTACAGGTCATTGATCGCGCCCACGCACAAGCGTACCGCGTAGGCGTGGCCGCGGCGGAACTCGATGCGCTGCGCCACGCTGACCTTGTCGTCGCGTTCGGACAGTTCGGCAGCCAGCCGCAGGTCGCGCCCCAGGATGAGCTGCGCCGCATCGACGGCGGCTTCGGCCTCGGCCAGCGCCGATTGCACGTGGCCGAACTGTGCCAGCGTCGAACCGCTGCCGGTGAACGCGCCGCGCGTGGCGCGTGGCGCCACGGTCTCGAGGAATTCGTCGATCGCGCCACGCAGCGCGGTGACGGCCGGGTTGGCCAGCATCGGCGGAAAACCGGACAGAAACGGGATCCGATACATCGGATTGCGATTGACCGCGAGGCCGGGCGTTTCCTGGTTAAGCGCCTGCGCGAAGCTGACGCTGCGATGTCCCGGCACGAACACCTCCGCGTCGATCGTGACGTCTTTGCTGCCGGTGCCGGCCAGCCCGACTGTGTTCCAGTTGTGGATGATCGTGTATTGGCTGTCGGGCACCAGCAGGAAGGTCGGGTAGGGCGGCTTGCCGTCGCCTTCGTCGAGCATGCCGCCCAGCGTGAGCCAGCGCGCGTTGTCGCAATTGCTGGCAAAGCCCCAGCGGCCCTTGATCGTGAAGCCGCCGTCGACACGCCGGATGGTGCCGGTGGGGGCGATCGAGCCGGCGATCAGCGCGTCGGGCGTGTTGCCCCAGACGTCGTGCTGGGCTTCTTCGCTGAACATGCCGACGAACCAGGAGTTGGTTGCTCCCAGGCTGTAGCACCAGGCCGTGGAGGCGCAGCCCTGGCCGACTTCGAACACCAGCCGACGCAGGTCGTCGAGTGAGAACTCATAGCCGCCGAAGCGGCGCGGCTGCACCACCCGATACAGTCCGGCATCGACCAGCATTTCGCTGACCTCGGCCGACACCCGGCGCGCGTCTTCGGTCTGCTGCGCGCGGGCGCGGATCAGCGGGCGCAGCTCGGCGGCGCGGGCCAGCAGTTGTTCGAGCGTGGGAACATCGGCGGCTGAGGAAGCCATCTGCGTCTCCTGAAAAGTTGTAAAAGCGAACTCCTTCAATGATGCCATTAGATTTTAAAACGATTGTTTTTGCAACCTATAACGGAAGGTTTTTTGAAGCGGCATCGTCGCAGCGCCGGCCGCGACGGGCCGGGATCGGTGCTGCCCGGCTCGACGGGCGGGCGTAAGTCGCGCTTACAATGAACCGGCGACGACTCAATGAACCGCCTGCCTGCGACGAACGAATGACCGCCCCCCGAAAGCGCCGAACACCCCGCAACGATACCGTCGCCGAACCACAGGCGAAGTCGGAAACTCCCGAGTTCAAGGCGATTCACTCGACACGCGCATTCGAGGAAATCGCGGCGCAGATCCGCGCCAATCTGGCCGAAGGGCGCTTGCAGGTCGGCGACCGGCTGCCGTCGGAGCGGGCGCTGGCCGAGCAGTTCGGCGTTTCGCGCAACACGCTGCGCGAAGCGCTGCGCCTGCTCGAACATGCGGGTTTGCTGCGCTTGCACAAGGGCGCACACGGTGGCGCCTTCATCAGCGAGCGCAGCGGCGACGCCGTCATCGCCGGACTGAAGGATCTCTATCATCTGGGCGCGATCACGCCCGCGCAGCTCACTCAGGCGCGCATCTGGCTCGAAGAAATCGTGGTGCGCGAAGCCTGCCGTCTGGCCAGCGCGGAAGAACTCGACGCGCTCGAAGCCAACGTGCACGAGGCCCAAGAGGCGGAACGCGCCGGTGATTTCGAGCGGCGTTCGGCGGTTCATCTCGAGTTTCATCGGATGCTGGCCAGGATGACCGGCAACCCGATCATCGTCGTGATGATGAGCGCGGTCATCGAGCTGCTGGCGCATTTCATCCGGCAGATCGGCGCGCGGGAAAATCCCTATGTGGTGCCGTCGCGCAAGCGCCTCCTGAAGCATCTGCGCGCGCGCGATGCCGATGCCGCGGTGCTCGAGATGACGGCCTTGCTCAAGCGCCTGCAGCGCGGCTATCTGTCGCGCGTGGATTCGATCAAACCCTGAGGCAGTTGCGGCGCCGTCGATGGCGCCCGCGTCATTGCGCCGCGGCTTGCCTGCGATCGCTTTCCGGAGCCGATTGCTGATCGCCGGCGCCGGCCTGCGTTCATAGTTCGTGCGCCGGGCACGCGCCCCATCTCCGGCTTTTCCCTCATGATCCCCTTCGGTGATTTGCCGTACTTGACGCGGCCGGCGTTTCTGTGCAAATCTACAATGGTTCAACCAATGGGGTGCGCTACAGGGCGCCGGAGACGAGATGAAATTCAGCGAGGAGCAGCTGGCCTTCCAGGACAGCATCCGTCGGATGGTCGCCAAGCACGTGGCGCCGATCGCGGCCGAGATCGACGAAACCGACCGCTTTCCGACCGAACTGGTGCGTCTGTTCGGTGAGATGGGCCTGATGCAGCTGTGGGTGCCCGAGCAGTACGGCGGGCCCAACGGCAACCTGACGATGATGTGCATCGCCCGCGAGGAAATCTCGCGCGTGTCGCCGGCCTGCGGCTCGATCGCCGGCTTGAACACGATGTTC
>JAFKGG010000093.1 GCA_017307915.1 Burkholderiales bacterium | reverse complement strand
GCGATCGAGAACACTTCACGGCTCCAGCCGCGTGCCAGCCCCATCGGCTGCATGAACAGCCCGAAGGTGGCGCGCACGCCCATCGCCAGCAGCAGCACGATCAGCGCGCAGGCTAAAATCATCCATGGCGAATGCAGGAAATACCCGACGGCAGTCGGGGAATGCCGCTGGGGATCAGTCAGACTCATCCCGGCATTCTACTTGCCTGCCCCTTCCTCCCGGTGCCGGCGCTGCGGCCGGCCGCTCACCGCTGAGATCATGTCCAAGCCTTCTTCATCCCCTACCGCCTCGACGCCGATCGACGCCGAGCGTCCCGACACGCTGCTGGTGCACGGCGACGGCCGCGGCGACGACGAAACCGCGCTCGCGCCGCCGATCCACATGTCGGTCACCTATGCCGCGCGCGATCCGGCCGATTTTGCCGACATGTCCAGCCGCGCCCGGCATCCGCGCTTCTACACGCGCTACGGCAACCCCACGCATGAGCGCGTCGCACGGCTGATCGCCCGGCTCGAAGGCGGCGAAACGGCCTTGATGACGGCCAGCGGCATGGGTGCGATCTCGACCGTGCTGATCGGACTGCTGCGCAACGGCGGCCGGGCCGTGGCCCAGACCAGCCATTACATGGGCACCAGCAAGATGTTCAGCGATCTGCTGCCGCGCTTCGGCGTACGGGTGCAGTTGGTCGAACAGGCGGATACCGCAGCGATGATTCGCGCGATCGAAGCCGATGCCACCGCCTTGGTCATGGTCGAGACACCGTCGAATCCCACGATGGCGCTGACCGATCTGCGCGCCGTCGCCGAGGCGGCGCGCCGCGCCGGTGCGATCAGCGTCGCGGACAATACCTTTGCCACGCCGCTGAACCAGCAGCCGCTTGCGCACGGCATCGATCTGGTGGTGCACAGCGCCACCAAGTACCTGGGCGGGCATCACGATCTGATCGCAGGCGCCGTCGTGGGCAGCGAAGCGCTGGTCGAGCGCGTCTGGGAAACCTCGATCGCGCTGGGCAGCACACTCGGCGCCTTCGATGCCTGGCTGCTGTTGCGCGGCATGCGCACGCTGCCCCTGCGCGTGGCGCGCGCCAACGCCAATGCGCTCGCCGTCGCCCGCTTCCTCGAACAGCACCCGGCCGTCACCGCCGTTCACTATCCGGGCTTGCCCGGCCATCCGCAGCACGCGCTGGCGCGTGCGCAGATGAGCGGTTTCGGCGGCGTGCTGTCGATCCAGGTGCGCGGCGGCTATGCCGCCACCGCCGAGTTCGTGTCGCGGCTGCGCCTGTTCACGCATGCGGTGAGCCTGGGCGGCGTCGAATCGCTGGCCGTGCACGCCGCCGCGATGTGGGCCGGCACGCTGGACGAAGCGCAGATGCGCGCCGCCGGCGTCGAACCCGACCTGGTGCGGCTGGCCTGCGGCATCGAGGCCTCCGAGGATCTGATCGCCGATCTGAGCCAGGCGCTGGGCTGAGGCCGCTGCGCCAGGGCGTTTTCACCCTGGCGCTTTCGCACGCAGTGCAATCGAGCTATGCTGCGTGCGCAGGCGACTTCGCATCCGCCTCGACACACGCCATGCCCAAGTTTGCTCCTCTATCTCCCGAAGCCCGCGCCCTGCGCCGTCATCATCGCGCGCGCCTGAAAGCCATCCGGCAGTTCTACCGGACGCAGGGTCGTGATCCCGCATCGGACGCCGGCAAGCCTGCCGGCAAGCCTTTAGGCAAGGTGCTGGCCACGCCCGCCCCCTGCAGTTGCGCGCTGTGCGGCAATCCACGCCGCTACTTCGGCGAAGCAAC
>JAFKGG010000132.1 GCA_017307915.1 Burkholderiales bacterium | reverse complement strand
TGAACACGTACATGCGTCGATGGCGGCGCATCAGCGCATGCGCATAATGCAGCAGCATGCGCGCATAGCGCTCCATCGAACCCGACACGTCGCACAGCACCACCAGCGGCGGCGGACGCTGCCGGCGCCGGCGCAGCGGCGGCGCGGCCAGATAGGGGTCGCGCCCCATGCGCCGCAGCGCGGCGCGCAGATCGGTGCGGCCGTGCGCCGCTGTTTCGTAGCGGCGTGTGGTGATCGGCGGCAGCGGCAGCGTCATCTGCTCGACCAGCCGGCGTGCGCGCAGGAATTCGTCGCGCGTCATCGAGTCGAAATCGCGGGAGGCGAGCCGTTCGCGATCCGACCAGGTCATCACGGCTTCGATCTCGATGAGGTCTTCGTCGCTGGCCGCGCCCTGGTCGCGCTGCGTCGGCGGCGCTCGCGTGCCGGCCAGCGCTTCGTCGAGCCGCGCCGAACGCGGCTGGGGCGCGCGCTTGCCGCGCCCTTCGATGCGCGGCAGCAGCGTCGCCAGCATGCGATCCAGCGTCTTGGGGTCTTGCCAGAAGGCCTCGAAAGCAGCGTCGAACAGCGCCTGGTGTTCGCGCTGATCGATCAGCACACTGCTCAATGCCGCATGCACATCGCCGCGGCGCGCCACGCCGACCAGCGCCAGCGCGCGCAGTGCAATCAGCGTGCGCTCGGGCCCGACCGGAAGACCCGCTGCGCGCAGGATGCGCACGAAGTGCATGACGTTCTCGGCCAGCAGCGCGGGCCGCGCATTCGGCACCGTTTCGGCCGGCATCGCAGGCATCACGTCACGCGCCGCCGATCGCCGCGCGCACCTCATCGAGAATCCGCTGCGCCTCGCCGCCCTGCATGCGCTCGATGTCTTCCTGGTATTTCAGCAGCACGCCCAGCGTGTCGCGCACGCTGTCGGGATCGAGCCGCATGCGATCGAGCGCCACCAGCGCGTTGGTCCAGTCGATGGTTTCGGCCACGCCGGGCTGCTTGAACAGATCGACGCCGCGCATGCGCTGCACGAACGCCACCACCTGCTGCGACAGCACCTGATCGATACCCGGCACACGCCGGCGCACGATTTCCAGCTCGCGCTCGGCATCGGGAAAATCGACCCAGTGATACAGGCAGCGACGCTTCAGCGCATCATGGATCTCGCGCGTGCGGTTCGAGGTGACGATGACGTAGGGCGGGCGCTGCGCGCGGATCGCGCCCAGCTCGGGGATCGTGATCTGGTTCTCGGCCAGCACTTCGAGCAGGAAGGCCTCGAAGGGTTCGTCGGCGCGATCGAGTTCGTCGATCAGCAGCACCGGCCGCACCGGCGACGACAGCGCCGCCAGCAGCGGCCGCTCGATCAGCATGTCGCGGCTGTACAGCGAGCGTTCAAGATGGCTGCGGTCGGCATCGTGCAGCGCCTCGGCCAGCCGGATCGACACCAGCTGCCGGCCGACGTTCCATTCGTAGGCGGCCTGCGCGATGTCGAGCCCTTCATAGCACTGCAGCCGGATCAGCGGCGCCGACAGTACCGCTGCCAGCGTCTTGGCCAGCTCGGTCTTGCCCACGCCGGCCTCGCCTTCGAGAAACAGCGGGCGTTCGAGCCGCAAGGCCAGGAACAGCGCGGTGGCGAGACGCCGATCGCAGACGTAGTCGTGCGCCGCCAGCGTGGTCAGCACTTCATCGACGGAAACGGGGAAGGCTTGTTGTTGCATCTAGAAGCAGGAAAACGGCCGGGAACACATGCTCCCGGCCGATGCCATCGATTATCGCCCGAGCGCCTGCGCGACGGCGCGCTTGGCCATCACGTTGATCATCGCCGCGCGGTATTCGGCGCTGGCGTGCAGATCGCCGTTCAACCCGTCGGCGCTCACCGCCACGCCGTCGAGCGCCTCGGGCTCGAAGCGCGCCGCCAGCGCACGTTCGAACTCAGGCACACGATAGACGCAGGCCTTGGCACCGGTGACGGCCACGCGCACACCGGCCGCGCTCTGGCTGACGAACACGCCGATCAGCGCGAAACGCGATGCCGGCTGCTTGAATTTCACGTAGCCGGCACGCGCCGGCACCGGAAAATCGACACCGACGATCAGCTCGCCGGGTTCCAGTGCCGTGGTAAACAGATCGATGAAGAAATCGTCAGCCGCGATGCTGCGCCGGTCGGTGCGAATCGTCGCGCCCAGGCCCAGCACGCCGGCCGGATAGCAGGCAGCGGGGTCGCTGTTGGCCAGCGAACCGCCGATGGTGCCCATGTTGCGCACCATCTGGTCACCGATACCGCCGGCCAGCACGGCCAGCGCCGGGATGGCACTGCGCACTTCGGCGGAACGCGCCACTTCCGAGTGCCGCGTCATCGCGCCGATGCTCAGCGTGTCGCCGTTGCGGCGGATTCCGCGCAAATCGGCCATGCCCGACAGATCGATCAGCGTGGCCGGGTTGCCCAGCCGCAAGCGCATCGATTGCACCAGGCTCTGGCCGCCGGCCAGGTAACGCGCATCGTCGGCCGCAGCGGCCGCGATCGCCGCGGCGCGGTCGGCCGGGCGTTGATATTCGAATGCGTACATCGTGTTCCTCCGTATTCAGGCGTGCTGCCGGGCAGCGCGCCAGACGCGTTCACGGGTGGCCGGCATGGCCAGGTCGCGCACCCCCAGCGCATTGGTCAGGGCGTTGATCAGCGCCGCCGGCGAACCGATCGCGCCGGCTTCGCCGCAGCCCTTCACGCCGAGCGGATTGTGCGTGCATGGCGTCACGCAGGTGTCGACCTTGAAGTCGGGCAGATCGTCGGCGCGCGGCATCGCATAATCGAGCAACGAACCGTTCAGCAATTGGCCGCTGCTGTCATAGACGGCGCCTTCCAGCATCGCCTGGCCCAGCCCCTGCGCCAGCCCGCCGTGCACCTGCCCCTCGACGATCATCGGGTTGACGATGTTGCCGAAATCGTCGACGGCGACGAAGGATTCCACCCGGTAGACGCCGGTATCGGGGTCGATCTCCACCTCGCAGACGTACGAACCGGCCGGATAAGTGAAGTTGGTCGGATCGTAGAAGGCGTTTTCGTTCAGCCCCGGTTCGAGCTTGTCCAGCGGGTAGTTGTGCGGCACGTAGGCCGACAGCGCCACCTGCGCGAACGGCACCTTGCGGTCGGTGCCGGCCACCTTGAACTCGCCGTTCTCGAACACGATGTCGGCGTCTGCCGCTTCCAGCAGATGCGCGGCGATCTTGCGACCCTTGTCGATCACCTTGTCGACCGCCTTGACGATCGCCGTACCGCCCACCGCCAGCGAACGCGAGCCGTAAGTGCCCATGCCGAACGGGATGCGGCCGGTGTCGCCGTGCACGATCTCGACGTTTTCCACCGGCAGGCCAAGCTTGCCGGCCACCACCTGCGCGAATGTGGTCTCGTGGCCCTGGCCGTGTGAATGCGAGCCGGTGAACACGGTGACCGTGCCGGTCGGATGCACGCGCACCTCGCCGGCTTCGAACAGCCCGGCGCGTGCACCCAGCGCACCTGCGATGTTCGACGGCGCCAGCCCGCAGGCCTCGATGTAGCACGAATAGCCGAGCCCGCGCAGCTTGCCGCGGCGCTCGGATTCAGCCTTGCGCGCGGCGAATCCGGCCACGTCGGCCAGCTTCTCGGCCTTGGCCAGCGTGGCTTCGTAGTCGCCGGTGTCGTAGGTGAGCCCGACTGGCGTCGCATACGGGAAGCTGCGGATGAAATTGCGCCGGCGGATCTCGGCCGGCGACTGATTCATGTCGCGCGCCGCCTGCTCGACGATCCGCTCGACGACGTAGGTGGCCTCGGGCCGCCCGGCGCCGCGATAGGCGTCGACCGGAGCGGTATTGGTGAACACAGCCTTCACTTCGCAATAGATGGCCGGCGTCTTGTACTGGCCGGCCAGCAGCGTCGCATACAGAATGGTCGGCACCGACGAGGCGAAGGTCGACAGGTACGCTCCAAGATTGGCCGTGGTGGCCACGCGCAGGGCCAGGAAGTTACCTTGCGCATCCATCGCCAGTTCGGCGGTGGTGACGTGATCGCGGCCGTGCGCATCGGTCAGGAACGATTCACTGCGTTCGGCCGTCCACTTGATCGGTCGGCCGACGCGTTTGGCGGCCCACACCAGCGCCGTTTCCTCGGCATACAGAAAGATCTTCGAGCCGAAGCCGCCGCCCACGTCGGGCGCCACCACGCGCAGCTTCGATTCGGGAATGCCCAGCACGAAAGCGGCCATCAGCAGCCGTTCGACGTGCGGGTTCTGGTTCGACACGTACAGCGTATAGCTGTCGTCGTGCCGCGCATAAGACGCGTTGGCAGCGCGCGGCTCCATCGCGTTCGGGATCAGGCGGTTGTTGACGAATTCCAGCTTGGTGACGTGCGCGGCCTGCGCGAACGCCGCCTGCACCGCGGCAGCATCGCCATGCCCCCAGGTGTAGCAGACGTTGTCGGACACCGTGTCGTGCACCGCCGCCAGCGCCTTGTCGGCACGGGCCGTGTCGGCCACCGCCGGCAGCACCTCGTAGTCGACCTCGATCAGCTCGGCCGCGTCGCGCGCCTGCAAGGCGCTTTCGGCCACCACCAGCGCCACCTGGTCGCCGACGTAACGCGCCTTGTCGGCGACGATGATCGGATGCGGCGGCTCCTTCATCGGACTGCCGTCCTTGCTGTGGATCAGCCAGCCGCAGGGTAGTCCGCCGATCTTCGACTCGGCGATGTCGCTGCCGGTGAAGATGGCCACCACGCCGGGCGCAGCGCGCGCCGCCGTGGTGTCGATCGAGCGGATGCGCGCATGCGCGTGCGGCGAACGCAGGAAGTAGCCGTAGGTCTGCCCCGGCAGCACGATGTCGTCGGTGTACTGCCCGGCACCGGTCAGGAAGCGCTGGTCTTCGCGCCGCAACAGCGATTGGCCGATCGGCGAATTCGACATGTCAGTCATGATCGCCTCCCTAGGCCTGCGCCGCGACCTTCTCGATCGCGCGCACGATGTTGTGATAGCCGGTACAGCGGGAGATGTTGCCTTCCAGCCCTTCGCGGATCTGCTCCTTGCTCGGATGCGGACAGTCGGCCAGCAATTGCACCGCCGACATCACCATGCCGGGTGTACAGAAACCGCACTGCAAGGCATGGCATTCGCGAAACGCCTGCTGCATCGGATGCAGTTCACCATTGGGCGCCAGCCCTTCGATCGTGGTGACCGAACAGCCCTCGGCCTGCACGGCCAGCATCGAACAGGATTTCACGGCACGACCGTCGATGTGCACGGTACAGGCGCCGCATTGGGCTGTATCGCAACCGACGTGCGTGCCGGTGAGCTGCAGCTTTTCGCGCAGCAGTTGCACCAGCAGGGTTCGCGGATCGATGGTGACGGTGACGGGCTTGCCGTTGACCGTCAACGAGACGGTGACACTCATGGAGGTCTCCTGTGACCTATTGTTCGAATGAAGTCCTGACTTCGTATCTGGACGCTGCCGCACCGTCGGTGCGTCAGGGCCGGACGCCGGGGGCAGGCCCCCTGTCGCATCCGTCACATTGAACGATCAGCGGGCCAGCGTCAATGATCGCGGGTTTGCCCGGCGTGCCCGGTGCGGGGCAAGGCACCGGGCGCACGAGGCCCAGCCCGCCGGCTCAGGCCGACAGCAGCACCAGCACGCCGATGATCACCAGCAGCAGGCCGCCGCCTTCGCGGCGCGTCGACGATTGCGACAGCAGCCGGCGCGAGACGATCTGCGCGAACAAGATCTCGACCAGGCCCAGCGTGCGCACCGCCGCCGCCGATTGCAGCGCGAACGCCAGGAACCACATCTGCGAAGCCAGCGCGCCCATCATGCCGGCCAGCACCGACGGCCGCCAGGCGCGCATGATCTCGGCCAGCGCCCTACGGTCGCGCCACAGCAGCCAGGCCGACAGCGCCAGCGTCTGCAGCACCAGGCCGATGGCCAGCGTGAGCGTGGCGCGCGGTACGAAACCGCCGTCGCCCAGCGCCAGAATGGCCGCGCGAAACCCCACCGCCGACAACGCGAAGCAAGCGCCCGAGGCAATACCCAGCAACGCCGGCCGCAGCGAGCCGCGGCCGAAGGCCTGCGCGCCGCCTGCCGGCACCGACATCAGCCACACGCCCGTGGTGGCCACCACGATCGCCACCATCGCCAGCGGACCGACGTATTCGCCCAGGAACACGGCGCCGAACAGCGCGACCTGCACCGGCTCGGTCTTGGTGTAGGCAATCGTGACCACGAACGAGCGCTCGCGCATCGCGGCCAGCATCAAGGCAGTGGCCAGGATCTGCGTCGCCGCGCCGACCAGCACCCAGCCGGCGAAGGCAGCGCTGAGTCGCACGCCGCTGAAATCGCTGACCGACGCGACGACGGCCAGGAACAGCAGCGCAAACGGCAGGCCGAACAGGAAGCGCACGTGCGTGGCGCCGACCGTGCCGACGCGCTCGACCAGACTGCGCTGCATGGCGTTGCGCAGCGTCTGGGCCGCGCAGGCGCCGATGGTGCAGACGATCCAGAGCCAGGAAGGAGCTGAGAGCGTGTTCATCGAGCCGCAGAGGTGGAAAGAACCAAGGGTGTGCGCATCAGGGCGCCAGCAGCCGCCAGCCCAGCACGGCAGCCAGCAGCGCACCGGCCAGGTGCGCGGCGCTGTGCACGAAGGCCCAGCCGAATTCACCCCGCTGCAACAGCAGCAGCGATTCGGCCGAGAAGGTGGAAAAGGTGGTCAGCGCGCCCAGAAAGCCGGTGACGAAAAACAGCCGCCACAGCGGATCGAGTTCCGGCAGGCGCGTCAGGCAAGCCAGGGCCGCACCGATCAGCAGGCCGCCGAGCAGGTTGGCCACCCAGGTACCCAGGGGCATCGTCGGGTGCACGGCATTGAGCCACAGCGACAGCGCCCAGCGCAGCCAGGCGCCCAGCACCGCGCCAAGCGCCACCGCGGCAAAGCCGGCCGGCGTCATGGCTGCGCGCACGATTGCCCGGGTTCCCTCATGAAACTGCGTTGCCGCGTCGTCATTCCCGCCAGGCCAGCCATCGCCAGGCGCACGGCCGGCAAGCTGACGCCGCTCACCATCGCGAGGCGGCCTCGTCGTCGGCGGCGCGCGCTTCGACCCAGCGCTCACCCTGCGGCGTCTGTTCCTTTTTCCAGAAGGGAGCGCGCGTTTTCAGATAGTCCATGATGAATTCGCAGGCCGCGAAGGCGGCGCCGCGATGCGCGGCGGTGACGCCGACCAGCACGATCTGGTCGGTGGGTTGCAGCGGGCCGTAGCGATGGATGACCAGCGTATCGTACAGCGCCCAGCGTTCGTGCGCCTGGCGGCAGATGTCTTCGAGCGCGCGTTCGGTCATGCCCGGGTAGTGCTCAAGCGTGAGCGTGGCCACGCCGGCGCCGTCGTTGACGTCGCGCACGGTGCCGATGAACGCCGCGACCGCGCCCACGCGCGCATCGCCGGCGCGCAGCGCGGCCAGTTCGGCGCCGGCGTCGAAATCCTGCTGCTGCACGCGCACGCGCATTGCTCAGCCTCCGGTCACGGGGGGAAAGAACGCCACTTCGGCATTCTCGCGCAGCGGCGCGTCGGCGTCGGCCATCACCTGGTCGACCGCCATGCGCACCGCCCTGCCCTCGGCCAGTTGCTCGGCCCAGGCACCGCCGCGTTCGCGCAACCAGCCGCGCAACTGGCCCACCGTGCTCACGGCGGCCGGCAGCTCGGCGGTTTCGCGCGCCGTGCCCAGCGCTTCGCGCAGGCCGGCGAAATACAGGATCTGTACGCGCTTCATCGCCGGCCTCGCATCAGCCGAGCAGGCCGGCCAGCGGCAGGAAGCGCACGACGTCGCCGCGCGCGATCGGCTGGTTCGGCGGATTGTCGAGCAGGCCGTCGGCCCACACGGTCGAGGTCAGCACGCCCGAGCTCTGATTGGGGAACAGGTCGAGCCCGCCTTGCTCGTTCAGGCGCACGCGCAGGAACTCGCGGCGCTTGTCGGGCCGCGGCCAGTCGAAATCGGCGCGCAGAGGCCAGGCCGCAGGGCCGGTGTCGACCGCAGCCTGCAAGCGCCGGATGAACGGGCGCACGAACAGCAGGAAAGTGACGAACGACGATACCGGATTGCCCGGCAGGCCGATGAAATGGGCAGCGTCGCCCTCCTGCGAGCCGCGGCGCACCGTGCCATAGGCCAGCGGCTTGCCCGGCTTGATCGCCACCTGCCACATCGTGATCGAGCCTTCGGCCTGCACCGCCGGCCGTACGTGGTCTTCGTCGCCGACCGACACGCCGCCCGAGGTCACGATCAGGTCATTGCCGGCGGCTGCTTCGCGCAGTGCCCGGCGCGTGGCTTCGAGCGAATCGGGCACGATGCCCAGGTCGTTGACCTCGCAGCCCAGCCGGCGCAGCAGCGCATTGAGCACGAAGCGGTTGCTGTTATAGATGGCGCCGGGCCGCAGCGGCTCGCCCGGCATCGCCAGCTCGTCGCCGGTGAAGAAGCAGGCCACGCGCAGCCGGCGGCGCACCGGCAGCCGCGCACAGCCCACCGACGCCGCCAGCCCGCAGGCCTGCGGGTCGAGCAGCGTACCGGCCGGCAGGATGACGCTGCCGGCGGCGATGTCTTCGCCGCGGCGCCGGACCCATTCGCCGGCGGCAACCGGGCCACTGAAAACAGCGACGTCGCCGTCGACCCGCACCGCTTCCTGCATGACGACGGCATCGGCGCCGTCGGGAATCAGCGCACCGGTGAAGATGCGCGCCACCGTGCCGGCCAGCAGCGGCTCGCCGACGTGGCCGGCGGCGATGCGCTGCGACACCGGCAGCCGCAGCGGCCGCTCGGCCGAGGCGCCGGCCAGGTCGGCCGCGCGCACCGCGTAGCCGTCCATCGACGTATTGTCGCGCGGCGGCACGTCCAGCGCCGAGCGGATGTCTTCGGCCAGCACGCGGCCGTCGGCCGCGGCCGTGTCGAGCACTTCGACACCGACCGGCGGATGCGCATGGCCCAGCAGCGCGGCCAGGGCCTCATCGAAGGACAGCAGAGCGGGTTTCATGGCGAGTCTCGAAGTAGTGCCGGATGAATTCGACCACCGCATCGGGCTGGTTCAGGTCGAGCCGCGGCAACGTCGTGGAAAGCGGTGCGTCGCTGGCCACCGCGATGATCGCCGAGTCGTCGGGATGCAGCAACGGCTTGCCCAGCGCCGGCCGGTGCACCTCGATCTTGGGGATCGGCGCGTGCTTATGGCCCTCGACGATCACCAGGTCGCAGGGCGAAAAACGGGCCAGCAGCTCGTCCAGCGGCGGCTCGGGCGCGCCGCGCAGCTCATGCATCAGCGCCCAGCGCCGGCCTGAGCTGACCAGCACCTCGGCAGCCCCGGCGGCGCGATGGCGCCAGGAATCCTTGCCCGGCTGGTCGACGTCGAACTCGTGATGCGCATGCTTGAGCACCGCCACGCGCTGGCCGCGCGCAGCCAGCCGCGCGACCACCTGCTCGATCAGCGTCGTCTTGCCGGCGCCGGAATATCCTGCGAAGCCGATCACCCTCATGCGATGCGATTCACCCGACGGAGTCTGCAATGCCAAGTCAATCTGACAGTGTAGCGCCGATCGGCGAGCCCACGATGGGGGTGCCGGCAATCGATGACAGGCCGAGATTCAGCGGACTTGTATCGTCGCCTTGTCGGCCTCGTTCTCAGCCTCGGCCGAGCCGCGCCGCGGCACGCGCGTCACCAGCACCGCAGCCGCCAGGATCAGCGCCAGTCCGACGAAGGCCCCCGGCCCCAGCCGCTCACCGAGCAGGGCCGCGCCCAGGAACACGGCGATCACCGGCATCAGGAACATCGCGATCGAGGCCCGCGTGGCACCGACGCGCTGCACCAGCAGGTAGTTCAACGCCGCCGGCAGAATGGTGCCGAAGATCGACAATGCGACCAGTCCGCCCACCAGCGCGGCATCGCCGCGCAAATGCCAGGGCTGCTCGATGATCAGCGCCAGCGGCAGCAGCACGAAGCAGGCGGCGACGAACATGCCGGCGGTCATCGCCACCGGATCGATATGGCGCGCACGCCGCATCAGCACCGTGCCCACCGCATAGGCGAACGGCCCGCACAGCGTGATCAGCTCGGCCACTGCATGCGCGCCCAGCCCGCTCAGCAGCGACGGCCCGATGACGCTGATCACGCCCAGCATGCCCAAGCCGATGCCGGCCAGCTTGACTGCGCCCAGGCGCTCGTCGTGCAGCACGGCGTGCGCGATCAACAGCGTGAACAGCGGCATCGTCGAATACAGAATGCCCGACAGGCCGCTGGAGATGGTCTGCTGGCCGATCGCCAGCGCGCAATACGGCACCACGATGACGCCCAGCGAGGCCAGCAGCACGATGCGACGATCGCCGGCAGCGCGCGGCAAGCGCCGGCCCAGCGCGAACAGCATCGCCAGTCCCAGCGGCATGGCCAGCAGCACGCGCAATGCGGCCAGCGTGAACGGCGGCAGTTGCCCGACCAGGATCTTGTTCAGCAGGATCGAACTGGCAAAGCTGGCGCTGCAGGCCAGCAGCAGCAGCCACTGGCCGACCGACATCGGGCGGTCAGGCATGGGTGATCAAAAAACCGCGATGATCGGCTCGTTCCGGCCTGCTCAGCTTGCGTCGGCGCAATGCTCGGCCACGTAGCGCTTGAGCATGCCCGCGTCAGCCGGCATCAGCGCAAAGCGCTGCGCTTTGGTCTCGATGCCGTCGAAGCCCGCCGGACGGCGCGGCTCGCGGCCGATCGCTTCGCGGATCGTGTCGGCGAACTTGGCCGGCTGCGCGGTTTCCAGGCAGATCATCGGCACGCCGGGGTCGCGATACGAAGCGGCCACGTGCAGGCCGTCGGCGGTGTGCGTATCCACCACCACGCCGTAACGCTCGGCCGTGGCGCGGATCGTCGCCAGCCGGTCGCTGTGCCGGCTGCTGCCCGACACGAAGCCGAGCTGCGGCAAGCGCGCGAACTCGGGGGTGCCGGCCAGGTCGAAGGCGCCGCCGCTTTCCACGTCGCGCCACAGCGCCGCCACGCGCGCCTTGTCGCCGCCCAGCAGATCGTGCACGAAGCGCTCGAAGTTGGACGCCTTGGAGATGTCCATCGACGGGCTGCTGGTCTGGTATGTGTCGGCGGTGGCGCGCGGCCGGTAGCTGCCGGTGCGGAAGAATTCGTCGAGCACGTCGTTTTCGTTGGTCGCCACCACCAGCCGCGCGATCGGCAGGCCCATGCTGCGCGCAATGTGGCCGGCCAGCACGTTGCCGAAGTTGCCCGAGGGCACGGCGAACGACACGCGCTCGCTGTTCGACGTGGTCGCCGCGAAATAACCCTTGAAGTAGTAGACCACCTGCGCCACGACGCGCGCCCAGTTGATCGAATTGACGGTGCCGATCGAATAGCGCTCCTTGAAGCGCAGATCGTTGGACACCGCCTTGACCATGTCCTGGCAGTCGTCGAACACGCCCTGCACGGCGATGTTGAAGATGTTGGCGTCGCGCAGCGAGAACATCTGCGCCGTCTGGAACGGGCTCATGCGGGCGTGCGGCGACAGCATGAACACGCGCACGCCGCGGCGGCCGCGCATCGCGTACTCGGCGGCGCTGCCGGTATCGCCCGAGGTGGCGCCGATGATGTTCAGCGAACGCTGCTGGCGCGCCAGCACGTATTCGAACAGGTGGCCCAGCAACTGCATCGCCACGTCCTTGAACGCCAGCGTCGGGCCATTGGAAAGCCGCAGCAGATACAGGCCGTCTTCGAGCCGCGCCAGCGGCGTGATGTCGGCCGAGCCGAACACCTCGGCGGTGTAGGTGCGCTCGACCAGCGCGCGCAGATCATCGGCCGGGATGTCGTCGGCGAACAGCCGCAGAATCTCGAACGCGAGCTGCGGGTACGACAGCGAGCGCCACGCGCTCAGCGTGGCGTCGTCGATCGACGGATAACGCTCGGGCAGCACCAGGCCGCCATCAGGCGCCAGGCCGCCGAGCAGGATGTCGCAGAAACGGGCCGGCGGCATGCCGCCGCGCG